>CAZQKI010000001.1:0-91837 GCA_964592855.1 uncultured Lentisphaerales bacterium
AGGACAACGACGCCGTCGTCCGGCAACGGCGGCGAACCGCCGCAAACCCCGCTTTCAACCGCGCTGGGGCGCCGGGGGTGCTGGATGCGGTGATTGCCTCGCAAAGCATGAATCCTTACGTCAACGCGGTGCTGGTACAAATAAAACCGGGCCATAGCGCTGAGGAGGTGGCGGAATCGATCCGCCGATGGAAACGCCTGACGGTCTATACCCGCAACCAGATGGAGAATATCCTGGTCGGCAAACTGATTGCCACCTCGGCCAAACAGATTTTCATGTTTCTGGTGATTCTTTCGATTGTCAGCGCGGCCATCGTCGCCTTCATCATCTACACCCTGACCCTTGGAAAGATCCGCGAGATCGCCGTGCTCAAATTGATCGGCACCAAGAACCACACAATTGTCGGATTGATCATGCAACAATCCATCGTCTTGGGCATGATCGGCTTCGTGGTGGGAAAGATCTCCGCCACCTTGGTGATGGCGCCGATCTTCCCGAAATATGTCTTGCTGGAACCCCTCGACTCGGTGTTCGGGTTCGGCGCCGTGGTTGTGATCTGCATCCTTGCGAGCCTCATTGCCATCCATGCCGCACTAAAAATCGATCCGGCCGAAGCCATAGGTGGTTAACATGACAGGGAAAGGTATTCGTATCGAAGGAATAAAGAAACGCTATGGGAGCGGCGACACCGCTGTCGATGCCTTAAAAGGCGTTGACATGCAGGTGTATCCCGGCGAAGTGGTCGGCTTGATCGGGCCTTCGGGATCCGGCAAGAGCACCATGCTGAAATGCCTCGGTGCGGTGATTGAGCCGTCCGGTGGCCGCATGACCTTGGGCGACGAGTTGATCTACGATAACGGTTGGCGAATCCAGGATCTGCGCGCCCTGCGGCGTGACAGGATCGGCTTTGTATTTCAAGCCCCGTACCTGATCCCGTTTCTCGACGTCACCGACAACGTGGCGCTGTTGCCCATGCTGGCTGGACGTTCCAATGTGGAATCCCGGAAGCGGGCCATGGATCTGCTGGAAGCGCTGGATGTCGGGCACCGCGCCCGCGCCATGCCTTCGCAACTTTCCGGCGGTGAACAGCAGCGTGTGTCCATTGCGCGGGCGCTCGTCAACCGCCCGCCGGTCATTCTCGCCGATGAACCCACCGCGCCGCTGGACAGCGAACGAGCGATGGCGGTGATCCGCATTCTCAACCAAATGGCCCGCCAATACGAGACGGCCGTCATCGTCGTCACTCACGACGAGAAAATCATCCCGACCTTCAAGCGCATCTATCAGATCCGCGACGGACGCACGACAGAAGAGGCCGGTGAAGGAAGGGCATTCGAATGAAAACGGCCCGCCAGATAGCCGTCGATCACCTGAAATACAGGCATTTCCCCCTTGCACAATCCCTTGAGATCGACTACAACAACGTCGGAACTCTGAAATGAAGTCAAATATAGCATCTCGTAAAGCAGACGACCCCGTCCTGGCGCAGGAAAACCACGCGGATTTCCTCCCGTCAGGCGGGTATCACCCCTACATCACCCCGAAAGACGCGCATGGCGTCCCTGCGCGCGTCGACAGTTGCCCGCTTGAAACGTATGCCGACCGCAAAGGCTGGCATTGGCAGTACGTTTCCGACCGCGCCAGCCACTGGGACGTTCGCAAGCCGCATGACAAGTCGAAGAACAACTACCTGCGTGTGGGTTTCAACGGCAACATCCTGGAAGTCCACGCCTCCAGCATGAAGGCCGCCAAGCAACTGTTGCTTGAGGCGGGTGTCGATTCGCTGGATTCCGTCCAGTTCGTCATCGAATGACGGAACTCAGGGCTTGTCGATTACCAGCGCGCTGGCAGAGCCGGAGGGGGTGCAGGTCAGGATGAGCGCGGGGAGGGATTCGGGGTCGAGCAGCGCGCAGGCTGTTTGAAGGGCGCCGCTCGCCCCCTCCACGTCGCCGTAAAGCGCCTCGGGGATGCGGACGGTCCACTGGGGCCGGCTCGTGATGCCAGGGGCCGCCGCCGCCGTGGCGTAGACCGTGCGGATCACGCTTTCCGAAACGCCGGCATCGGCCAGGGCCAGTTTCATCGTCGCGGTACAAGTGGCGTGCAGGTATTCCGGCGCCCCGTCGCCGGAGGCGCCCCCGCGCAGGCGTGCCAGGGGCGTCACGCCGCGTGCGCGTGCGGTTGCTGCCTGTTCGATCAGAAAGACGGCGGCACCTTCGCCCGGCGGAAGGTGGCCTTGACCGGCGGCGGCCCGCGCGCGCCAACGGGTCGCGTTGAGCCCCTCCGCCCCGCCGGCCATGATCAGGTCGGCCTCGCCGCTCCGCAGGAGATCGAGTGCGGCTATCAGCGCCTGCGTCGAGGCGTCGTTGCCGCTGACGAAGTTCAAGTGGGGGCCCCGGGCCTCCCATTCCATCGCGACCAGGCTGATGCCCGCATTGGCGTAGCTGTGCGGAAACAGGATCGGCTTGACCAGGCGCGGCCCCTTTTTGACATAGTCGTCGAAAAACAGGTCGAGCGTCTGGACCGCGCCCCAGGCGGTGCCCATCGCGAGGCCGACCCGCTCGGCAGCGAAGGAGTCCGGCGCGAGTTTTCCCGCCGAACGGGCGAGCGCGGCGGCCGCCAGCAGGAGTTCGCTTTGGCGGTCCAGATAGGCTTTGGGAGCAAGGGCCAGGTCGGCGAGTGCAACGGGGGGAACTTCGCCGGCCAGGGCGTCGCAGCCTGCCGGCGCGGCGATGCGCGCGGGGGGGAAGCAGGCGGACTCGCCCTCCTGCCAGGCGGCGGCCGACTCTTCGCAGCCGATGCCGAGGGCGGAGAGCATGCCGCAGGCGGTAATGACAATGTCGTGGGGCGTGTGCATGGGTTGAATCAGGCGGGGGTGAAAAGAACGGCGGCGTTGCACCCGCCGAAACCGGCGGAGTTGGACAAAACGCAACGGAGCGGAACGTGGCGGGGGGCGCCGGTGACCAGGTCGACGCTGGCTTCGGGATCGGCCGTTTCGAAGTGCGTCGTCGGCGGGATGCAGCCCTGCTGCAGGGAGAGAATTGAAACGATGGCCTCGATGCCCCCGGCTGCGCCGAGGAGGTGCCCGACCGATGATTTGATGGCGGTCACGGGGAGCGCTTCGGCACGCGGACCGAAAACGTCGTGGAAGGCCTGCGCCTCCGTGAGGTCGTTCGGCTTAGTGCCGGTTCCATGGGCGTTGATGTGGTCGACATCGCCGGGGGTGAGGCCCGCCCGTGCAATGGCCTGACGCATGACCTGTGCGCTGCCGGCCGCGCGGGCGGGCGGTGCCGTCATGTGGAAGCCGTTGTTGCCCGTGGCCCAGCCGCGCAGTTCG
Organism: uncultured Lentisphaerales bacterium; assembly: GCA_964592855.1. GTDB lineage: Bacteria > Verrucomicrobiota > Kiritimatiellia > RFP12 > JAAYLN01 > JAAYLN01. The sequence goes on from CAZQKI010000001.1 coordinate 3,335, forward strand.
GCCAGCGGAAGGGCGTTGCGGGTGATGCAGACATCCTCCCGTTCCAGCAGGATGGCGCAGGCGCCTTCGCTGAACAGGGTGCCCGAGCGGTTGAGATCGAAGGGACGGACGCAGTCGCGGGTCATCGTGCGCAGGGAGCAGAGGCCGCTCCAGGCGCATCGCGAGAGGGCATCGCAACCGACGACCAGGAGTCGTTTGGCTCGTCCCGCCTGCAGAAACGACGCGGCATAGGCCAGTGCGGCGGCGCTGGCGGCGCAGGAGAGCGACAGCGTCGCGGTGGGGCCGGTCAGCGCGAAGGCCGTCGCGAGCCGCTGGGTGGTCGTGGCTTGCCCGCAGGCGGCGAGCGCGGTGTCGGGGGCTTCGCCGGCCAGCCCGCATTCCCCCTCATCGAGGGCGCCGAAGTTGCTGGAGGTAACCAGTCCCAACTCATCCGTACCGCCACCGGCCTGTGCGATGGCCTCCGCGCAGGCCCCGAGGGCGAAGCCGGTGGCAAGGTCGAGGACCGGAAGTGCGTGGGGCGGGGCGGGGGGCGTGTAGCCGCGGATTTGTCCCCCCTGCACACAGGCCATGCCGCCCAGGTCGAAACGATCGATCAGAGAGATTCCCGATTCGCCATGCAGCAGCGCCTGCCAGAGGCGCGCGACGAAAGCGCCGTAGGGCGTGACGGCGCCCATGCCGGTGACGAAAATGCGGTTGGCCGGGGTGGAAGCGTTCATGGCTGGCTTTTCATGCAGAGGCCGCCATCGACACAAAGGACTTGGCCCGTGATGTAGGCGGCGTTGTCGGAAAGGAGAAACTGGACGACGGCGGCGACCTCTTCGGGCTTGCCGAAGCGCGCCAGGGGAATCGCCTGGCATTGCCGCGCCCGCTTGGCGTCGGTGAGGTCGGCGGTCATGTCGGTGTCGATGGGGCCGGGGGCGACGACATTGACGGTGATGCCGCTGGGGGCGAGCTCGCGCGCGGCGGTTTTGGCCAGTCCGAGCAGCCCCGCCTTCGAGGCGCTGTAGGCGGCGTGCAGGAGGTCGCCCAGGAGAGCGGCGTCGGAGGAGATGTAGACGATGCGTCCGCGGCGCCGACGGATCATGGAGCGGGAGACCGCCCGCGTCAGGAGGAAGGCGGCGTCGAGATTGGCCGCCATGACCTTGCGCCAGGTGTCGAGGCTCATCAGGGGAATGGGCATGGCCAGGTTGATGCCGGCATTGGCGACGAGCTTGTCGATGGCACCCCAATGCGCCTCGACCTGCTTCAGACCGTCGGCGATGGCTTCCGGGGAGGTGACATCGGCCTGGACCGCGAGGGCTTCGCCGCCTGCGGCGAGGATTTCGGCAACGACGGCGTTGGCCGCCTCGGTCGCGTTCCGGTAATTGACGACGACGCGATGATCCGCTTGCGCCAGGGCGCACGCGATGGCGCGGCCGATCCCCCGCGAGGCGCCGCTCACCCAGACCACGGGCTTGTCCTGCGAGGCCAGCGTCATGACCGGGCTCCCGGCAGAAAAGGGGCCAGGACGGCCTCGGTGACGATGTCCACCCCTGTCCGGGCCTGAATGGCCGCGAGGTCGAGTCCGTGGGTTTGCGCCAGGCGACGTGCCTTGGGCGTGGCACGCGTACGGGAAGCGTCCGCGTGGGGAGCGGCTGCGGCGGCGGCAGGCAACACGGCGGAGGCTGGCGCCCGCGAGGAGCCCGTCGAGACCTGCGCTCGGTAGGCTTGCATCAGCGCGTCGTTTTCGCCCGCGGCCTGGGGATCGCTCTCGCCGGTGGCGCCGATCAGGGCCAGGATGTAATAGACGGGAACCACGCTCTTGGGACTGGCGTAGATTTCCAGAAGCGTGCCGCTGCCGGGGGCTTCGACCTCGAAGGCGGCCTTGTCCGTGGTGAGCTCGGCAATCATCTCGCCGGCGGTCACGGTGTCGCCGACCTGTTTGCGCCAGTCGGTCACGGTGACATCGACGATGTTTGCATCAATGAAGGGGACGATGATTCGTGTCATGGCAAAGTCCTGTTCGGTCAGGGCGCCCAGTCTTCGGCGAGCGGAAGATTTCCCGGCGGGGGCGCATGGGGCGGGATGGGCACGAGGAAGGGGTGGCTTGCGTTGCCGGCGCGGTCGCGAATGGCGAGCTTCATCCAGCAGGGATCGTCGGCCGGCAGGCTGACGCGGGCAGGACGGATGACGGTGAATGGCGCCTGTCCACCGCCTTGCCAGGTGAGCCCGGAAACGCCGCTGGCATCGTAGGCCCGGAAGGCCAGCACATCGGTAGCGGCCCATGCCGACAGGATGGCGCCGGCACGGACCTGCAGGCGATAGGGCGAGGCGGCGGGCAGGACGATGGCGAACTCCTGCAGTTCAAAGGCCTCCGCCAGACCGCTTTCCTGCTTCAGAAATTCGGCGACATCGACCATCAGGTCGTTCCAACGTCCAGGCTCCCATTTGAGGTTGCCGAAGAGGGTTCGGTTGTCCGCCAGCGTCTTTGACGTGAAGGTCATGTGATAGGCACCGCGCTTGAACCGCTTGCCGCCGGCAGGCACTTTCGGGGGGCGGAACCGCAGTTCGAAGAGCGTTTCGTTGGTCGTGATCTTCGTATCTGGAGCCAGGCAGAGGCTGAGCGCCAGATAGCGGTGTCTGGCGGTTGACCAGACCGGGCTGCTGAAGGTCCTTCCGACCATGCCTTCCTTGTCGGAGGCCTTGAGGCCGATGAAGCTGAATATGTCGGGAGAGGTTCCCGGCTCCACAACCAGGGTGCGGTTGAAGGTGAACAGGTCGCTCGGAGCGGGCATTTCGGGCGCCCACCAGAGTGCGTTGGTCGGCGTCGCCAGCGGGGGGTAGGTCGGCGGCGTCTTGTCGGAGGCATAGTCGATCTTGATGCTGGCGCTGAGCGGCGGGCTGACATTGCCGGCGGCGTCGGTCAGTCCTTCGCAGCGAATGGCGAATTGGGTGCCATTTCCCGCCGCGTTGATCTGCTTGCGGAACAGGAGCGGCCAATTCAGCTCAAGCGTGATGCCGTTGGTATGATAGTTCACGACGCTGGTTGCATCCTGCGCAAAGGGGAACGGTGTGCCGTTGCACGTGAGCTTCAGGGTTTCCATGAGCGGCGAGGCTCCATCCTTCGATTGGAAGTCGACGTTGAAGAGCGTCCCGTTCAGCTTGCTGGTGCTGATGACTTGTGCGGTTACGGGAACCGGTGTGCGGTCCATCATGAATGGGATGTCGGCGACCGGCGACCAGACGCTGTCGGCACTTTTCGCCCGCAGAACGAGATGGTGGATGCCGTCTTCGATGCCTCCCGTGGGAACGGCGATCCAGGTATTGGTGGTGATGGCTGTCCACCGTGCCTCCTCGCGTTGCTTCGCCGTGCGAAGGTCCCAGGGCTGTTCACCGGAGAGGATGCTGTAGGCGCAAACGTCAATGCCGTCGGGCGCTTCGTAGCTGGCGCGGAAGGTGAGGTTCTGTCCGGGGCCAATCACAGGCCCGGCGGCCAGGTCGTCCACATTCAAGGTGCTGAAGCGCCCGGTCTGGTCCTGGCCGTGGAGCGAGCCCACGCGCAAATCCGTCACGCCCAGCGAGTAGCCCGAGGTGATCGGGCGCGAGAGGGTGAACCCGGAGACCCGCCCCAGCCAGGTGTGCCAGGTGTCGTCGAGCTTGGGCTGGGGGGCCAGGGGCACCTCGCTGGCATTCGGATTGTTTTCCGAAAAATGAATGACGCCGGAATTGATGGCATGGATGGAGACGCGGGCCATGGGATCGCCGCGGTAGCGGAATTGCAGCAGCGGCCAGCGGGCCAGGTCATAGCCGCTTGCGAGCAGGCCTTGCAGGCGTGCCGCGTTGCCGCTGTTCGCATAGCGGAGGTAGCTGTTCTGGCGCGGGTCGTCAAAGCGGATCGTGGGCGGAAGCGCCACCTGGAAGGCGCTGGGGAAGAGTCGGCGCGACTCGAAGTTCTGATAGCAGGACAAGCTGTTCGTCAGGTCGAATCCGATCAGAATGGGGGGGTCTGCTGGACGCTTTCCGGGGGCCTCGTAGATGGATGACGAGGAGAACAGCTGCGTGAAGGTGCGTCCGTCAAGGAGGTCCGTCGAGAGGCGGACGGCCTCGTTGCTGTCGGGAATGCCGCGGGGCAGGGGAACGACCAGTTCATTGGCATCGATCCAGGCGATGGGAACGGGTTGATCGTTGATGCGCACATTCCGGGAGGTGAGCAGGGGATTTGGCCACGGCAGGGTGGAGGCCACGCGGATGCTGTGCGGCGGACGCGTCGCGAGACGGGCGACGAGGGCGATGTCGCTTCCTGGCATGACCCCCCATTCGATGACGGTCCTGGCAGGGTCGAGTTCGGCGGGCAGGGTCAGTGTGTTGAGCCTGCCGACGGGCGCAGTGTCCAGCTTTTCGCGGAGCGGCGCGAGATCCGGGGATCGGGTCGTGGCGATGACGGGTGTCCCCCGATAGATGGGCCGGAGATTGCGAACGGCGTACCAGGCGCCGGGCGGGTTGCCCGACAGCCCCTGCTGGATGTCGCTCGGCTGCAAGTTGCCGAAGCCATCCAGGCGCACCTGAAACCTGTTGGAGACGCCTTGGATGGGCAGCCAGGCGACGACGGGCGTCCAGATCAGATCAGTGGCTCCCTCGGGGGTCGGCTCGGGCGGCTTGGGCAGCCGGCCGGCGATGCGGCGGGGGCCGCGTTCCTCCAGCGTGCCGCAGATGTAGTGCGACAGCGCCTCGATGACGGTAAACTGCTTGCCCTCGCGTGTTCCCAGCGTGTACTCCAGGTTGAACTGGGCTTCGGGGTGGCGGGCGACTTCAAAGCGCCAGCCGATGAGCTCGCTGGCCGCGATCTCGGGCAGGCTTGCGCGCGCCATGAAGGCCCCGCCGCCCTGTGCGGAGTAAACGTGCATTTCAGGGACTGCCGTCGTGGCGTTCTTGAAGACGATCCGGGTGTGGTTGTCATCTTCGTCGTGATGCCACAGCGGCTCCTGCAGCAGTTGAGCCGGCCAGCCATTGATCGTCAATGCCGGCGCGTTGGTGTCGACCGCCCATGCGGCATGTGAAGCATGCGGCGGCGGAATGCGGGTGATTCTGGAAAACGCGAAGGGGCGGGGACGGATGGCATCGGCGGTGATGCGAACGCGGGCGACCATCATGGAGTTGCGGTAGGTCCAGATGCCGAAGGAACCGGCGTGGATCGGCTCGGGGTCGTTGAACTCCAGAATCCGCTGGTTGTCAAAATCAAACGTCAACTGATTGCCCAGCCGGCGCAGACGGAGTGCGTACCAGGCGCCATGGACATCTCGTCCTTCCGCGAGGAGCGGCTCGTATCCCTTGCGCTTGTTTCCTTCCCGCGTGCGTGGAACGGTGTAGCGGTCGGATTGGGCCTTCGGTTCGCCGTTCCGGAAGAATCGCGACCAGAGCTGCGACTCGTCGGGGTCCCAGCCTGCCGTCGTGAGGGTGTAGCCGCTGGCCGTCGTGCTGCGCCGGTTCATGATCGTCAGATTAAGGTCGCCGGGCCGATCATACCAGCCATGCCGCATGCCCGCGTAGAACTCCATGCTGAAATCGCCGGCGATCTCGAATTTCGACCAGATCGCGGCGACCGAATTGGAGTTTTCGCCGTTCATGTGCGACCAGTCCGGAAAGCATTGGAAGCGGTTGATGACCTCCCAGCTTCCGCCGTTCATGTTCCAGTCGTGCAGCGATTCTGTAAAGAGACAGTCGAGCACGGGTTCGCGGATCACCCGGGTAAACGCGAGTTGTGCCGTCTCCATCCCTTCCATCATCATCCGTCGTCCCGCGGCGGGCAAAGGGACACTGCAGCGCGCCACCAGGCTGGTGTCGCTGCTCAGCGTGAAAATCCCGTCATTGAGGCGGACCGTGTAAAAGCGGAATTTCGGCCCGTCGGCAACGGGTTGCGATTCGGGGAAAAACCAGGTGGCGCGCTGTGCAACCACGTGGTGGTTGGTGCCTCCGGCAAAGCGGGTGGACAGGGAGATGACGTCGTTGCTCACGGCGACTTGAATGACTCCGTTCGTCTGGCCTTCGGGAATCAGCATGTGCAGGATGGTGCCATTGACCGACGGGACGCGCAGTTCGACCTGGCGGAGCACGTCGCTCTTGTACCAGGCGCGCTTGTCGGGATACCCCAGCCATTGTCCTTCCGGCGAGGCCCAGTGGCGCATGTAGGGATCGGTGACGTAGAAATTGTTTTTCTCGAAGCGGTCCGTGAAGTGCGCCACGTCGCTGCGCGAGAGGGGAAGCGTCAGCACGCCCAGCGTCTCCATGCCCAGCCTGAACCCCGCCGCGCCCGCCGCAGTTCCTTCGAGGGGACTCCAAACAACGGTTCGGCCGTCAATCCTGCCGCTGATCCCCTCCGGGGCCGTGGCGTCGAGTGTCAGCGTCACGCAGCCATTCGTGAACGGGGCGAGGACGAGGGTGTCCAGCAGGCGGTTGGTCACGCCGGGGGCGACCTGAAATAACGTGGCTGTTGGGGCGCCGTCGCGCTGCCGGACCGAGAGGCGGTAGTGCGTCTGGGTTGCGGACCGCCAGCCGGCGATCAGATCGGCGGACCAGAACCGCGAGGCAGGCTGGATGGCCAGGTCGATGCGGCGCGGGGGATCGTTGGTTGCACCGAAAATGATCTCAGTCGCGTTGGACGAGGACGTCTTGGCCAGGTGTGCCTGCGTCGCAAAGGGAATGTCAGGCGAAACAAAGCCCGCAAGCGGGCCACTGCGGCTTTCGAGCGGATGGGTGCAGCGGCGTGTCCACGGTGCAAGATCTTCGCGGGTGTCGACGGGGATCTCGGTATGCGACGCGGCCCGGACATCGTCGAAGCGGGCGCCGTCGGGCGCGTTGCTGAAAAGCCCGAAACGCCCGCCCGGCGGAAACGCCAGCCGCCGCCGGATCACCTCGATGTTGTCCACCCGGCAGACGACGCGGTCTTCGAAAACGCGGACTTCGAGCATCAACCATTGTCCGGGTACGCAGTCGGAGACGACGGCTTCGACCAAAAAACCCAACCCCCGTCCGGCCGCCGTGCCGCGCCAGAGCGCAAAGATCAAGTGCCCGCTATCGGGGTCGGTCTGCACGGTGAAGGCGTGTCCCGGGGGACCGCTGTTCTCCGGCATCAGAAAGAGCAGGCCGTTGGTGCCGGCGTTGTGCTGCACCGAGGCGCGATAGGTGTAGTGGTTGTAAAAGGGCTCGCCGGCCAGAATCATGGCATTCTGGCCATGGCCGTCGAGACTGTAGAAGTTGGGGCTTCGCTCGGGCTTGGGGAAACGCTTGAGTTCTTCGCGGAAGTGGACGCCGCTCAGGGTGCCCGTGACGGCATGCAAGCCCCACGCCCCAGAGGTGGTTTCCCAGAGTTGAAGGGCCTGTGGGGATGCCTGGTCGATCAGGAAGTCGTCGCTGAAGCTGAAGTGCCCCAACCGCTGCACAAACCCCGCTTCGATCGGGTCGGGGAGGGCTTCCCGCACCGTTGCAAGCGCGATGGCGCCATTCCAAAGGTCGGAGAAGCTCAAGGCCGGTTGGCCATCGACATAGAGTGTGCAGCGCTGGCGGGAACGCCGCAGCGAGAGGGTGGCGGTGGCATTCGTGTTGGGGAGCATGGCGGTGACGCGTACCCCATCCATGAAGGGTTGGCCGAAGACCTTGGCCGGCGTGCCGATGCATGTGCTGCGCCTGCGCTTGATTGTACACACGAGGGGGCGCTCGCCTTGTGCGTCGGAAAGACGGAGCAGGGTGCCTTTGTCGTCCCACCGCAGAGTGAAATCGCCGAGCGCCTCGGCGTCGGCAATGACCAGCCGATTCGTCCAGTTCGCGGGGCGGGCTTGCGCCGGTTGCGGCTGCTGTTGCCGGTCAACCGCTTCCTGCCCCTGTTTGGCGCAGACAAGCATGGGCATCAGGAGAATCAGGGATGCTAGGTGGTTACGCATAGGGCGTCTTCGTTATGAAAAATGGACAGACAATGCCTCTTTAAGCAGGTTCTGTGCCGAACCGGCCAAGAACATTAGGAGGAGTTAGGCGTTAGGCAATCTCCGCGAGCAGCCGTTCCGCCACGAGGCGGTGCCCCGCGTCATTCGGGTGCATGCCGTCCAGCAGGAGGTCGTCGATGGCTTGATTGTCGACATTGCCGTAGGCTTGAAACGCCGCGTAGACATCGACCAGAGGCAGACGGCGCCGCTTGGCTACTTCGCGCAGCGCTTCGGCGTAGGCCTTCAGCCGCACGTTGAACCCATCGGGATCGGCCGGTTGATAGGGTGGTTTTCCGTAGCGGTCTAGCAGGGCGGGTGTCCATCGCATCGGATTGGGAGTCATGAGGATCACCCGTGCCGCTTGTCCGCAGATGCCGGTGACGAAATGCTCGATGTTTTCCACATACCGGTCGGCCGCAACTCGTGGTTGCTCGGCAGGTGGTGTTCGCCAGACATCGACGGCGGCATCGTTGATGCCGAACTGGATGACCACCAGATCGGGCCGCCGGGCGAGGACATCGCGTTCGAAGCGAAGCCGGGCGTCTTCAGTGGTGTTGCCGCCCACGCCGGCGTTGAACGCCTCGACGTCGATTCCCCTGGCGGCCAGCTCCTGCTTGAGGCATTCGAGATAGATCCGCACGGGTCCGCGCGGCGCCGTGGTGGAGTCGCCGAACGCCACCAGCGTAATCCGCTTTCGATTCACATGGACTCCATAAGGTCGATGGCCGCCTGCATGAGGAGCTCGCCGGCCTCCGGCTCGAAAACGCGGTTGTTGGACTCGTAGAGTCCTGCGGCAACCGCCTCGGGCGTGACAATGTAGCCTTGGAGTTCGCCGTTGACCAGGGACACGGGTAAGCAGCGATGGTTGGTCCTTTGCTTGAGCGCCAGGCCATATTCGGTAAACAGTTCGCCGGGGAATCCGACCAGGTAGTTGTCCGCCACGCGGACAACCTGAACACTGACGGGTGTGTAACCGGCGAGGACTTCGGCGAGTCGCCCGTTCGCCTGACACTCCGCAAGGTAGACGGTCTCTTCCGCGCCGAACACATCGCACTCCGCCGTGCGGACGGGACCATGCCCCGCGCCGCGTTGCTTCAGTTCCTGATAGATCTTCCGGAATTGCTCCAGGCTCCGGCGGGCTTCGTCCACCTCGGGAAGCGTGCGACGCGGCAGCGCCACATCCTTCATCCGTGCGTCAACGATGGCTTCCGGCACGAAGTCTTCGTCACGTAGCGCGCCAAGGCGGTCAACAATAACCTGGCCCAGCACTTCGCCGATACGCTGCGCTTCGCCAAAGGTGTTGCTCCGCACGGCATATCGGGGACTCTGATTGCCTGACGGCCCGGTGTGGTAAAGTACCGTCAGATCCGCGTCGATACGGGCTTTCAGAAACTCCCGCGTGAAATGGGGGAAGTCGGACGATACCCGCTTGGAGTCCTCGTGCAGGACTGTCGGATGCATGCTGTAGACCACCGACACGGCGCACAGCCGCCTGGACTGCCGGTCTCGGACCGCCAGCAGTCCGACTTCGGAATCCCGGCACCCCCGTTCGGGGTCGTGACGATTGCCTCCGGCGCCTGTCACCGTGGTCGCACACCAGGCCACATCGACCGGTCGCAGGCTGTGAACGGCCGCCGTGGCGGCGTCGACGATGCGATCCATCAGGAACGCCATGTAGGCGGGGTCGATGTCGGGGACCACCGGCGAGGGGCCCCACTCCAATACTTCGGCGGTGTGCGGCCCCGAATGGGTATGCGAGCAACTGACGAAGACCGTGTCCGGCTTGACGCCCGTGGCCCGCGCAATCCGCACCCGCAGTTCACTGGCCGTCGATGGCGTGATGAAAAGGAGATCGAGCGCGATCAGCAGGACCGTGCGGCCATCGCTGCGGAGGCAAAGCGCGCTGGCCAACAGCGGATCATGAACGCCTTGCGAGATGCGGGGAATATGCGGAAACCCGACCAGGAAACAGGGGCGTTGCGGAGTGATGTCCCGTACAGCGGTGCCGGCAAGCATGGAAAGTCCTCGTGTATTGTTCTTGCGTTTCCCGGGCGAACGCCGCGGATCGGGCCTGCGTTCTTCCGGGAGCGTTTATCCCGCCGGAAACCAACGCAGCAGTTCCCGGGCAACGAGTTCATGACCCTGGCGATTGGGGTGGTTGCTCCAGGACAGCAAGTCGCTCAGATCGCCGGATTGAATATAGTGCTTGAAGGCGGCAAAGCTGTCGACCAGCCCCACGCCGTTCGCATGCGCCAGTCGGCGGATCTGGTTGGCATGCTCGCCGAGCTGGTGGCGGTTCGCATCCATGCAGGCGGGGGCCTGCGTCATGTCGAAGGTGGGCGTCAGCAACAGCAGCTTGATGCCGGCCCGGGTCCCCTCCTGAATCATCTGGGTCCAGGCGGCGTCGGCCTTCTCCAGTCCGAGTCGACGGTCGTTCAGGCCGTAATCAATGGTGACCAGGTCGGGGCGGTGTCCGAGCACATCGCTCGTAAACCGGGCCGCACCCGCCTCCGAGTTCTCTCCGCCGATGGCGGTGACAATGACATTGACGGGCCCGAAGGGAAAGCGCTCGGCGAGTCCGGCCCGCAACAGGTGGGGATAGGCGTTCAACGAGTCGACCCGCGGCGTTGCAAAGTATCCGGCGGGAACGCTATGCCCGTGGCACACGATGTTGATCGTCCGGTTTGCCGGCCAGTGACGCCGGAGAGTGTCCGTGATGTCGGAAAGATAGGATCGTGATTCGATGGGGGTCATGGTGCTCCTTTTCAGGTGTATCGACCAAATCGGTCAACCAGTTCGATCAGTCGTGCAATGCGTGAGAACGAGGCGTCGGGCGGAACCTGGTCCCCCGCGGCCATGAACAGGCGCGGGGAGGCCATGCGGGTGTCGAGCCAGCTTCTGACAGACGCTTCGAAGGCGGCCTCGCTCCCCGTGGGACCGAAGACGGGAGCCGGGATGCCGCCGGAGAGGATCAGGCCGGGGCCCGCCTCGGCGCGCATCTGCTGCGGGGTGAGGGCGAACATCGGCGCCGGCGTGGCGGCGTCGACGCAGTCCACGCCGCAGGCGGCCAGCCTGCCGAGCACACCCCGGCTTTCTCCGTCGACATGTACCGCCAGCCACTTGCCGTGTGCGTGCAGCCGCCGGGCGACCTCGGTGTAGTAGCCGCCGACATGCTCGTCGAAGAATGCCGTTGTCTGGACGTTGCTGTCATAGTTGTCGCTGATCAGCAGCGTTTCGAAAGGTCCGTCGATCAGCGCGTCGAGGATGCGGAGGTTGCAGGCGTTGACCGCACCAATGAGACGCGTCGTTTTCTCCGGCTCATCGTGCAGGGCGAAGACGGCGTCGGCGACGTCCATGTAGCGGGCCAGAATGTAGCCGGAGCCGGAGTAGGGGAGCTGCGCATAGGGGAAGGCCAGGCTGCCCAGGGCGTCCCGCCAGGCGTGAAAGCGCTCCCAGCGGGGGCGGCAGCGGAGCCGTGCCATCAGGCCCTCGACAATCGGGAAGTCGTCGGGCGACTGCAGCAGGTACCGGCGGATGCCGTAGGAATAGCTCACGGGGTTGAACACCCGCTCCTCGTGAAGCTGGCCGAGCGGAGAGACGATGCGTGTCGTGAAGACGCCGTCCTCCGTCGCGGACTCGATCCGCCAGTCGGGGTCGTCGCTCGTTAACTGGTAGAACCCCCCCATTTCGCAATAGGCCGCCGCGCCCACCTGCTTGTGCAGATCCACCAGTCCTTGCTCCACGCCGGCGAAGCCCGCCAGGTTGAACGGGACCTTGTTGTTGCGCTTGTACCAATGTGAGAGATCCAGCATCAACGGCACCCGGTCGGGCGTCCGTCCCTGGTATACCGCGCGTATGCGTTCGTTTTCCTGCATGCGTGTAAGGGGCCTTTGCTTCGCTACCCGATCAGCTTACTCGATCCGACTCGCCAGCGCCATTCATAACGGTCGACGCTTACGGCGATGCGTATGGTGGACGCGTGAAACTGCCTGTTCTCGTCGTCCGAAAGCGTCGCCGTAAGCGTCAACCGACCCGTCCATGAGGCGTTACCCCAATGCACTCAAATCGCGCTACCCCAGAAACTGACCCCAGAAACTGACCGGTTACTTCCCGCTTGCATTTGCGATGCACAATGGATAATTTCGCTGACCTCTCCCAGGATTCACCCGTATACAAGCTTCCAGTATGAATACTTCGCAAAAATCAGTTTCGCCCGCCTTGTGTGCGATCAAGGTGCGCTATCCGATCAAGCCCGGCACGCCGGTGGTTACGGGGTGCCCGCTTCCTGCTGATCAGGTTCCCGATGGTCTGCAGGCCGCGGTAATCCGCTTTGACGGCGACGTGACGACGACCGCCCAAGTGAAGATGCTGACCCCGGCCACAGCCGGCGGCGTCCGCTGGGTCGAGCTTTCCTTCCTGGCGCCCAGAGACGGGCTGGCGACGGTCAACCTGCTGCCGGCGGGCGTGGCGGCCGGCTCCATCCCGCTGGCCTCCGCCGACAGCCTGCTGCTGGACAATGGCCAGATCCGTGTCGATTTGAATCTGGATCCCGCCTCGCCGCCGATCCGCGTCGCCTGGAAGGGCGGTTCCGGCACGCTCGCGCCCGAACTGACAGTGAACGGATGCCGTCTCAGGGAGGCGCCCGGCGTGCAGCGCCGGATCCGCATGACGCGCAACGGTCCCCTCCGCTGCCGGGTGGAACTGGAGGGGCAATGCGTGGACGGCGCCGGATCGCCCTCGTTGTGCTATCGTTTGTCAGTTGAACTGTGGCAGGGACTCTCCGCGTTGCGGGTCGATTTCATGCCCGCGCATGAAATCACCGGCGTCCCGGAGGTCGAGGTGTCGCAAGCCATGCTGGCGGGTGACTGGTCGCTGGGCGCGGGAATGACGGAGCGGATTTTCCTCCAGCCCTCCCACGGCGGGGAAGGGCAGCCGCGCATTGTTTGCAACCCCGATCCCGTGACGATCCTCTCCGACGATACGATCTACGCGGCGCACGTGCGCGATTTCGCCATGCTGCGGGATGAGGCCGACTATCCCTTCTACTGCCTCCCCGGCGCCATCAACGTCCACCCCTGGCTCCAGCTGCGCGGCGCCGATGGTGCGGTCTGCGTGACCCTGAAGGATTTTCTCCAGAGCCGCCCGAACGCCTTCGACTCCATCGGCAACCGGCTGGACTATCAGATGATTCCCGAAGGAAGCACGCTCACCTGGCCGCAGGGACGTCGTCGCGAACAGAACCTCCTCATCGCGTTTGCCGCGGCAGACGAGGCCCGCGCGCCTGCGGCGCTGGCCGCGCAGGCGGAGACGGCCTATGCCCTGGGGCGCGCGGCACCCACGCCGGAGACGCTCACGGCGCTCCGCTGCTTCGAACTGGACCGGGTGCTGCCATACGGGACGGGCGGTGAGAACGTCCGGATGAACCGCCTGCTCGATCGGTTCTGTCATCTGGTGATGCCGGCCGGAAAATGGGATCTGGGCGACACGCCGAACTGGCACTACACGCTGGGCTATGCCGGCGCCCAGCCGGATTACCTGGCGTCGCCGGAAAACGGCGGCGTCCCGCCCAAGCGCTTCTGCGCGACGGGCGGTCTGCTGTTTCCGCACGCGGTGGCCGGCCTGGTCGAGCCGACCTGGACCAACAACGAGTACGACATGATCCACGTGCTGGCCATCGAGGCGATGCGCACCGGCAAGACGGCCACGACACAGAATGACGGCCCCGCGCTCTTCGATCTCTTGCGCTGGTCGGTCCGGCACAATATCGAAGTCGATTTCCTGACCTATTCCGACGATGCCCGCCACCATCGCGGCTCCCCCTTCCATGCGCGATTCCACAACAGCAAGGGGTGCATCACCAGCCACATCTGGACGCAGGGACTATTGGAGTATTACTGCCTGACCGGCGATGACGATGCACGGGACACGGCCCTTGCGCTGGGCGAAAAAATCATCGCCATCAACCACACCGGCGTGACGGCAGACTGGCATTTCGACCGCGAAATCGGCTGGGCGTTGCTGGCGCTGGTCTGCCTGGTCGAAATGGGGTACGACCGGTTTTGCGGCGAGGCGGACGCGATCGCCGGATTTCTGCGCAATTACGACCGCGCGCATTTTGACCAGCGGGTCAAGCTTTCCGGCGGTACCGAGGGGCGGACGCTGGCCCGGCAGATGATCGACTGCGGCTTCGGCTATGTCTCGATGGTGGAGGCGCTGGACAAGCATCAGCGCGTGGGCGGCGACCCGCAATACGCCCGCTGGCTGGAGGAACTGCTGCTGGAACTGAAGGCAGAAAGCTGGAACAAGGTCGATGACGGCGAAGTGCCGACAGTCCACAACATGATCGGGCAGATCATGGCCATCGGCTACGAGCGGCTCAATGATCCCGATTTCCTCGCCGTGGGCGAAGTGTCGCTGGAGCACTACCTGGACCCGGCCTTTCCGGAGAAGCATCCGCTGGGTGGCGAAAACGGCGAGGGAAAACCGAGTGCCATGTCCCACCGGGCGCTTTGCCGTTTTTGCGGGGCGATGGCCCGCGCCGGCCGGTTGCAGCGTTTCGAGTATCCGGCGATCCTTGCGCGGCGCGGGGCCGCGCACTAGCGGAGCTTGAGGATCAGGGCGTCGGCCAGCGTCAGATCGAAGGTGAAGAGCGTCGCGCCCTCCACCGGCTTGATGTCGACTTTTCCGCCGGAAGCCAGCCTGGCCTCGCGCACGGCCGGGGCACCGCGCCAGTGCAGCGTGATCGTGTGCCGCGCGTTGTCGCGCCAACTGGCCAGCGGAACGACCACCCCGTGCTTGCTTTGAATCAGGTTGAAGTCGACGAGTCCGTCCGAGCAGGTCAATGCGCGGGCCTTGCTGGCGGGCGCAGCAATCAGTTCCGCCACGGTCGCATTAAAGTTCGTCGGGAGAAAATGCGTGAAGGCGCTGTCATCGGCACCCCGGTCGACCGGCCGTTTTGGAAGGGCCTGGGCCATGTAGCTGAGTCCCGGCAGGAATCCCAGGACGGACACCTCGCCGGCGCCCTCCGCACGGTGCGTCATGGCCGGCGAGTGATCGGAGAAGGTCGCGAGGATTTCGCCGGCCGATTTGTCCAGTGTCGATGTCGCGCCGAAAACAGGGACATCCTTGTCTCTGATGTGCACAGTGTCGACCGCGTTTGCGAAGGGAAGATCCTGTTTCAAGTAATGCAGATCGCCTGCACCATCGGTCCGTCTGTCGACACTGGCTCCGAGCAGTTGCTTCATGATCGTGTTGGGCTGATCGAATTCGTCGCGGGCGCCGGCGCCGGCGGTGACCAGCAGCTTGCCGCCCTGCCGGACCCAGGCCGCCAGGGCGGATGAGGCGGCGCGGCTGATGTGGCGGTCGGCAAGATAGAGGGTGGCGTAGGTCTTCAACGTGCCATCCAGGGCATCGGCTTCAACGACAACATCCAGCGGGCCGCCATGGCGCAGAGCCAGGTAGAGCGCTCGCTTCGCCGCGGCGTAGGGTGGGGCGTTGTCGCGCCAGATGTCCGAAACCTCGCTGAACCAGAGCCCCACGCTGGAGGCGGCGACGGTTCCGTCAACGATGAAGTCCTCGAACGTGGCCAGTTCTCCGAGCGCCCGCCGTACCGTGACGTAGGTCTCGGTCAGGCTGACGTGATTCTCGGTATAGGCATCCTGCACGGGACGGAATTCAAAGAGGTTCAGCATCTTCATGCCATGCGCCAGGCTGGTGTAGAATTGCCGACGCCACATGTTGGGCGTGGTGCCGGGCCAGTGGGGCATGACGTAGAAATGGATGGAAGCCTGCGGCTTGTGGCGGAGTCCGGCGCGGAACAGGTCGAGAGAAAGGGCGTTCAACTGCTGGCTGCCGATGGGAAGCTGCCAGGCATAGTCCTCGCTCCAGGGCATCGTCATGCCGCCCTCGCGGAACAGCGTGACCCACGTGTGAACCGGTCCGATGTAGGCGTGTTCGCTGCCGCCGTGGTGCGGCGAGAAGTTGGCCCCGATTCCGGCATTCGGCAGTTCGCGGCGGATCAGATCCGTCCGTTCGCGGAGCGCGGCGATGCCATGGGCGTTGGCATAGCGCCGGGACCAGTAGTAGCGCTTGGAATCGTTCGTCCGGCAATCGGTCCCGATGTCATACGCCAGTTGATCCATCGACGTCGGATGCGACGACAGATCCGTTGCAGGGATGTTCTGTGTCAGCAACCAGTTTCGGAAGGCCGCGTCGCTGTTCTTCGGCGGCATCGGCAGCCCGATCTCGTCGCCGAGGCTGACAACCATCACGCTGTTGCGGTGGGTGGCTTCGAGGCTGCGCAGATGTTCCGTCAGCTTCTCGGTCTTCACGCTGCGGAGGTCGAGATAGAAGGGTTGGTTGACGCCATGCGTCAACTTGAGGCCGAAGAGGGCGTTGAATGCTGCGATGGAGGCCCTGCGGTGTGCGGCCTCCTGCTCGCCTAGGAACGCGCGAGGGCCGGGTTCTTCGAACGTGTAGGCGAAGATGGGAAAGCGCTTGGGCGGCGACACGGAAGGCGTGGCCTGCCTGACGGCTTCCAGCAGATCGTCCAGCACGTCGGCGCGGTGGATTAACCGTCGGCGGTAGCGGGTGTCGCCGAAGTAGGCGAGTTCCAGAACCGCGTCCTGCTGCTCGAAACTGGCGATGATGTCCCGGCTGCCGGCCGCCGCGCCAGGCAAGGCGAATTCGACGCGGCAGGCAACCTTTGCATCCTTCGATTCGGGCTGGGCATTCAACGTCCATTGCCCGGCGTTGAGCGTGTCGAGCAGGCTGCCGACTTCGATCCAATCGCCTTGTGCGCCGGGAGCGACGAGCGGGGTCATGTTGTTTCTCGCCCATTTCCGCATGTGGACCCAGTAGGGGCTGTGCTCGACGCCCGTGCCGTAAGCGAGTCGGACCGGTGCGCTGTCTTTGCCGTTGCAGATGCGCATGAACAAATCGCCCTGCTGGGTGAGCAACCCATCCAGCGGCAGATAGCGTTCTTTGGCAATCCGGTGCGCAATGTCCGCTTCGTCGCGCGTCAGGATGAGCAGATCGACGTTGCGGCAGGCCGCGGGTTCCGGCTGGGGGCCGGCGATCAGTCGGATGACCGCCGGGCCGGCGCGGAGGGTGGCCCGGGCATCGTGCCCCTCCCAGACGACGTTTTCAGCAGCGCCCCACGACCAGGCCACCTGATTGGTTATCCCTTTTCCGAAGGCCCAGATCTTTTCATTGGCGACGCCACCGTACATCCGGTCAAAGGCAGTCTTGCCCGTTTGCTCGATGGTCACGCGGAAGCGGGTTTCGAAACGGTAGGGAGATTCGTAGCGTGCCAGAAGCAGGTAATCGCCCGCTTCAGGAACGACCACATCGATGCGGCTTTCCGACACGTCGCACTGGGGCGGTGCCCCCAGATAGGCCTGACGGCTCATGAACGTGTTGGCGAATGTTGCGGCATAGTAGTTGCGTCCCCACGGAAGCGCCTGCCAGGCCCCGCCGACCGTGCATTCCTCCGCCTCGACGTACAGGTTGGTGTCCGCTGCCGCGACGACGGCCCCCATCTGTTTTCGGTACGCCGACGCCTGAAGATGGGGCGCATCAGAATCGCCCTTTGCCTCCATCGCGACGGGGCAACAGGACAACCCGGCCATCAAGACGGCGAGGGTCTTCGATACGTACAAATCTCGTCTTTTCATGGTGGTGGTCTCCTTCGTCGCCTTGTAGTCTTTACAAGGAGCATCTGAAACATCCTGAAAATCCTGCAATCCTGGCTAAAACAATTCCGAGACGCGTAGCAAGTGTCATTCCCCCGGTTTCCAGGCCGGATCCTTCGGGCTCCAGAACATGACGGGGGCGACGATGCCGCCGGTGCCCAGTTCGTTGAGCGCGCGGTTGACAACGCGTGCAACCACCCAGTTGTCTTCGCCGAACTTGACCGCAATGGCTGATGGACAAGATGCGCTCCCGCCAAACTCCGTGTTCCGCCTATTTTTCGCAATAGAGCATGACCGGCCCCAGCAGGCCGCCGGTCCCCTGCTCGTTCAAAAAGGTTCTCGTGCCGACGAGGGTCACCTGGTTGTCGGCGCCCGCTTTCACCGCCGCCGTGATGTCGAAGGAGAACGGCTGGCAGTAGCCTTCCGGCTCGACGACCGCCTCGCCCTTGGCGTTGATCGAGGGCACCGGAAGGCCGTTCACGAAGACCCGGCACTTCCCGTCGGTGGCGCTGACCCAGAGAAACACCTTCTTGCCCGCGGGCACGGCGGGAACGGCCACACGCTGCCGGTACCAGACCGGGCCGTAATGCCGATCCAATCCCATCGAGAACCACGTGTCGCGGGCCGGATCCGTGGCCGGCCAGGCGCGGTCGTCGAAGTCCGCTTTCTCCCAGCCCAGGCTGGCACCCTTCTTCTCCTTGTCTGCCTGCCACCGCCACGACTTCAGCGGCGGGCCCATTACGGTGAAATCGCGGGCAATCCTGGCTCCGTCCACATACGTGTTATAGACAAAGCACTTGAAGTAATGGCCGGCGATCGTGATCGATTTGCCGTCGGCGGTTTTCGGCACCCAGTTGACCCCGAAGAAGGCCGACTGCGGGGCATATTCGGCGCCCAGGGCCGACTGCTTGTCGAGCCAGGCGATGGCGTCCTGCTCGAGGTGCTGAAGCCGGCCGGCCGCAAGATCCTCCCGGAGTTTCATGAACAGCGCGAACTGCCGCAGCGATTCGTCGGCTATCTTGACACGCTGGCGCTCGACCGGTGTCCGGCAGGCGACCGTCGCCTCGTCGATGGCCGCGCGCGCCGCCTGCAACACGGCGGGGGTGAACCGTTGCGGATACCCGAAGCAACACCCCGCATGTTCCTTGACGCGGGTCCAGGCGTCATCGATCCCCTGCCAATACTGACGCATCGGCTTGGCCGCGGCGCCATAAAACCGTTCGAAAAACTCATCGAGCTCCGCCGCCGGCTCCCGCGAAGAATCCCAGGACAGCCGGATGCCGAGCGTCATGCCCGGCACGTTCGAGTCGAAACTCGGCATGGTTTCCGGCGACCACACGTTGACCCCGTTTGCATAGAGGAGCGGCAGTTCCGCGCTCATCTGGGCCATCATCGGATAGGGCACCGACACCTCGGCCAGATTATACATGTAGTTGTAATAGGACAGGTTTTTAGCCGCCCGACCCCACCCCTCGAGGATCGGCCGGATCGCCTGCCGCGACGGGCAGTTGGTGTCGAGCATGGTGTGGGCCCGGCAGTAGGTGATGGGCGCGATCACGGGCGCCAGGTTCGGGTGCAACTTTTCTCGCACGGGCGGACGCGTATATTGGACATACGCCAGAAAGGACAGGATCGTGTCCGGATATCGGGCGGAGACCTTCGCCGCGATTTCATTGGCGAAATTCATGTAGCGATCGGTGATCGACACGCAGTCCATCGAGGGGTCCCGGTCGCCCGCGTCGAGCGCCCGGCACTTGGCGCAGTCGCAAAAATCGCAGCCGTCATCCGGCCCGATCGTGATGCTTGGTGCGCTGTCTTTATCGAGTTTCGCGATCACCCCGGCGGCCACCGCGGCGCGCAAGCCCGGGTTCGCCCAGCAGAACCGGTTTGCCATCGGTTTGCCGTCCTTGGTTCCCACCCAGTCGGGATGCGCCTTGAGATCGGCGTTGCTGACGTAGTTTTCGCTGATCTCCAGCGCATGCCCGCCGTTGAACGCGTCCCCGCCCTGCCGGGTCCGCCGTTTGAACGCGTCGTCCGCATACCAGAGCAGGCGCCCTTCCGTGCTGGGCGCACCCGAGGTGTCGCTGATCGCCAGCGTGATGGTGTCCCGTTTCGGAATCACCTCGCCCATGTCGCTGGGCATATACCAGCGGCACCCGAGCCGCTCAAGAAGCTCGTAAATCGCGTAGCTCGTGGATTCGTCTGTTTCCCCGCTCAGCCCGACCCCCTTCTTCGCCACCGTCAGGCGCCAGCCCTGTTTCATGCGGGTCTTTTTAGCGGGCGCATCGAACGCCTCGACCGCCAGGGCGCCGATCAGGATCGGCACCCGCTTGTCACCGGCAACGGGCGCATTCGTGGCGATTTCGATCGTGGCGCCGGACATCTTTCCGAGGTAATGGGCCAGATCGGTCACCGAGTCCCTCAGTCGCTGGCGTTTGACCTCCAGGTCGCGGGCCGGATTCTTCATCCACTGAAAATCGGAAGGATTGGCCGCCATGACGCCGGCCGGCACGACAATGACCGCCAGGGCGCGGCCCTCTTTCACCAGCGTCACGTCCGCGCAGACCGCTCCGCCCGCCATGACCAGCCCCACAAAACACCCGATCCCCGTCTTACGCCGATTGCTCATGAAAATGCCCCTTCCTGAAATTACCTGTGTTGTTGATGGATTGCTCAATGAAGCTCACGCTTGCATATCGACGCGACGGCGTCAAGCGCAAGTTCCGGGAATTCGCTTGCCGGACGAAGCGACTAGGCCGCCGTACCGGTAGGCTTCATCGAACAACGCGTCCAGACTGGCCAGAGGCGTGTCCCCCGTGATCATATTTCCAGCCGTAAAGATCAGGCGCCCCTCCGGTCGGTAATAAGTGTCCATGAGATGTCGCACCTCTTTCCTCACATCCTCGGGAGACCCGAAAGGAATGGTTTTCTGCACGTCGAAACCGGCCCAAAACGTGATCTTCCCGCCATATCGCCGGGCAACGTCCACCTCGTTCATGGCATACTTCTGGATCGGATGCAAGACGTCCAGCCCCAGATCGATCAGCTTCGGCAGCAGCGGCTCGATATTCCCGCAAGTGTGCATCCAGTAGTGCATGCCGAGTTCATGAATGCGCTTGAAAATCTCGCTATAATACGGCGCGAAAAAGGCGTCGAAGATTTCCGGCGAGAAAAACGGGGCTGTCTGCATTCCCAGGTCGTCCGTGGCATATACGGCATCGGCATGGACTTCGAATTTCGCCCGTTCAATGACGCGAAGGTAAAAAACGGTCAGGGCGCGATACAAGTGGTGGACGTCGTCCGGATTCGTATAAAAATCCATCAGCGCATTTTCCATCCCCCGTAACTGCCAATGGCGTTCAAAGAGGGTAAACCACCAATGCGCCACCCGGTATCGGCCATCGGGCGCAGGAGGATTGGGGAAAAGGCCCGGATAATTGGGGTCGGGAAAATCCGCCAAAACGGCGTCCAGCATCGCCCAATCGCTCAACGGGACCTGGGCGTCCAGCGCGGCCGACATCTCCTGCCGGGGCATCGTGGAGGGCATCCAGCAATAGGACGGATCGTCCGCCGGCGCATCATACAGCGTGACATTCCTCCAGGGAATCAATTGCGCATCGCAGGGATAGGCGTCGAGAATGGCCCTCACCTGCGCCTGGGTCTCGGCGCCATTAAACATCTCGGGGTAGGTCAGAAAATGCAGCACCACCGGCACGCGTTTCGCGGCCCCGCGACCCTCCACCACCCTGATCATCTCTTCGCGCGTTATTGGTGCAATCGTTTGATGTGCCATACGTCCCCCCATCCGAAGGGCCGGCCCCGGGCCAGCCGGCGAATGATTCCCCAATCATATCGTGAATTCAATTAACGTCAAACTGGCCGGCGGGAAGGTGATGGTGTCGGCCAAGGGCAACACTTGCGTCATCAACCCGACGCGGTCCGGGCGCTCCAGCGTATTTTCGGCCAACAAATCGTTTCCGCCGGTCAACCGATGCAGAATCATCGTTTGACCGGATGGCGAAATCCCGTTGAACGTCAAGCGGGTATCCAGCGACTCGCGTTCCGATTTGTTGATGACGGATACGGTCATCCGTTTGGCCGCATCGTCGATGCTGACCAGCACATCCAGCGCCGGAACAGCGGAAAAATGAATGAGCGAAGGCAGGGATTCGTCCCGGGCCCTTTCCGGGTCGACGATGCCGCAGAAGAACCGTTCGTGCTTGGCGGAGAAAGCCGGCCCGTCCGCAACCGTTTCGACTACGCGCCCGGCGTGCTTTCGGCTGAGCAGGACATGGGGATAATAAATGGTTTGCCGCACGCAGCGGTCCCGGTCGGTGCGCAAGACACCCAGGACATTGGCCAATTCGGAAATGTTTGCCATCTTGATGGAATCGGCGTTGCGGAGGATGACATGAATCAACGAGGCGGCCGTTAACGCATCGGTATAGTTGTAGACCTCTTCCACGACCTGATGGGCCAGGTGTTTCTCGCGATACCAGATATTCCATTCATCAAAGGCCAAACCCGGGCGGGCGGCAATGCCCAGATGCGCGTCCAGCGCTTCCGTTACATTCATGTTGGCCTGCTCGATCATATGCTCGCAGACACAACTGGCCGCCATGCTGTCGCGGAAGATGGGGCGGCCGAAATAGTTGTGCACCGAAATGAGGTCGATGCGGTCGATCAGGCCGTTGAGCACCGTTCGATCCCATTGAGGGCCTGGCCGGCCGAGGCCGCAGACGATCGTCTTGATGGCCGGGTCGACCAGCTTCATCTGGTGAATGGCTTCCCGGCACCACCGGACGTATTCGTCCGCCGTTTTGACGCCGGGCTGCCAATCGCCATAGATTTCGTTGCCCAGCCCGAAATACTTCACGCCATAGGGCGCTTCCCGTCCATGCGCCCGCCGTAAATCCGCCCACTTCGTGCGGGTGGTTCCGTTCAAATATTCAACCAGGTTGGCGGCGTCTTCCGGCGTCTGGGTGTGGGCATTCACGGTCAGATAGAGTTCGGTCCCCAATTCCCGGCACAGCGCCCAGGCTTCGGGAATGCCGAAGGCTGGCGATTGACTGGACCATTTTTCCCGGAAATACTTGGCTCGGGGGCGTTCGCTGACAGGCCCGACCAGCTCCTGCCAATCGAAGTAGGCCACCGCACACCCGCCGGGATAGCGGAGATACGACGGCCGCAATTCCCGCAGCGCCTCCAGAACATCGGTTCGCAGCCCGTCGGAACGCGACCAGGGACTCGTCGGATCGTAAAGCCCGCCATTGATGCAGCGTCCGGTCAATTCAATGAATTGCCCGAATAATAAATCGTGAATGACCCCTTGAGTCTTACGGGCAAAAACCGTTATCTCGGCACGATTAGACGATAGGTCCATGATCGTATTTCCTCTCTAAATTGTTCCAGGGAGCGCAACATGTCATAACACTCCGAGAAAGTCCAGCGGGATTTATGTTTGAGCGTAAGGTGACCGTTCTGACCTCCTGTTATGAAGATCTCAACATATTATTTTCTGCGAATGGTGGGGGGGTAGACAAGCTCATAGGAAAGTGCAAGAATAGTCCAATCATTTTTTGACGTGGCATTTTGCCACGCAGAAAACGAGTGGCGAGGACGGAAGGTTCAGCTTGCCCGTGTCGGGGTTCGATGACTTTTCAACAGGCAAAACGCCACGCCAAGCAAGCCGTCAGGCGCAGCTTGAAAGTGGTTTTTGCAAGAGACTCAAATGATCGAGGAATCAGAATAAGGAGCATCATGAGGACGAAACACGCGTGGGTAAAAGCCGGATTCGCGATCGCCTGCCTGGCCATGCCGGTGCTGGGCAATGTCTGGGATGACGACAGCAACGACCACCTGTGGGACACCGCCGCCAACTGGAACCCCGCCGCCAAGCCCGGCCTTGGCAACTATGCAGAGTTCAACGACACCAAGGTCGGCCTCAGTATCGTCAGCACGGACTCCTCCGCTTGGGGGCTTGTTATCGAGAATACGACCGGCGCACATGAAATGCAAATCGCGCCCGGTGCCACCGTGTCTGTCGGACCTAACGGCATCCGATTGGGCTATAACCAGGGCGTCAACCTCACCATGAACGGGGGAGGCGGGTTGCAAGGCGCAAGCGGCTATACGACCCCCTTGCGGGTGGGGCACCGTGAAGCCTTCATACAAAACGTTTACACCACCACCGTCACGATAGCCAATTGCCGCCTGATTCTTGACCGTGTTTCCGAAATCACCGTCGGTTTCAATGGCGTGACAGGCTGGGGCGGGATCAGGAGCCTGCTTGATGCGAGCGGCGCCTCCTTCGTGTCGGGCTCGGCATCCAACCTGGTTCGCGTGCCCGTCATCAGTATCGGAAAAAACAATAATGCCAAAGGCACGTTGAAGCTCAATCCGGCTGTCACGAACATCACCGTCGACACGCTCGAAATGGGCAACCAATTCGGCACACAATCAGGCACCCTGGATTTGGGCGCCAATTCGCAATTAAAGACCCTGTCGGTCTCGAACAACCTCCTGCTCCCCTACGCCTACATCCTGTGCTACGACGGCTCCGGCACCTGCATAACGGGGTTCCCGGGGAATGTCGCGTTCAAGATGGGCTCTTCCAGCCAGCGCGCCGGAACATGGAGCATTGCGATTGGTGGCTTAGTGGATCCGACCGTATATTCATTCGGGCCGGGAATCAAGAGCGTCGAAGCCTATATCACCGCCCTGACGGTGGGCGATAATTCCAATACGCCAGGCCATTATCGGCACGGCACGCTCGATCTGCGGAAAGCGACAATCAACAAGCTGGATGTCTCCGGCGCCGTGAAACTCGGCGGCAATAGCGGGTATGGCAAGCTGTATTTGCCCACGGGACGCGCCACCTGCGCCAGCCTGGATCTCGGCGTGAGCCTTGTCACCCATTATGGGCTGTGGGCATCAGGCCTGCTCTCCCTCAGCAACACCGAATTCGTGGTGTCGGGAAATGTGACCGTAGGCATGGGCGCAACCGATCCCTGGAGCACCGGAAAGATCGAAAGCCTGACCGACGGCAAGTCGTCCGGACTCGACATGACCAACCTGACCGCCACGCTGACCCTCGTGAACGCCGCCAATAAAATTGAGTTGACCTTTGCCGGTCCGCCCGCGGATCCCTTCAAGCCCTATTGGGGCTTGAGGATGGCCGGCAATACCTCCAGCCAGCTTACGACCCTGAACACCGCCGGAAAGCTGACGTGGACCATGCCCGGACTTACGAGCGAACAACAGGCAAAATGCGGCATCCACTACGACCCCGTCGGGAACGTCACGTATGTCGGGCTCCCGGCGGCGACGAAGCCTCCCGGCACGGTCGTTGTCGCACGGTGATATTACATGAGGCTCATGCACCCCCCACCGAACGCTGCGCCAAACGGTCGCGTGGCGGGCGGCCGTTGCCACGCCAGCGGTAGACGAACGCTCCGAAATGTGGGATACTTATTTCGTTCGTTTTGGGCGCGGTGTGTTGCCACGCAGAAGACGATGGGGCGTAGGTTGGGGAGTCAGGCGAGACCACGGTGGGCAGCCGGGTGCTTCAATTTACAAAACGTCCCGGTCGCAAGCCGGTCTGTATGTCTATACAGGCAGACAGGACAGTCGGCGCAGCGACCGGGGGGTTTTGCTGGAGCCTCGTCTGTTTAGTCATCGGAGGTTGCTTTCCATGTCACGAGCGAAACGTCTTTCTCCCGGCCGCTACATGGCGGTCTTGGGGAGCGGTCTTTTTCTGATTGCCGCAGGGTGTGCGAGGGAAACGAAGCTTGGGCCGGCCAAAGGTATTGAGCCGGCCGCCAATCTCCTCCACTTCGTGGCCGCCTCCCCCGAACCAGGCTTCGCACTGCCGCAAATCGTGCTCCAATACGACCCGGTGGCAAAAACCGGATCGGATGGGGCCCCGGCGTTGCAGTTTTGGGATGTCACGCCGCCGTTCATCATGAGCCGCGCCGCCTGCTACCTGCGCGAGGGACTCCTGCGCATGACCGGTCGGTCGTTCACCATTATCAGCACAAACGACCTTTCGAAAGGCATCGTGCTCACGCTGCTCAACGGGGCGGACGCGTCGATCCGCAACGACCCCGACGTGCAGTCGGCGCTCCGGGCAGATCCGAAGGACGTCTATGCCAGCCAGGAGGCCTATTTCATCCGTTCGGAATCGAACCGCCTGCTGATCGTGGCCAACACCCCGGCGGGGCTGGCCAGCGGCGTCGTCGAACTGCTTGAATCGGTCGAATACGAAGTGCTCGGAATGGGGCCGGACTGGATCCACGTGCCGGACTACCGCAACAAGCCCCTGGCGTTCGCGATTCGCCGCTCGGGCCGGCCAAGTTTCTATATCCGCGGGCTCATCGCCACCAGCGGACAATGCTACGGCGTCGGCACGATCGTGTCCGGCCTGACCGATCCGGCGGACGAGCCCGTGACCGACAGCTACTGGCGCTGGCAGATCGGGGCGCGGCTCTTCGGAACCTCGATGCCCGGCTTTCCCGGCCATGCGCTGCAGACTTATCACATCCCGGTCATCGACTATATGCGGACTAACAACGTGACCGAGGGCTTCCTCGCCCCCGGGACGATCATCACCCCCGAAGCCCGGCGGCCCGCCGCGGCCGCCGGAAATAATGGCTGGCTCTGGCTCGACTCGAAAAAAACGGCAGCCTGTTCCTCCGACGGCAAAACGTGGGTGGCCAACGACTTGAACAACATCGCCTTCAACCTGGACCTGTCCATGCCCTTTGTCCGGGAGATCATCTTCCGGTCCCTCGCAAACATGGCAGAGGCGGCCTTCGAAAAGGAGCCGGATGCGCTCGTGGTTTTTCCCATGGACGCCGAAGATGGTGCCGGCTACGGGAGTCTCGACACGTTGATGAAGAACAAGACCTGGTATCCCGATTACCTGGCTCATTCGGGCGCGGCCTTCGGCAAGCCCTATGTGCTGCATGGACATAACGGGCTGAATCAGCCGGTCGAGATCTGGGACCCGGCGGCCGCCAGCGACACGATGTTCGGCTTTGGCAACTATCTCCTGCGCGAATACGATAAATGGATCGACTCCCTTCCGGCGGAGAAGCGGATCACCGCCTCCGGCAAATCGAAAAAGGACCGGGTGCGCGCCAGCTTCTACAGTTACAACTATCACGACGTGCCGCCGAACTTCAACGTGGACCCCCGCGTTCGGGTCATGATCGCCAGCTACCCGAAGCACCGCGGCCAGGGCAAGTGGGAAAAATTCGCCTCGCAGGAGGACATGGCCCGCGCCTTCAAGGTCATGCTGCCGCGGGAACCCTCCGGCGACTATCGCATCCTGACGCTTTCCTATTACCTCGATCCCGGGCCGGCCAACATCCCCGCCGCCTGGAGCGCGGCGCCGGCCGCGATCGCCGCCGACTACCGGCGGGCCTATGACGCCGGCTACCGCGCGATCAACTGCGAAACCGATTTCAACTTCGGCCGCTACGGACTCGCCTATTACCTCATCGCCAAGTTCCTGTGGAACGCCGACCTGAAGCCGCACGAACTGGACCTTATCCGCGACCGCTGGTTCCGCCGCGCCTTCGGCGGGGCCTGGCGGGAGATGAAGGTCTACTATGACTTCATGCTGACCGACAACTACCCCGTCAACGGCCCCAACACCTGGGCGCAGGCCATCCGGCTGCTCGATGCCGCCGACCGGAAACTAAATGGTGCACAGGAGCCGGCCGCCCAGAAACGCATCGATGACTGCAAGCAGTTCTGGTACCACCACTACCTGATGGACACCGGGCTCTACACGGTGGCGTCGCCCGAGGTCCGGGAATACCTGTGGAAGGGGCAGATGTCGTATATGGTCGCCCTGCACGTGCTGTGCCGGCGCGATTTCGGGAAGGACTCGGTGCTGGAGGCCCTCGGGCCGGAGGGCGCCAAGGGCCCCGCGCACTACACGCACGCCGAGACCCAGGTCTGGTGGGCGAAGATTCTGGCCCATTGGACCGTCACGCCGGTAACCGAATGGACCGAGGCCAAGCTGGCCAATGGCAAGCCGGCGCGATCCGTGGACCTGAACGACCTGGTCAGGGTCAGGGAATTCCAGAGCGAAAAGAGCGATGCGCCCTTCTACTGGAACAGCGGCTTCATGAAGCCGGTCCCGTTCGTCACGATCGCGCGCCGCAAGGACGATATCGTTGGCTTCAAGCTCGTCTGGCCTTTCAACCCGAAGGACAGCTACTACATCGCCAAGAAACTGCCCTACGGCGTGGATATCTGGAATCCGGGGACAAAGGCGTGGGACGCCTGGGTCGACAAGACCATGATCGTCCAGCCGTCCGTCGAGATCACGAATGCTCAGGGGACCGCCATGCAGTTGGTGGATGTCCGGCTCAAGGCGCCGCGCCCAGGCACGTATCGCTTCGACCTCGGATATGGCGGAAATGCAAGCTTCCTGTCGAGCGTCGCCTACGATCCGGTGACGCAGACCTACACCAACGCCGCGCCGTTCACCTACACCACCTGCGCCGAAGGGCACACTCAGTCGGAGGTCTATTTCTACATTCCGAAGGGCGTTCAATCCCTTGACCTCGAAGTATGGGATGCGGCCCGCGGCAAGCAAATCACGTTTTACAAGGGGTTGCCGGACTGCAAACCCGAAGTTTCGCGCCGCGTAGACGTAACCGGAATGGGAACACACCGGGTGGCGTTGCAGGCCGGAGAGGACGGCACGGTGGTTTCCCTCTACGGGGACGGGTTCAGCTTTCCTTTCCTCTACTCCGTGCCGACCCTCTGGGCCAAGTCACCCGGTGCCCTGCTGGTGCCGCGGGCCGTGGCCGAGGCTGACGGTCTGACGATCCTTCTTTAAGCAACATGGATTCGTGGCCAACTGGCGGCATGATGACGAAACGCGCGTGGGGAACGGCCGGATTCGCGATCGCCTGCATGGCCCTGCCGGTGCTGGGAAACGTGTGGACCGACGGGGGCGACGCGACACCCGGTACCGTCACCGTGAACGGAGGGGGAATCCTGCAAGTCGGCGGCGCCGCCCGAAGTCCGGGAATACCTGTGGAAGGGACAGATGTCCTACATGGTTGCCATGCACGTGCTGTGCCGTCGCCACGGCAGTTGAACTGGCACAAGCGCGAGTTCTACGGCTTTCTCCATTTCACCACCTAATGCGGGCTCCGCCCGCAACCCAATTGCATGCCAATCTGGAACTCAAGAAGGAAAGGAGGACGACCGTAGGAAATCGTGATCCGTAGTCGTCGCCGTTGTCGTCCACCGGAAGGGGAAGATTCGGTCGACGACTACGGCGACGACAACGGTGGACGAGGGAGCGGGCTCGTGCCAGGTTCCGTCTTTCCGCCTGAGCGCGGACAGGGATCAGGAAGACGTGTTGTATGAGAAGCGCGCTCTGCGAGAGCAGTGAAACGGGGATGCGTCCGCCTCGCGACAGGCGTTCTTCCCTTGCCACGGTTGACGGGCTTCTCTATCATGTTGCGATTACCGAGGGGATGGGCCTGCACGGAGTGATGGGTTTCTCCCTTGAGGCTTTCGACAATGAATCTGAGAGGATCTCCGCATGACGAATCGTGAGCGCGCCCTGTCCGTACTTCGCTATCAACCGGTTGACCGCATGCCGCTGGTCTATTTCGGCTTCTGGCACGAAACGCTTCAGAAGTGGGCCGCAGAGGGGCACATCCGGGTGGAATTGGCGAAGGGGTGGGGGGACGGCAATGCGGCCGACTTCGAGATCGCCAAGCTGCTGGGTTTCGACTTCAACTGGCAGTCCTGCTTTTCAATGGCCACTTTCCTGAAGCCGTATTTCGAGTCGGTGGTTATGGAAACGCTGCCGGACGGAACGCAGCACATCCGAAACGGGCTGGGTGTCACCGTCACGTCCAAGGCTGGCGCCGGCTCGATCCCCGCCGAAACCGACCATTTGCTGAAGGATCGTGCCTCCTGGGAGGAGCACTACAAACCGAGGCTGCAATGGGATCCCAGCCGCGTGGAGGAGGCCCGCGTCCGGATCGGCCAGCAACTCATTCCCTTCGGGCAGGGCGGGATGGAAGCCTTGCGGGATACGCCGCGGGACTGGCCGCTTTCGCTGCATTGCGGCAGCCTCATGGGAACCATCCGCAACATCGTGGGGATGGAGAACCTGTGCTATCTGGAAGTCGATGATCCCGACCTGTTGTTTGAAATCATCGATACCGTCGCCGACCTGTGCTACCGCTGTGCCGAGCATGCGCTCAAGCGGGGCGGGGTCTTCGATTTCGGGCACTTCTGGGAGGACATCTGCTTCAAGAACGGACCGCTGGTCCGGCCGCAGCTGTTTGCCGAGAAGGTCGGCCCGCACTACCGCCGGATCACCGAACTGCTGAACCGGCATGGTCTGGACATCGTCTCGCTCGATTGCGATGGTCAGATCGACGCGCTCATCCCCACGTGGCTGGACAACGGCGTCAACACGATGTTCCCGATCGAAGTGGGGACGTGGAACGCCTCGATCGAACCCTGGCGCGCAACCTACGGGAAACGGATCCGCGGCGTCGGCGGGATGAACAAGACGGTGTTTTCCCGGGATCGGAAGGCCGTCGATGCAGAGGTGAGCCGGCTGATGAAGCTGGTGGAACTGGGCGGATTCATTCCCTGTCCCGACCACCGCATCGCTCCCGACGCGGAATGGGACAATGTCCGTTACTACGCCGACCGGATGCGGGCGGTTCTGGGGGCGTAGCGGCTTCCTATAGGCGCATGCTATACCTCCGGTTTGTGCAAGCGGAGGGTTCAGGGTTCGGGGTTCAGTAAGGCCGCTGGCGGCCAGAGGCCGCCAGTTGGATCAAGGCAGAAGAACAAACTTTGTCGCGAGCTTTGTCGTGAGCTTTGTCGGCGGTGGTTCTCAGACCAGTGGGCCGTTGGATCAAGTATGAGCCTTGCCGCATCGTCCTCGTCCTCATTCTCGTTCTCGAAATATCGCATCGAGGACGACGACGAGGACGAGGTCGCACTGGCCCCCGTCGTCCCCGTCGGTAGGCGAAAAAGCAGGACACAACGACGCATTTTTCACTACGGGCGAGGACGCCCGGCTCCAGATCACCTTTGTCGCGATACGGAAAGAAAGTGCCCTTCTGGCTTCCAGGCGGCGCGGTCCGATACGTCCCGCGCTACTTTTACGGCCGCATTGATCCGGGCGTGAGCGGTAGAGCGGGACGTATTGGACCGCTCAAAGTCAATCGAGCGCATCCTGAACGTAAATGACTCACCACCGAGGGTCGCGCCGCGCCGCTGCATCAGTGCCAGCACATTGCGATCCCCGACATCGGTTTCATCGTTGGCGATGTCGCGAACGCCGTCGGTTCCGAACATTTTGCTCATGGTGTGCCTGTTTCCCAGTGTCCTGCAACGGCATCCGCGATACGTTGCAGCCAGGCTGTGCCTGCCTGTCGGGCCGCCGCCGGCAGCGATTGGATGGCTTCGATATACGTTGGCTGGCGGTTGATGGCGATTGCGGCCGTTAGTTCCTCCGGGGGGATGAAGCCGGCGGTTTTCGGGATGAAGATCATCTGCTCCAGCCTGGGGCGCAGGGCCAGCAGGCGCTGGTGCGACGCATGCGGGCCCGGGGCGTCGGCGATTTTTCCGGCCAATCTTTCCAGTTGAGTGGCGCGCTCGGCCGCCGCCGCCGCCAGCAGTTGCTGTGCGCCGCGCAGGCAGGCCTGTGCGTAGGGGTCACCGGGGGTGAGCAGGGGTCGGATGCAGGCGTACCAGGCGGCGAGCGCATGGAGGTTGCCGGCATACGTGAAATTATTGCGGCAGACGCGGTCAATGTCGCCGTATTGATTCAGGTTGTATGGCGTCTCCGTCCGCTGGCCGCCGCCCGGTCCGCCGATGAGCAGCCCTTCCTCCACCACGTCGCGGCGCCAGACCGTCCCGGCGGCCAGCACGGTGCCGTAGGCGATCCGGACCGGCCCGACCAGCCCGCCCTGTCCGCCGAGGAAAATCGGGAGACGGTCGAGCATCACGCCGCGCGGAACATCGCCGATGAGCGAGGCGGTGGCCTTGTCCTGTCGGGCGGTGAAGTTGAAGTGGATATACGAGGACCCGACTTCGCTGTGTTCCTTGGGCCCGGTGCCGCCAGCCATCAGGCAGTCGCAGAAGTTGATCAGGCTGCCGAGCGTGACAAACGGCATCAGAATGGTCTGCTTGAGACCGACGGTATGGGCGCAGGACGCCTGCTCCTCGAGCAGGGTGCCGGGGCGGATGTGCGCACCGGAGCCGGCCGCCGCGCCGTCGAGGAACACCGCTTCCTCGGCGAAGCCGCCGCAGAAGCGCACCCCGCGGCCGAGACGGCAGTTGATCAGCGTCGCCGGCGCCTCCGCGCCGATGCGGCAGCCCGGGCCGATGGAGGTGTCTCCGCCGCTGATGCGGCATCCGGGATGGATTTCCGCTCCGGGTGAAATCTGTTCCGGGGAAACGTCCAGCGTCACGGTTTCGGGATGGTGCACCACCACGCCACGGTCAATGAACCACCGGTTGTCACTGGTTGTGAACATACGCCGCCTCTACTCTCCGCCGCCTTGCGGCGGCCTGCATAGCCAACAATACCGCACATTTCGAAAACGCCCCGATCCCCGGTCATGGTCGGCTGCTCATCGGCGACCCGATCCGCAGAAGCCCGAATCAGGTCGGAACCGATCAGCGACACCCATCCAAGAGCGTTAGCATGTCAAAAGCCTGTGCCGTCTGTCAAACGGGCTTTGCGATCAACGAAATCGCTTACGATGCCGAATAAGTTTTGTTATCATGGCTGCGGTTCTGGTTGAAGAATGGATACGGACTAAGGGAGAGATTGATATGTCACAGACTGCATTCAAAGGTTCGGCCGTGCAACTTGCCGGCCAGTTTCCGCGGGTGGGTTCGCCAGCGCCGGGGTTTGCCTTGGTTGGCGGAGATCTCGGGAACTACGCCCTGGCTGACGCCAAGGGCAAGTGGACGGTTCTTAATATCTTTCCGAGCATTGACACGGGGGTCTGCGCCCAGTCGGTCCGCCGGTTCAATGCGGACGCCACCAAGCGTCCGGATGCGCAGGTGCTGTGCATTTCGGCCGACCTTCCTTTTGCCCAGGGGCGGTTCTGCGCCGCGGAGGGGTTGGACCGCGTCAAGACGCTCTCCTGTTTCCGGTCGCCTGCGTTCGGCAGGGACTACGGCGTTCTGATCGAGTCGTCGCCGTTGGCCGGTCTGCTGGCGCGCGCCGTGGTGGTGATGGATCCCGCAGGCGTCGTGCGCTATGTGCAACTGGTGCCGGAAATCACGCAGGAGCCGGATTACGACGCGGCGCTTCGCGCGATCCCCTGACGCGGATTCCTCATTTCTGGAGCGCATACTGTGAGTTTGATCATTTGGCAGGGCGGGGCGGCTTGCTCCCAGTTTCGTTTGGATGCCTTGTGCGAGGGGCTGGCCAGGTGTCTGCCCAAGCAGGGGAAGTTCACCGTCACCGCGGAGTTCATCTACTGTCTGGAAGCGGCGGATCCCCTGCCGGCGGCTGTCGAGAAGCGCTGCTGCGCCCTGCTGAATGCCCTTGCCCGGCCCCCGGCGGCCGGCGGATTTCTGGTCGTGCCGCGCATGGGGACGATCTCGCCGTGGTCCTCCAAAGCGACCGTGATCCTGCAGAATTGCGGCATCACCGAGGTGCGCCGGGTGGAGCGGGGGATCCGGTATGTCGTCTCCGATCAGGCCGGGGACGTGGTTCCGCTGCCGGCGCTCGGTGCGGCGCTGCAGGTGTTTCACGACCGGATGACCGAGGGGGTCTACGAATCGCTCGATGCCATTTTCGACCACCGGCCCCCGGCCCCCGGCCGGAGCTTCGACGTGCTGGCCAGGGGACGCGCCGCGCTTGACGAGGCCAACCAGGAGATGGGCCTGGCCCTGAGCCACGAGGAAATCGTCTACCTGGCCAAGGCCTTCACCCAGGCCAAGCGCAATCCAACGGACACCGAGCTGGTCATGTTCGGCCAGGTCAACTCCGAGCATTGCCGCCACAAGATCTTCAACTCGGCCTGGATCATCGATGGCGAGAAGCAGAGTGAATCGCTTTTCGGGATGATCCGCAACACGCACAAGTGTCATCCGCAATACACGCTCTCGGCCTACAGTGACAATGCTGCGGTGGCGGAGGGACATGCCGCGCAAGCTTTCCGCATCGTGCCGGCCACGCATGAATATCGCTTCGAGCCGGATCAGCTCGACCTGGTGATGAAGGTCGAAACCCACAATCATCCGACCGCGATCGCCCCCTTCCCCGGTGCGGCCACCGGCGTGGGCGGAGAGATCCGCGACGAAAGCGCGACGGGGCGCGGCAGCCGGAGCAATGCCGGCCTTTCGGGGCTGATCGTTTCGAACCTGAATGTCCCCGGCTACACGATGCCCTGGGAAAAGGAACTGGCGCCCTTTCCCGGACGTCTGGCATCGCCGCTATCCATCATGATCGACGGACCCCTCGGCGGCGCCGCCTTCGGCAACGAGTTCGGCCGACCCCAGCTCTGCGGCATCTTCCGCACCTACGAAGAACGGGTGGGGGATGTGCTGCGCGGCTACCACAAGCCCATCATGATCGCCGGCGGCATGGGCGCGATCCGGCGGAGCCTGATCCACAAGCACGAGGTTCCGCCGGGAGCCCTGCTCGTTCAGATCGGCGGCCCCGCGATGCGCATCGGTCTCGGGGGCGGCGCGGCCTCGTCCATGGCCTCCGGCAGCAACGCCGAAAACCTCGACTTCGACTCGGTGCAGCGCGGCAATCCCGAAATGCAGCGCCGGTGCCAGGAGGTCATCGAGGTCTGCGTCGCCCTGGGCGAGGACAACCCGATCCACAGCATTCACGATGTCGGGGCGGGGGGACTTTCCAACGCCTTTCCCGAACTCGTCGAGAAGTGCGGGGCCGACTTCCAGCTGCGCCAGGTCGGCAACGAAGAGCTGTCGATGAACCCCATGGAGATCTGGTGCTGCGAAGCGCAGGAGCGCTATGTGCTCGCCATCCGTCCCGATTCCCGCGCATCGTTCGCCGCCATCTGCGCCCGCGAGCGCTGCCCCGTGGCCTTCGTGGGTGTCGCCCGCGAGGACCGCCAGCTCGTGCTGGCGGACGCGCATTTCGGCAACCGCCCGATCGACATGGCGCTGGAGGTCTTCTTCGGCAAACCGCCCCGCATGCTCCGCGACGTGAAGCGCCAGAAGACGCCCCTGACCGACCTGGACTTCGCCGGCGTGACGCCGCGGGCGGCCCTGGAGCGGGTGCTGCGTCTGCCCGCCGTGGCCTCCAAGAGTTTCCTGGTCACGATCGCCGACCGCAGCGTGACGGGACTGGTGCACCGCGACCAGATGGTCGGCCCCTATCAGCTCCCCCTGGCCGACTGCGGCGTGACGGTCACCGGCTATCAGGCCTGCGACGGAAGCGCGATGGCGATGGGCGAGCGGACGCCGATCGCGGTGATCGATGCGCCCGCCTCCGGCCGCATGGCCGTTGGCGAAGCCCTGACCAACCTGATGGGAACGGCCATCGGCCCCATCGGCCGCGTCAAGCTCTCCGCCAACTGGATGTGTGCGTGCGGCGAAGGCGGCGAGGACGTCGAGCTCTTCAACACCGTGAAGGCCGTCGGGCTGGATCTTTGTCCTGCACTGGGCCTCTCGATTCCCGTGGGGAAGGATTCGCTTTCGATGCGGACGCTGTGGAGCGGCCCAGACGGAACCGCCTACCGCCAGCATGCGCCGCTGAGCCTGATCGTGACGGCCTTTGCGGCCGTTTCGGATGTGCGGCTGACCGCGACCCCCGACCTGAAGCCCGGGAGTTCCGCCCTCCTGCTGATCGACCTGGGTTGCGGGAAGAACCGGCTCGGCGGAAGCGCGCTGGCGCAGGTCTTCAATCAGACCGGCAGCCCGTGCGTCGACCTGGACGATCCCGCGCGGTTCCGCAACCTGTTCGATGCCATTCAGGCGCTGATCGAGAACCGGAAGATCCTGGCCTATCATGACCGTTCGGACGGCGGCGCCGTCATCACGCTGGCCGAGATGGCGATGGCCGGAGGACGCGGCGTCACGGTCAACCTCCCCGGGGACCCCGAAAAACCGCTGCCCGCGCTCTTCAGCGAGGAGCTGGGCGTGATCCTGCAGGTTCTCGACAAGGATCTGGAGGAAGTCCATGTCTGCCTCGAGGCCCATGGCTTGCTGGATTGCACGCGCCTGATCGGCTCGGTGCGCGAGGATCGCGACTTCATCGTCCAGGTGGGCGGCGTGGCCGCGGTCAAGAGCAGCCTCCCCGCCCTCCGCGCGATGTGGTCGGAACTGAGCTGGCAGATGCAGCGGTTGCGCGACAATCCGGCCACCGCCGACTCGGAGTTCGAAATCGCCAAGGAGACGGACGATCCCGGTCTGCAGTATCACCTGACCTACGGACCCGACGAACGCCCCGTTCCGCTGCCTTCCGCCGCCGAAGTGACGCAGCCGCCGCGCGTCGCGATCCTGCGGGAGGAAGGGGTGAACGGGCATGTCGAAATGGCCGCCGCCATGTCGCTGGCGGGACTTTGCTCCATCGATGTCCACATGACCGACTTGTCGGAGGGGCGGGCCGATCTTGCGGACTTCGCGGGGATGGTGGCCTGCGGCGGCTTTTCCTACGGCGATGTTCTGGGAGCCGGCTCGGGGTGGGCGCGCAGCATCCTCTTCAGTGATCGGCTGTCGGCGATGTTCAAGACCTTTTTCCATCGGGCCGACACCTTCGCGCTCGGTGTCTGCAACGGCTGCCAGATGCTCTCGCAGCTCAGTGGCCTCATTCCCGGAGCCGAGCATTGGCCGAAATTCCAACGCAACGTCAGCGAGCAGTTCGAGGCCCGCCTGGCCACCGTCGAGATTCTGGATTCGCCGTCGGTGCTGCTCAAGGGCATGGCCGGATCGCGTGTCCCCGTGGTCGTCTCGCACGGCGAGGGCCAGGCGGTCTTTGCCCGGGAGTCGGACCGCGAGACGATGATCGGCCGGCAGCTGACGGCCGTGCGCTACGTGGACGGCTCGGGCGCGGCCACCGAGCGGTTTCCGTGGAATCCGAACGGATCGTCTGGCGGGCTCACGGGATTCACGACGCGCGATGGACGCGCCACGATCATGATGCCGCACCCCGAGCGCGGGTTCCGCGCCGTGCAGGTCTCGTACCGCCCGGCGGCCTTTTTCACGGGAGAGGCGGGCCCCTGGATGCGGTTGTTCCGAAATGCGCGTGCGTTCTGCCGCTGATCAGGAGTCAATAGCGATGTTCGAAAAGAGTTTGCGGGTTGTTCAGTGCTGGGATGACGGACGGGAGCAGGATCTTCAACTGTGCGACATTCTGCGCCGCCAGGGGGCCACGGCCACGTTCAATCTGAACGCCAGCGTCCTGGATCAGCCCAACCGGGCGTGGAGCCGGAACCGCGCGGTTTACGACGACTTCACCGTGGCCAACCACAGTCTCACGCACCCGCATCTGGAATCGATCCCGATCACGGCGGCACGGGCGGAGATCGTCGATGGACGGAAGCGCCTGCAGGATATCTTTGGACGCCCCGTGCTCGGTTTCGCCTATCCTTACGGGACGTACACGCCCGCCGTGATGGATGCGCTGCGCGAAGCCGGCCATGTCTATGCGCGGACGACGGTTCCTGTCGAGCAGTGCTTTCCGCCGCAGGAGCCGATGGCCTTCCATCCGAACTGTCATTTTCTGGCTCCCGATTTCTGGGAGCGCTACGAACGGTCGCGGGCCTGCGGCGTATTCTACTTCTGGGGGCATTCCTACGAGATCAAGACGGACGAGATGTGGCAGGCCTTCGAGGCGGCGATGGCGCGGATCAGCCGCGACCCGCAGGCGGCGTGGACGGAACTCGTCGATTTGTTTCGCTAGCCGGCCCCGTGCGTTGCATCCGCTGTCTTCAAACGCGAAGCGTTCCGCCACGGACGTTGAAAATGTTATGGCGAAACCGGGTGAGAACGGATAACATGAACCTGCTTTGAGTGTTTATTCATCCTGTGCGTAGCGACAAAGGGAGTTCGATCATGACATTGAAAAAGTTGGACATTGCGGACGAAATGCGTAAGGGTTGGGCTCTTTTCCGGCCGAACATGGGCCTGATGATTATCGCCGGGTTGATTGCAACCTTGCTTTCGGCTGTAACCTGCGGGATTCTCTCCGGTCCTTTGGCTGCGGGCATGTTTCTCCTGGTGCGGCGCGTGATCAAGAACGACCCCGTCAAGCCCCAGGCGGGCGACATCTTCAAGGGATTCGACTTTTTTGCGCAGGCGCTTCTGGTGTCCGTCATTTGCCTGGTCGCGATCATCCTGCTGTCGATGATCCCGGTTCTTGGACAATTGGCGGGACTCGTGGTCGCCTCGGTGATGATGTGGGCCATGCTGTTTGTGGTGCATCAGAAGATGAAGGCCATCGATGCGTTCAAGAAGGTCTTCGGATACCTGCAAACCGGGGAATTCACGATGCCGTTGCTCTTTGCCCTCCTGACCAGCGTGGTTTCGGGACTGGGGGCGATTGCCTGCGGGATCGGCGTTTTCTTCACGATTCCGCTCAGCTACTGCATGCTCGCCTGCGCCTATGAAACACTTTTTGGCGATGCGACCGAAGGGGATGCGTCCGTTCCTCCCCCGTCAGCCGACCTGCGTATGTAGAGGCCGCCCGCTGCGGGTTGCCTGTTGAAAAAGTATGGCGTATGAAGTTCTAGCGCGCAAGTGGCGGCCTCGGCAGTTTGTCGATGTCATCGGCCAGGAGCATGTAACCCGCACCCTCGAGCACGCCATCGCGAGCGGGCGCGTGGCGCATGCCTACCTGTTCGTCGGACCGCGCGGCATCGGCAAGACCACGCTTTCCCGTCTCTTTGCCAAGGCGCTGAATTGCGTGAAGGGACCGACGGCCAACCCCTGCGACGAATGTGATCTGTGCCGCGAGATCATGGGCGGCAACTCGCTGGATGTCATCGAAATCGACGGCGCATCCAACAATGGCGTGGACAACATCCGCGAGTTGCGCGACGCCGTTCAGTTCGCCCCCGCCCGCGCACGCTTCAAGATCTTCATCATCGACGAAGTCCACATGCTCTCCACGGGGGCCTTCAATGCGCTGCTGAAGACCCTCGAGGAACCGCCGCCCCACGCGAAGTTCATCCTGGCGACAACGGAGGTGGACAAGCTCCCCGCCACGATCATTTCGCGCTGCCAGCGGTTTGATCTGCGCCGCATCCCCACCGCGCTGATTGTCGAGACCCTGCGCCGCATCGCGACCAGCGAGCAGGTGGCGGCCGATACCGATGCCCTCCTGGCCATCGCCCGCGGCGCGGAAGGCGGCATGCGCG
The DNA here is from genome assembly GCA_964592855.1 of uncultured Lentisphaerales bacterium. Classification (GTDB taxonomy): domain Bacteria; phylum Verrucomicrobiota; class Kiritimatiellia; order RFP12; family JAAYLN01; genus JAAYLN01. Next base: position 42,338 of record CAZQKI010000001.1, read on the forward strand.
ACGCCTTGTCCGCGCTGGATCAGATCATCTCCTTCAAGGGTTCGCCCGTCACGGAGGCCGATGTCTTAGCCATCTTCGGCCTGGTCTCCCGCGAAAACCTCGAACGACTCGCCACGGCCATTCTGAAGGGCGACATGGGCGGCGGACTTCAGATCATCGACGAACTGGACCGCGGCGGCAAGGATCTGCGCCGGTTGGTGCTGGAGTTGCTGGAACATTTCCGGAACCTGCTGGTGCTCCAGCACCTGGGCGACAAGACGGCGGCTTTGGATGTGACCCCCGAGCAGCTGGCGGCACTCGACATGCAGGCCAGTCTAGCGGACAGCGGGCGCGTGCTGCGCGTGGCCGAGCATCTCGCCGAACTGGAGGGACGCATCCGTCACGCGCTCTCGCGGCGAACCTTGTTCGAAACGGTTTTTGTCCGCTGCTGCCGGGCGACGACGGTATCGACCATCGACCAGTTGATCCGTCAGCTTGCCGCCCTGCAGGGCGAAACCCCCGCCGCCATGGGTTCGGCCCCGTCCCCGGTCGACGCTCCCGCGCCCGCGCCTGCTGCGGCGCCGGCGGTCGCTCAAAGTACCGCTCCGGTCCCGGCCCCCGCCCGGGCCCCCGCCGCCATGGGTTCGGCCCCGTCCCCGGTCCATGCTCCCGCGCCCGCGCCTGCTGCGGCGCCGGCGGTCGCTCAAAGTCCCGCTCCGGCCCCGGCCCCCGCCCGGGCCCCCGCCGCTGGTTCGCTGCCTGCGGCCGTTTCCACGGTTTCGGCGGCACCGGTGGTCGCACGTGTTCCCGCTCCGGCTCCGGTTCCACCCCCTCCCAAGCCCGTTGTGGCGCCCCCGGCGCCCAAGCCGCCGCCCACCGTCTCCAAGCCTGCTTCGGCGAAGCGCGATCCGCTGGAGGACAAGGGCGTCAAGGCGGCCGTCGATCTTTTCAATGGACAAGTTGTCCGGGTCGAGGAAGCCCCGGCATGACGTTCCGCGGCGCTGACCCTATTTATCACAACCCCCTCAGCTCAGGAGAATTGACATGGCGAATATGTTTGACCAGGTGAAGCAGGCGATGCAGATGCGCAAGGAGGCGAAGCGCATGCAGGCCGAGATCGAGAAGATTACATGCGAATATGCCAACGGCGGCATCTCGGTTGTCGTGCGCGGCGACTTCACGGTCGTTTCGGTCAAGGTGGCCCCCGAGGCCCTGACGGAAGTGATCGCCGGCAAGTCCGACCGGTTTGAAACGATGCTCTTGAACGTGGTCAACGGCGCCATGAAGTCGGTGAAGCAGAAGACCCAGGAGCACATGGCCAAGCTGATGAAAGGTTCCGACCTCGCTTCCATGCTGGGCGGCGGCTGAGGTTGCGCTCTGGATGGATGCGCCGCTGGACAATCTCATTCGCGTGCTGGCGCGCCTGCCCGGACTGGGCCGGCGTTCGGCGGAGCGCGCGGCGTTGGCGCTGGTGCGTCGCCCGGACGGGTTGATGCAGGAGCTGCAGTCCGCCCTGGAACAAGCACGCGCGACGGTCTGCTGCTGCAGCGTCTGTGGCGGCTTCACGGTGCGGGCGGCCAATCCCTGCCCGCTCTGCACGGATCTCCGGCGGGATGCGACGATCCTCTGCGTCGTCGAGGAGCCGGGCGACATCCTGGCCATCGAGCGCGCCGGCGTCTATACCGGCCGCTACCACGCGCTGCACGGCAAGGTCTCCGCCGCGCGGGCGACGGGTCCTGGAGATTTGCGGCTGAAGGCGCTGGTCGAGCGTCTGTCGGGCGATGCGGTGCGGGAGGTCGTCCTGGCGCTGAGCACCGACCTGGAAGGCGATGCCACCGCGGCGTATGTCCGCGAACTGCTCCGGGCGACGCCGGGCATTCGCGTCACCCGGCTGGCCTTCGGGCTCCCCGTCGACAGCGGGGTCGGGTATTCCGATCCGCTGACCCTCAAACGCGCCCTCGGCGGCCGCCAGGACGCGTAATTCGAAACAACAAGGACTCCACGATGATCTATCAAGCCAATCCCGAACGTTACAACGCCGCCATGACCTACAACCGGTGCGGACGCAGCGGACTGCTGCTGCCCAGGCTGTCGTTGGGCCTCTGGCATAATTTCGGGGGGATCGACGCCTTCGAAAATGGGCGTGCAATGCTGCGACGGGCCTTTGATCTCGGCATCACCCACTTCGACCTGGCGAACAACTATGGTCCGCCCCCGGGGTCCGCCGAGGAGAATTTCGGCGCCATCCTGCGCAAGGATCTCGCGGTGTACCGCGACGAACTGGTCATCTCGACCAAGGCCGGGCACAAGATGTGGAACGGTCCCTACGGCGAGTGGGGCAGCCGCAAGTATCTGCTGGCCAGTCTGGAGCAGAGTCTCAAGCGCATAGGGCTGGACCATGTGGACATCTTCTATTCGCATCGTCCCGACCCCAAGACGCCGTTGGAGGAGACGATGGGCGCGCTGGATACCGCCGTCCGCCAGGGCAAGGCCATCTACGCCGGCATCTCCGCCTACAGTCCCGAGCAGACGCGCGAGGCCGCGCGCATTCTGCGGGCGCTCGGAACGCCCTGTCTTATCCATCAGCCCAGCTATTCGATGCTGAACCGCAAGGTCGAGGAGCTTGGTCTGCTGGATGTGCTGGAGGAGGCGGGGATGGGGGCGATCGCCTTCTGTCCGCTGGCGCAGGGCGTTTTGACCAGCCGCTATTTAAACGACATTCCCGCCGATTCGCGGGCCGGCAAGCCCGGGACGTTCCTGAAGCGCGAGGCCTTGACGCCGGAGCTGCTCGGGAAAGTCAAGGGGCTCAATGCTGTCGCCCAGGCGCGCGGGCAGACGCTGGCGCAACTGGCGTTGACGTGGGTGCTGCGCGATGCCCGCGTGACCTCGGCGCTGATCGGTGCCAGCCGTGTCTCGCAGATCGACGAGAACGTGGCGGGTTTGGCCTGTGCGCCGCTCGGCGCGGAAGAGATCCAGGCCATCGACGCGATTCTCAAAGGCTGATGCTGTTGAACACGGGGGCCAGGGCACCCGTGTTGTCCTTGTGTTCGCGAAAGCGCTCGGCGTTCTGCGCCTGCAGGGCGAGCATGCAGAAGATCGCGTGCTCGGCGGCGGTCCGGGCGTCCGGGAGCCAGCGGAGTTGTTCCGCGGCATCCAGCTTGTCGATCATGAATGAAACCGGGCGGCTGCTGCCATCGTTCGCGATGAATGCCGCCTGCAGTTCGCCGTCGGCAATGGCCTTGGGGATGATCTTGCGATCATGTCCGAGATAGCGGATGACGATCTCCTTGCCGATCTGAGACTGGAGTCCCTTTTCAACAGCGCTCAAGGGTGTGGGCAGCGTGTTCAATGCGGTGCGGATCGCCTCGAGTTCGGCCGAGGGACGAGGGGCGGCTTTGGCCAGTTCCGTCATTTTCCGGCGGGCTTCCGTGATGTCGCCGGCGCCCAGCGCCGTCGCGATATCCGCCAGCATCGGGTTGGACAGCGGGGAGCGTGTATCCGCTTGGGAAGAGGCATCCGACAGGGACGATCCCTCCTGAGTCGGTGTGGCCGAGGCGGGACTCGCCACGGGTGCGGCTGCCGCACCGGTTCGCGGTTGCAGCGCGGTCCGTGCACGCTGGGGTGCCCGTTGCGCCGGGGATGAAGCTGCCGGGGCGGTGCTGAACAGCGCCGGTAGTCGGATCGGGACCAAAAGTACGGCTGGCAGCCCCATCGGGTTGTTCAGCCGCCCGTTGGCCAGCCAGGTAAACCAGAGCATCAGCAGAAGCCAGAGGACAAAGTGGTCCTTCCCGCGCACGTTCTCCGCGCGGGGTCCCGGGCCCGCCGGCGGCAGCGCGGTCGGCGGATCACCGGCGCGCGGTTGCGCCAGCTTGAGGCCTCCCGCATACGCCGCGATCGTGCTGGCGGCGTGTTTTGGCGCATGGCCGGGCAGGTCCTTGTTGGCCAGCAGACGCTTGATATCCTTGGTCACCGCGGACCAGTCGGCATAGCGATCCTTGGGCAGCTTCATCATCAGGCGCGTGATCAGGTGGCAGACGGCATGCGGCAGCTGGTTGTTCATGGTGCGCGGATGCGGGATCTGACCCGACACCTGCTGCTTGAGAATCTCGTTCTGGTCCATCCCTTCAAAGGGCGACTTGGCCGTCACCAGAAAATAGAGGATCGTTCCCAGCGCGTACATGTCGGAGCGGGTGTCGATCACGGGGGCCGCGCGCGCCTGCTCGGGCGAGATGTAGTGCGGCGTTCCAACGACGCTGCCGTGGTCGATGCGGGTCAGGTCGAAGCCGGGCACCATCTGCACGGCGAGCCCGAATTCGGAAATTTTCAGGATGCCCTGGGCATTGGCGCGGAGATTCTGGGGCTTCAGGTTCCGGAAGACGATCTGCGACTGCGCCCAGGCATAGTCCAGGGCTTCCGCCAGTTGTTGCACGAGGCGCAGCGCCTGCGTGGCCTTCAGGGGACCCGTTCCTGCGACCATTTCGGACAGCGAGGCGCCTTCAACATGTTCCATGACGACATACGTGCACGAAGCTTCCGTCACAATGTCGAAGGTCTGTGCGATGCTCGGGTGGCTCATTTTCGCGAGCGTCCGCGAAATGGACAGAAAGTGTTCGGTCTGTTCCGGAGGTGCGTCGTGCTGCAGGATCTTGACGTCGACTTCGCGCTGCAGCGATTCCTGAATGGCCTTCCATGTGGTGAACGTGCCGCCGCGGTTGAGGAGCGCCGTGCACTGCAGACCGGGAATTTCAGGCAGGTTCATGCGGTCGGTTTCCTAGTTGCCGAATTTGCAGACGGTGCAGTTCCGGCAATCGATCTGGAGCGGCGGGGGGAGGGCCTTGCCCGAGCGAACGGCGGCGCGCGCCTGCAGGTGATTCATCAGCCCCAGCAGGCAGCCCAGCGTGATGAACCCGCCTGCGGGGAGGATGAAGAGAATCATGTTGGCGTTGAGCGGGACGCTGAACTTGAGGGCGCCCCAGACCGTCAGCGTGCTCATGCCCAGGATCTCGCGGATGGCGGCGATCAGGGAGAGGGCCAGCGTAAAGCCGATGCCCATGCCGATGCCGTCGGCGCAGCTCTGCATCACCGGGTTCTTGCTGGCGAAGGATTCCGCGCGGGCAAAGATGATGCAGTTGACGACGATGAGCGGGATGAAGATGCCGAGCCGCTCCGAGAGCGCCGGGGTGTAGGCCTGCATCAGCAGGTCGACGATGGTCACAAACGTCGAGATGATGACGACGAAGCAGGGAATGCGGATGGCGGAGGGAATCACCCGCCGGACGGCCGCGATGGCCATGTTGGACCCGCAGAGGACGAAGGTCGTGGCGGCGCCCATGCCGATGGCGTTCTCCAGCGACGTGGTCGTGGCCAGGGTGGGGCACATCCCCAGCACCAGGCGGAAGGTGGGATTTTCGCGGACAATGCCGCGGGTGAGATTCGTGTACAGGCTCATGGCGTGGCAGTCGCTCCCGGAGATTCCTTGAGGGTGTTGAATTGCGTCACGGCATCGCGGATGGCCTCCAGCGCCGCCCGCGACGAGATGGTCGCGGCGGTAATGGCATCGACCTCGCCGGCGTCCTTCTTGACGAACCATTTGGTGCCGGCGGGACGTCCGCAGATTCCCGCCCGGAAGCCGGGTGAATCGATCTTGGAGCCGAGACCGGGGGTCTCCTGGGCCTCCAGGACGGCGAAGTTGAGGAGAGTGCCGTCGGCGGCGAAGCCGACCATGAGCGTGATGTCGCCGCCGTAGCCGTTGGCCGAGCGGCCCTTGACGGCTGCGGCGACGAGGTTGCCGTACGCGTCCAGCGACACGAAGTGGACCGCCTCGCCGACGGTTCGCTTTTCGGGGGCCGGCGCGTCGGCGGGGAGAACCTTGCGGACCGCGGCGTTCTCCTTTTCGGCCTTGGAGACCGCGATGGGCGCCTGGGTGACGGAGTTGACGCCGGCCAGCAGGGCCACGCAGACGGCGCAGATGAACGTCAGGATGAAGACCAGCTTGATGATTTCTCTCATAGGACGTTCAGCTCCCTCGCGAAGGTTGTGGCCGTTGGCCAAACACCCGGTTGCGGGTGGCGCGGTTGATGAGCGGCGTGAAGGCGTTCATGATGAGGATGGCGAAGCTGACGCCTTCGGGGTAGGCGCCCGACTTCACCGTGCGGAGCACCATCGTCAGAACGCCGCAGCCGATGCCGAAGAGGATGCGGCCGCGCGGCGTGGTCGGCGTGGTGACCATGTCGGTCGCCATGAAGCAGGCGCCCAGCATGAGGCCACCGGTCAGCAGGTGGAAATGCACGGGCATCGAGGCCGCCGGCGCGAAGAAGTGGAGCACGGCGGCGTAGAGGGCGGCCGTTGCCACGTAGGCCACGGGCGTGTGCCAGGCGATGACGCGACGGTGGAGCAGGTAGAGCGCGCCCAGCAGGATGGCGATGGCCGAGGTCTCCCCGATGCAGCCGTTCATGTTGCCGACGAAAAAGTCGACGCTGCGCGCGGCGTCCATGACCATCGGCGCCGGGGCGCCGGCCTTGAAGGCCTCCTTGACCATGCCAAGCGGCGTCGCGTGGGTCGTGGCGTCGATGAGCGAGACGCTCCAGGTCGTCATGGGCCCCGTGAAGCAGATCAGCAGGAAAGCCCGCCCGATGAGGGCCGGGTTGAAGGGGTTGTAGCCGAGGCCGCCGAAGACCTGCTTGGCGAGGCCGATCGCGAAGAGGCTGCCGACGGCGGCCATCCAGCTGGGCAGGGCGGGTGGGAGGTTGAAGGCCAGCAGGAGTCCCGTGACGATGGCGCTGTAGTCGCCCAGGCTGTTCCCGCGCCGCATGAGCCGGCGGCAGATCCATTCGGCGGCCATGCAGGCGACCACGCAGACGACGATGAGCCGGGCCGCGTTCCAGCCGAAGAAGTAGAGGGCTGCGGCCGTGGCCGGAATCAGCGCGATCAGCACGTCCAGCATGATGCGCGCGACGCTGGCGCCGGAATGGATGTGCGGCGATGATCCCACCACCAGGGGACGCTCGGGCGGGGTTGGCTGTGTTTCCGTGTTCAAAGATTTCTCCCGTTACTTCTTCTGCTGCGCGGCGCGGCGGCGTTGCGTGATGATCGCCTTCGCGCGGCGCATGTGCTGCACCAGCGGGCGGTGGGCGGGACAAAGGTAGGCGCAGGCGCCGCATTCGAAGCAGTCCATCACGTTGCGCCGCTCCGCCTCCTCGATGTCGTCGGCCTCGATGGCCTGGCTGAGTTCGGTCGGCATCAGCCGCAGGGGGCAGGCGTCGACGCAGCGGCCGCAGTTGATGCAGGCGTGCGAACACCAGGTGGCGATGCGCGCGGCCGAGAGCAGCAGCAGGCCGGAAGAGGTCTTGCTGATGGGAATGTCGAGCGAGGGCTGCGCAAAGCCCATCATGGGACCGCCGGCCACGATTTTGGCGAGTTCCCCCCGGATCCCGCCCGAGGCCGCCACGAGATCGGCAAAGGTCGCGCCGACGGGGGCGATCCAGTTGGCCGGCGCGTTCACGGCGTCGCCGGAGACCGTGATGGCCCGCGTGGTCAGCGGCCGGCCGTTGACCACGGCATCCCAGATGGCGTAAGCCGTGCCGGCATTCTCGACCACGCAGCCGACATCCATTGGCAGCCCGCCCATCGGGACGGTGCGCCCGGTGACCGAGAAAATTTGCTGTTTTTCGCTGCCCTGGGGGTAGAGCGTCTTCAGGATGTGAAGCTGCGTGTCGCCAGCCGCGTCCTTCAGGGCGGCGAACATCGCGGCGCCGGCCTGCGGCTTGTTATCCTCGATGGCAATGCACAGGGTCTTGGCACCGAGAATCTTCCGGATGATCTCGCACCCCTCGCGGATTTCGGCGGCATGCTCGATCATCAGCCGGTTGTCTCCGTTCAGGTAGGGCTCGCATTCGGCGCCGTTGAGGATGACGGTGTCGATCGGCTTGTCGCTGGGCGGCGAGAGTTTGACCTGAGTCGGAAAGCCGGCCCCGCCCATGCCCACGATGCCCATCTCGGCGATGCGAGCCACCAGCGTCTTGGCATCCTGGGTGCGCCAGTCCGGCATCGGCTTGCAGGTCTCGTCGCGCGCGGTCTCGTCACGGTTGGTCTCGATGACGATGGCCGGCGCATCGCGTCCGGTCGGCGTCGGCGCCGCCTGGATCGCCACGACGGTGCCCGACGCGGGCGCGTGGACCGTGGCCGAGATGAAGCCGTTGGCCTTGGCGATCAACTGACCGGCAAGCACGCGGTCGCCAGGTTGCACGCACGGTGTGGCGGGGGCGCCCAGATGCTGCAGCGTCGAGATGACGAGGCGCGCGGGGACGGGGAGCGGGCGCAGCGGGGTGTCCGCCGTCGCCTGCTTGAACCCGGGCGGGTGGGTGCCGCCTTTGAAGGCGAAGAGTGCCGCAGAGACTTTCATGCTAGACCTTGTGAATGCATTTCCCGGGACATTTCCCGATGACGGCTTCGTTTTCCAGCGGCAGGTCGTAGTTCACGACCGCCAGTGCGCCGTCCATGGCAATGGCGCCATCCGAGAGCTTCATGCAGATGCGGCAACCGATGCAGCCGACGCTGCAGAGCTTCCGGACGACTGCGCCCGGATCCTTCGAACTGCAGAGGACATGGATGGTGCGGCTCGTGGGAACCATGCGGATCACGCGCCGCGGGCAGTTGGCGACGCACTTGCCGCAGCTGATGCAGCGGTCGGGATGAATGCGCGCGATGCCGTCCTGGATGGCGATGGCGTTGACGGGGCAGATGCGGACGCACGAGCCGTAGCCCAGGCAGCCGTAGCTGCAGGCCTTGTCGCCGCCGCCCACGGATGCGGCTGCGGCGCAGTCGATCAGCCCGTCGTAAGCGAAGCGCTTGCGCGCCTGGGTGTCGGTCCCCCCGCAGAGGACTATGGCCACCTGGCGATCGGCCGCGGCAACGGCGGCAATGCCGAGCACGCCTGCGATCTTTGCCGATGCGTCCGACGCACAGGAGGGACAGCGGCCCGCCGGCGCCGAGCCGGCGACGAGGGCCACGGCGTAGCCGGCGCAGCCGGCAAAGCCGCAGGCGCCGCAGTTGGCCCCCGGCAGCAGCTGCATCACGGTTTCGACGCGCGGATCCTCCGGCACGCAGAAATATTTGTCTCCGAAGGCCAGGGCCAGTCCGCAGACCAGGCCGATGGCCGCGATCGAAAAAATGGCGATAAGTATCAGTTCCATGGCGTGCTCACTTGACCAGGCCGCTAAAGCCCATGAAGGCCAGGCTCAACAGCCCCGCCGTCACCAGGGCGATGGCGACGCCGCGGAAGGCGCGAGGCGGGTCGGACCGGTCGATCTTCTCCCGCAGCCCCGTGAAGATCGATAGCGCCAGCGCAAAACCAAGCCCGGCGGAAAAGGAAAAAAGCACGGACTCGAAAAAGCCGCCGTTGCGCTTGACGTTCATGACGGCCACGCCGAGCACGGCGCAGTTGGTCGTGATGAGCGGCAGGTAGATGCCCAGTGCGGCGTGCAGCGGGGGAACGAAGCGCTTGAGCAGCAGTTCGACCAGTTGGACGAAGGTGGCGATCACCAGGATGAAGACGATGGTTTCAAGGTATTCGAGGTGGGCCGGGACGAGCACGTAATGATCGAGGCACCAGGTCACGGCGGCGGCGCAGGTCATGACAAAAATCACCGCGCCGGACATGCCGAGCGATGTTTCCAGCCGTTTGGACACGCCGAGAAAAGGGCAGATGCCGAGAAAACGGTTGAGCACGAAATTGTTGACGAGGATCGCGCCAATGACGAGGAGTAGGGTTGATGTCATGGTTGTTTTCGAGTGGAAACGATTTGTCAAAAAGCAGTTTTGTATTTTACGCCAAGGCCTGTGAGAATGCAAGGATCGTTGCAGTGCGAAATTTTCCGGGCATTTCGTGGTTCTCGTCAATTATTTGGTCCATTTCGCGGTCCATTCCGCTCGGTTCATTTCATAAATTGCTGTTGGATATGGCAACGGATTCTGCTACAATCACCCCGCTTTCACGTTGATCCTGGAGTTAATAAAATGAAATCGAGCGATTATTGCACGCACACAATAAAGGTCCTGCTGCTAGCCGCAACCTGCTTGACGGCCCAACTGCATGCCGAGGATGAGGATTACGCCCGCTGGTACTTCAGCCCCGGGGCTGGTTTTTACCTGACCGAAGGGGATGAACCGGTTGAGGACGGGTTCATCCTGAACGCCCGTTTGGGCTATGACTACAACGAATGGTGGAGTCTTGAGGGCGGACTGCTGCTCGCTCCGAGTTTGGACGAACAATTCTATCCTGCGGAATACGGCGGCCACTCCTGCGTGGACGACAAACCGGGGGAGCGGTTCGGCAGCACCTGGATGGCCACCATCTACGGTGACGCGCTTTTCCACTTCACGCGCTGGGAGCGGCTGGACCCCTATCTCGCCGGCGGCCTGGGCTTCATCCTCTATGGAGATGACGTCCTGGATCATGGCGAGTCGAGTTCCGCTTTCGTGCTGCGCGCGGGTGCCGGACTCATGTACCATTTCAACGACGCCTGGGCCTTTCGGACCGATTGGCGCCTGCTCCTGACCTCGGACAACACCGAGTTCAACACGGTTGCCGACGTAGGCGTCGTCTGGACCTGGGGCGCCGGTGTTCCGCCGGACATCCTGGCGACGGACGGTCCGATCGACAGCGATGGCGACGGCCTCGCGGACGATCACGAGCGTCGCATCGGCACGGATCCCTACGATCCCGACACCGACAAGGATGATTTGACCGATGGGCAGGAAGTCCTGACCTACAAGACCGATCCGCTCAATCCCGACACCGATTTCGATCTGTTGAAGGATGGCGCCGAAGTTCTGACCCACAAGACCGATCCGCTGAACCGCGACACCGATGCGGGCGGCGTCTACGACGGACATGAAGTCCTCGAAGATAATACGAACCCCCTGTACGGTCCCGACGATTTGATGATGTTCGAGCTGAACATCAATTTCGATTACGACAAGTCGATCATCAAGCCGGTCTACTTTGATGACCTGAACAAGATTGTCAAGGTTTTGACGCGGCATCCCGAAGCCACGGCGCTGATCGAAGGGCATGCCGACCGTCTGCGGACGTCCAAGGCGGCCTACAATCGCCGTCTCTCCGAACACCGTGCCGAAGCCGTGCGCCAGTACATCGCCGGCAAGGGTGTTGGCGCCAACCGCATGCGTGCCGTCGGGTATGGTTTCGACCGTCCCAAGGCGGCGCAGAATCTGGAAACCGGAACGCCGGCCAATCGTCGCGTCGAGGTCTACATTCGCGGCATCGACCGGGCGGCCGTGCTGAATACGCTGAAGCAATAGCGTGTCGGACAACCCAAAGGCCGCGCAGGGGAAACCTTCGCGCGGCTTTTCTGTTTTCAACCCGCATGAAAATTCTGCAACGCTATGTGACCAGCAGTTTTCTGGCGGCATTTCTTTTGGGAATGTTGGTTCTGACCTTCGTCCTTTCGGTGGGCTTGCTGGTCAAGGCGACAGAACTGGTCGTGCGCGGGCTGGCACCGTCGTTGGTGGCGCAGTTTCTGCTGGTCAGCATTCCGCAGTCGTTTACCTTCACGGTTCCCCTGGCGGCACTGGTCAGTGCGCTCCTGCTCTTTGGACGTCTCTCGGCCGACGGAGAGATCAGCGCAATGAAGGCCTGCGGCGTCAACATCTGGCGCGTGATGCTGCCGCTGGCCGGGCTCGGCGTGCTGATGTCCCTGCTGTCGATCTACGTCAACAACGAGATCTCGCCTCAAAGCTATCTGGCTCGGAGAAGCCTCACGGCCATGGCCGGTTCAGGTGTCGGCTTGAAATTGCTGCAACCAGGCCATTTCATCCAGGAGTTTCCGGGAATGACTTTCTGGTTTGCGCGGCGCGAGGGCAATGAACTGTTCAATCTGCTGATCTTCGATAAATCCAAAAATAACAGCAACCGTGAGATCCGGGCCGACCGGGCGCTGGTGGAGGTCCGTGGCGAGGACATCTGGCTGGACATGCATCAGGTGCGGATCGAGCCTTTCTCCGATACGCAGCCGGGCGCGGTCACCGCTGACCGGCTGACGCACATCATTCCCGATGCCATGAAGCCGCGGGGATACAAGCCAACCGTTGCCTCGTTCCGCTTCGACGCCTTGACGCGCAATGTCCAGGAACTTCGGGCCGAGGAGACCGCAACGGTCGTCGATGCACTGAGAAATCCAACCGAACGGGAACTGGCGCTGGCCGATGTCCGTAAGCGGCTCTCGCTGGCACGCACGGAGTTTCATCGTCGCATCGCGCTGGGGCTTGCGCCCCTCGTCTTCGTTCTGCTGGGAATGCCGCTGGGTATCCGGTCGCACCGTCGGGAGTCGAACCTCGGGATTGCCATCAGCATGGGCGTCATGGTGCTTTACTATTCGCTGCTCATCGTGACCAAGACCCTCGCCAAGCGGCCGGAGTATTATCCGCACCTGCTGATCTGGGTTCCCACAGTCATCTGCGGCGTGCTCGCCTTCATCCTGATCCGCCAAAACCGTTAGTCCCGCAATGCGGTCAGCGGTCTTCGGCCTCGGCCCAGAGGTCGGCCAGCGTGCGGTCAAAGGGGAACCTCGGCTTCCACCCGAGCATTCTCAAACGCGAAGTGTCCAGTTCCGGCATGGCATCGGTGGGCCGGTAAAGCGAGGGATCGACGGAGACGACGGGTTCCACCGCTCCCATCGCGGCAATGCGTGCCAGCAGTTCGCCGATCTGCAGGTGCACGCCCGCCGAAATGTTGTAGATGCCGTTGATCTCGCCCTTTTGAACGAGGGTCAGATAGGCGGAGACGACATCCCGGACATCCGTGAAATCACGCTCACTCTCGAGGTTGCCGACGGCAATCGTCGCTTGCTTGCCATCGCGGAAACGGCGGATGGAGCGAATGAAGGCCGGCACCACGAATTTGGGCGACTGCCCGGGGCCTGTGTGATTGCCCGGTCGTGCGATGATCACCGCCAATCCCTGCCGGGCGGCGCGCTCCAGAAGTGCAGTCTCCGCTTGCGCCTTGGAAATCGCGTAAGGGGATCCCGGACGCAGAGGATCGGCTTCGGTCATCGGCTCGGGACGGTACTTGTAGCCATAGACCTGGGCGCTGGAGACGAAAAGCATCCGTGCGCGGGGGGCATGGCGCAGGAGTGCGTCCGCCACATGAATCGGTCCTTTCACATTGATGGCGTTGAGCGCCGTGGGATCACGGGCCGCGTCCGGGACGAAGGCGACGCCGGCCAGGTGGATGCAGGCGTCGGGCATTAGCGCCTGCACCGCCTCGTTCACGGCGGTTGCGTCGCAGATGTCCAAGGCGCAGATCCCGGCGCCCGGATCGGCGAGCATATCCGTCAACAGGGGCTCATGCCGGTTGGCCTTGAGGACGGTTACGACATGCCGGCCCACGAAACCCGCTGCACCTGTAACCAGCACTCGCATGGTCGCTAACCCTGCATCTCGCGGCGCACGCGGGCGAGATCGGCATCGACCATCATGGTGATCAATCCCTTGAAGTCGACCTGGGGCTGCCAGCCCAGCTCCCGTTTGGCCTTGCTTGCGTCGCCGAGCAGGAGCTCGACTTCCGCCGGCCGGATGAACTTCGGGTCAATTTTGACGTGGGCCTGCCAGTCCAGTCCGACATGCGCAAAGGCGGCTTCGCACAACTCGCGGACCGTATGCGTCGAACCGGTGGCGATAACGTAGTCGTCCGGCTTGTCCGCCTGAAGCATCAGCCACATGGCGCGGACATAGTCGCCGGCGAAGCCCCAGTCGCGCTTGGCATCCAGATTGCCCATCGCGAGGGTCTGCTGCAGGCCGAGCTTGATCCGTGCCGCGCCGTCGGTGACCTTGCGCGTCACGAACTCCATGCCTCGGCGGGGGCTTTCGTGATTGAAGAGGATGCCCGACACGGCGAAAAGCTGATAGCTCTCGCGGTAGTTGACCGTGATGTAATGGCCGAAGGCCTTGGCGACGCCATAGGGGCTGCGCGGATAGAAAGGGGTGAGTTCCGTCTGGGGGGTCTCGCGGACATGGCCGAACATCTCGCTGCTGGAGGCTTGATAGAGGCGCGCCTTCGGGCAGACTCGGCGCATGGCCTCCAGGACGCGGACAACGCCGATGGCGGTGAATTCGCTGGTCAGGATCGGCTGGGTCCACGAGGTCGGCACAAACGACATGGCCGCGAGATTGTAGATCTCGTCGGGGCGGACCTGCTGCATGAGTTCGATCAGGGACAGTTCATCGAGCAGATCCGCCTGGTGCAGTGCAATCTTGCTGCGCAAATGCCCGATGCGCTCGAAGTTCTCCGTGCTTGATCGACGGACCATGCCGTGGACTTCGTAGCCCTTTTGCAGCAGAAACTCCGCCAGATAGGAGCCATCCTGTCCGGTAATCCCCGTGATTAAAGCGATGCGACTCATGCGATGCCTTTTCCCTTTGCGTGCAAATTGTCTGCGCCCCAGGTCTTTTGAAGAAGCTCCAGTCCAGTCTTCAGGTCGCCGGGCGTCACCGTCGACGCAGGTTCGAAAACGTGGAGTATATCGGGATCGGCATAAAAACCAAAGCACGAAAAATCGAGCGCGCCGCTGCCGGGTGCGCAGTGGTCCTGCATGGGCGGCCGCACATCATGGATATGGACGCCGGCCGTCAAAGTGAGCATTTGGCGGGCCAGGTCGAGGTGGTTGCCCCATCCGGCGTTCTCCATGATCTGTCCATGGCCGATGTCGTGCCAGTAGCGTAGATGGGGGCTCTTGTAGTGATCGGCCAGTTGGATCATCTCCGCCGCGTCGGGCAGGGCGTCCCCGGACGGCAGGTTTTCCAGCGCCAGCACGACGCCGGCCTCCGCGAAGCGGGGCAGCAGTTCATCCAGCGAACGGCGCAGCGACTCCAGATGGCGCCCGACCAACCGCTGGCGCGCCTGCTGCAGCCGCTTCCGGTTCCAGCGGTACCGCCAGTGGTCCGTGCGCTCGGCGACCTGGTAGCCGACATGGCGTGCCCACCGGGCGCCGACGGGGACACGCCCCGCGTGCGCCACGACGACGCGTGCGCCGACGAAGGCGGCAAATTCGAGCGTATGCCGCATGTGGAAGAGGGCCAGACGGCGCGAGTCTTCATCCGTCGCCGCCATGAGAAACAGCTCGGGATGCCCGCTCGGGGCGCCCAGCGGAACGGGGGAATAGGCGTGCACGCTGCGGGCCGCGATTGCACCCGACTGAATGCGGTTCATGAGCCCCGGGATCAGGCTTTCCTGGAAGGCATAGCCGATTTCCAGACTGTTGAACCCCAGCGCCTGGATTTCGTCGACCAGGGCTTCGCCCGCTGCATGGCGGTGCGTGTTCCAGTTTGTCGAGAGAGCAAAATCCATCGGGCCCCCGGCGGGAAATATGGAAAAGGAAAAGGCTCTCAAGAGACTTGCTCAAGAGAGCCCGGGCGTTCGTGCTTTCGCAAACGCTAGACCACTGCGCGACGGGACATGTTGCGGGAGCGGGCTCGTGCCGACTTGCGGCGCTGCTTCTCGCTGGGCTTCTCGAAATAGCGGTTGGCGCGAAGTTGCTTCATCAAACCCTCCTTGTCGAGGATCTTCTTCAGCCGCTTTAGCCCGCGATCAACCGTCTCGCCACGTTTTAACCGGATCTGGATCACTACCATTCACCCCCTTAGGGACAGCGTTGCAGCCTGCACGCGCAGATTCTGCCTTAGAGCTGTAAAAAGAGAATGTATCATTTAAAATGGCCGCCTGTCAAACGGCATTCTTGAAGAATCGAAATTGGGGGTCGTCAACCTCTTGCGTTTTTCAGATCCGTTCGGGGGTGGCGATTCCGAGCAGGTCGAGCCCCTCGTGCAGCACCTGCGCCACAAGGGTGCAAAGATGGGCGCGGCTGTCGCGGATGGCGGCGTCGGCTTTGAGGATGGGAAAGCGCTGGTAAAAGCTGCTGTAGAGCTGCGCGAGGGCGAACAGATAGTCGGCCAGCACGCTGGGCTTGAACGCCTCGGACGCGCGGACGACGGCGGACGCATACTGCAGGATGTGGAGGGCCAGTTGCTTCTCGACCGTTTCGTCGAGGAGCAGCGGGGCGCTGCGGGGATCTTGGCCGGGGTGGGCCGCGCGGTACTTGTCCAGGAGGCTGCGGATTCGCGCGTAGGCGTACTGCAGGTAGGGGCCGGAATTGCCGTCGAGGGCGAGGGCGCGGTCCCAGGTGAAGACGATCATGTTCTGGGGGTCGTGGCTCAGGTCGGCATATTTCACCGCGCCGATGCCGATGTCGCGGGCGAGGGATTGCTGCTGTTCGGGCGGCATTTCGGGCGAGGACTCCTGAATGATGGCGAGCGCACGGCGCTCGGCTTCGTCCAGCAGGGCTTCGAGCTTGATGACATTGCCCTGGCGTGTCGAGAAGGTCCCCTCCGGCAGACGCATCAGCCCGAACCAGACATGTTCGAGCCGCGTGGTGCAGCCGATCTTCTTGCAGACTGTGAAGAACTGCCTGAAATGGAGCTGCTGGCGCTCGTCGGTCACGTAGATGATGCGGTCGGGCTTGAACTCCTCCTCGCGGCACCGCACGGTGGCGATGTCGGTGGTGGCGTAGTTGAAGCCGCCGTCGGACTTGCGGACGATGCAGACGGGCATCCCCTCGTCCTCCAGCGGCACGACGATCGCCCCTTCGCTCGCCTTGGCCAGCCCCTGTTTTTCAAGGAGGTCGACCGTTTCCGCGAGGCGGCTGTTGTAGAAGCTCTCGCCGCGGTAGAGGTCGAAGTGGACATTCAGCCGCGTGTAGATGCGCGCGAACTCGTTCAGGCTGAGGTCGATGAACTGGCGCCACTGGGCGAGGTTCTCCGGGTCGCCCTGCTGGAGCTTGACCAGTTCGGCGCGGCAGGCGTCGATCCAGGTGGGGTCGGTCTTGGTGCGATTGTAGCTTTCGACGTAGACGCGCTCGAGTTCCTCGATGGGCGACTCCTTCAGGCGGTCGGGGTTGGCGAAGTTGCGGAAACCGAGGATGAGGATGCCGAACTGGGTGCCCCAGTCGCCGAGGTGGTTGTCGGCGATGGTCGTGTAGCCGAGGGCTTTGTAGATGCGGTAGAGGGCGTTGCCGATGATCGTCGAGCGGATGTGGCCGATGTGCATGGGCTTGGCGACATTGGGGCTCGAGTAGTCGATGATGATCGTGCGCCCCTGGCCGAGGTCGGGGAGGCCCGTGCGGGGGAGGGCGGCCACGGCGGCCAGCTGCTCCGCCAGCCAGCCGGGCGAGACGACGAGGTTGATGAACCCGGGGCCGGCGACGGTCGCGGTGGCGATGGCGATGGCGGGGTCGGTATCGAGCGCCTCGACGATCCGGGTGGCGATGACGCGCGGCGGCAGGCGCAGCACTTTGGAGAGCCCCATGGCGTCGTTGCATTGATAATCGCCAAACGCGGGATCGGTGGAGGGGACGACGCGGAGTCGCGTTTCGCCGCCGGCATCGCCAAAGGCCTTCTGGAAGGCGGCTTGCAGCCAGGCGGTCAACTGGGTCTCGTTGTTTTCAGGGGATGATGGCGGAATGCTTGTCATGCGTGAAAATTAGCTTTTACAGCGGCGAAAGGCAAGTGTTATGCTTGATCGCATGCTTTACGCGATCATCTCCGATATTCATGCCAACCTCCCCGCGTGGAAATCTGTGCTGGCCGATTTGACGAGCCTGGGTGCCCAGCGCATCATCTGCCTGGGGGACGTCGTGGGCTATGGACCCCAGCCGCAGGAGGTGCTGGCCTCGTTGTACCGTCACGTGGATGCTTTTGTCATGGGCAATCACGACGCCGTGGTTTGCGGGAAGATGACCCCCGAGCGTTTCAACAAGCAGGCCCGCGTCCTGGTGGAGTGGAGCACCGAACAGGTTTCGCGCAAGGGGAAGGAGTTCCTGGCTGCGGCGGCGCTTTCGATTACGGGCGATGGCTTCACCTGCGTGCATGGCGAAATGGGGCAGCCCGAAGCCTTCCGCTACATCGTCGGACCGGAGGACACGCAGCAGACGTGGCAAGCGACTCCGGTCCCGATCGTTTTCGTCGGCCATACGCACCGTGCGTGCATGTTCGTCCGCGGCGCCAGCGGCGTCCCGCACCCCCTGCCGCCCGGGGATTTTGTGCTGGAGGATGGCAAGCGCTACATCGTCAATGTCGGCTCGGTCGGCTACCCGCGCGACGGCGACCCCCGCGCGAGCTATTGTCTCTACGACACCGAGGACCAGGTCGTCCGCTTCCGACGCGTACCCTTCGACTACGAGGCGTTGCGCCTCGCGGTGCAGGCGGCGGGACTGGAAACGAAGACGATGCCGCTGCTCAACCACGATCCGCTGCAGATGCACCGGCCGGTCCGCGACCAGTTGGAGTTCGATCCCGCCGACACCGATGCGCAGATGGCCAAGGGCGTGACGGTCTCGCGCGATCTGATGCGGCTGCGGAAGAGCAATCGCCGCTGGCGCAAGGTGGCGGTGGCGGGCATGGTCCTCGCCGCACTGATGGCGGGGGTCGCGGCGGCGTTTGCCCTGCACCGGTCCACGGTGGCCGAAACGGCCTTCCCCGACAAGCCGCTGCCGGTCCGCGAGGCCGTAGTCCCCTCGGATGTCTCCGGCAATCTTCTCCCGCCGCTTCCCTACGGCCTGTCGGGCAGGCTGGTGGCAGGGTGGCGCTACAGCTTCAATCGGCCGGACGACCAGAACCTGACGATCGAGAGCGACTTCTCGGGGCCTTCGCCACGCGTGCAGCTCGTCCATGTCAAACGCGCCCAGTTGCGTCTGGAGGCCCCCGAGTGGGTCCTCAACAACACGGCGGACGGACGGCTGCGAGCGACCATCAATGCCTGGCGCGGCGAAGACTTCGTCGGCACGGTGAAGATCGTCGTGGTGGTGGATGAGCGCCTGGCCGCCACGGACAAGCATCCGCGCGAACGCGTCGTGTTGAACTTCGATCTGGCCTTGAACCGGAAGGCGTCCTGGGAAGAGACCAAGCGGATCATGGACATCAAGAAGCCCGCAATCTCCGGCAAGACCGAACGGGTGCGCTACCGCGTCGAGGCGGACTTCACCGGAACGCTCTCCCTCGCCGACCTCTCGCTCGTGCTGAGCAGGGAATGACATAATTGTGTTCCCTCGTGCGCGAAAAGGACGTAAGATGTTGTGTACTTTAATGATGGAATCGGGAGACTGAATATGAAACGCGATAAAAGTGATGAAAGCCGTCGCTCACGGGTTGGTTTCACCTTGGTGGAACTGTTGCTGGTCGTCACGATTCTGGGCATTCTGGCCGCCGTGGTGGTAGTCAATTTCGCCGGACAGGGCGAGGAGACGCGCCGCAACACGACACGGGCCAGCATCGCGGCGATCGGCACGGCGATCCAGGCCTACGAAGTGCGGATGGGCCGCTACCCGGAGAACCTCGACGACCTGACGGTCGCCACGGAATCGATGGCCCCGTTGCTGGACAAGAGCCGCCTGGCGGACTCGTGGGGTGTGGCCTTCCAGTACAAGAAGACGGGCAAGTTCGAATTCGAAATCCGTTCGGCGGGGCCGGATGCCCAGATGAACACCGAAGATGACATCACCAGCAAATAGCCCGGGTCTCCGCCGGTCCGCTCCGGCAATGAACCTGGCAGAACGAACTGCCGACGCGAAAAGAGCCAGATGACGTTAGTCTCGAACCGGCTGAAGCAAGGGTTCACCCTCCTTGAACTGCTGATGGTGGTGATCATTCTCGGCGTGATCACGGCCGTGCTGGTGCCTCAAATCGGTGCAGGCCTGGCCAGCACGCGGCTGGCCGCCGCGGCGCGGACGTCGATTCAGGCGGCCCGCTATGCCCGGACGATGGCGTTGCTCAATCAGGCCGAGACGGATCTGATCCTCGGCCTGAAAAGCGGCGGGATCACGGTCATGGCCGCCGAGCGCACGGGAGAGAACGCCGTTCCCGCGGGGAGCGGCCTGCCGCAGACGACGCTCGCCGGCGATCCGGGTGCGGCGGAGAGCTCGGGAGAGACAGAGGAGGACGCAAGCCGCACCAACCGTCCCGCCGCCGTAGTGACTGCCCAGAATTTTGCCGACGAACTCAAGGCGGAATACCAATGCGAAGGGGTTCAGTTCCGCTTCCTCGGCTATGCCGACAGCCTGGATGCAAAGGACTTGCCGGTGATGGACGACGAGGCCGTGGAGGCCCGGATCCGCTTCAGGAGCAATGGCACCTGCCGTCCGTTCAAGCTCCGCGTGCTGTTCGACGAAGAGGAATGGATGGACGTTGAGTTCGATGTGACCGGCTCCGGAAAGGTTCTGGAAGATGCGAACTGACGGTCAGGGAAAATCGGGGATGACCTTGATCGAGGTCCTGCTTGCCGCAACCATTCTGGGGCTCGGACTGGTGACGCTGCTGAGTGGCATCTCGAGTTGCCTGGCCGTCATGCGTGCCTCGCGCGAGTATCAGGCGGCGCAATGGGCGCTGAGCCTTGGCGAACTGACCCACCCGATGACCGAGGTGAAGGAAATCGATGATGTGAAAGTCGATGCCGACGGAGGCCTGGTCGAAGGTTTCGTGTTTGAGCGCACCGTCGATTCCAAAGAGGTCGCGGACGAACTGACGGACGATGGACTTTATGTTGTGCGGACACGCATCTCCTGGGGGACAGGTGGCGAAGGTCAAGCCGAAGAACTGGTGAGCTACCTCTGGCACAAGGGAGGCGGCAGCGTGAGATGAGTACCCTGTACGACTTCCAGCCCCGGCGCCGGGGATTCACGTTGATCGAGCTGATGCTCGCGGTCACCCTGATGGCCGCCATCGCGGCGGTGACCTATTTCAGCTTTGATGCAGGCACCCGCGCCTGGCGCACCGGGACGGAACTCGCGAACAGCCTGCACCACGCCGACTATGTCCTGGAGCAGCTGGCGATGGGGCTGCGTTCGGCCTGCTACCCCGATGCCGCCACGCCGACCGGCCGTTACGGCCTGACCCTGGTGAACAACGGCGACGGTGAGCAGGCGCGCGACACGCTGGGCTGGGTGAAACTGGGGACGGCGCTTGTCGGGGCCGATTCGCCCATTGTGGGAACGCCCCACCGCGTCGAGGTATCGGTCATGGACCCCGGCCAGAGCGAAGTGCCCGGCCAGGAAGCAGGCGGCCTGTCGGTCATCGCCTGGCGGATCGTGGCGCTGTCGGAGGATTTTGATCCGAAGGACTCGGTTAAGCCGATGATCCTGACCTCCCGCGTCATTGGGTTCAACTGCCGCGTGCTGAATCCCGAGAACAATCTGCAGGAAGGCGATGCCCCGTCGGCGGACGATGAACTGAAGTGGGACGACGAGTGGGAGAACGACTTCACGAACCGCCTGCCGTATGCCGTCGAACTGAGTCTCTATCTCGAGCCGGCGCGCGAGCGCGAGCCTCCGCTGGAGGTGAAGCGCATCGTGGAGATTCCGCTGGCGCCACTTTCTTGGTCCGACAAGGGCGCCGCAGGGGGGCGCGCAGGCGCCGCGGGGTCGTCGGGAGGCGGTGCGAATCGCACGCGAAACGTGCGACAGGGTGCGGACGGAGCGAACGGCCAGGGGCTTTCGCCTCGGCCCCCCAAGACGGATGGCACGACCCCGTAGACGGGGCTCACAGCCGCTGGATGAGCACAGCCATCGTGGTGGCGTAGAGATCGCCACCGGTGGTGCGCCAGCAGTCATCCGCAAGCCAGCGAGCGCCGCCTTTGCCTGTCGTGACGCACTGCGTCGAAAGACGTTCGGAAATTTCCTCCATCGTTTGCCGGTCGTCCATCCGGGTCGAAACGCGCGCCAGAAAGTAGTCGCGGTAGTAGTCCTCGCGCGTGGTGTCTTGCTTGGCGCGGAGCGTCCGGAGCAGGGAGGCGGCCGCATCGGCGGCGGGTTGCAGGGCGGGGTAGGTGCGTGCCGCGTCGAGCAGGGTGGCGGTGGCCATCGCGCTAAGCGTGAACCCGGCTTGTCCGGAAACGGGAACGCCCGGCGCACGATAGCCGAACTCGTGCCCGTTCGATTGCTGCTGCAACCAGGCCAGGCCGCGGCGGAGGTGGCCCTGGCTGTCCTGCCAGCCTTGCGCTCGAGCCTGCGTCAGCAGCGCGATTTGCCAGACGGTGAGCGCGGTGTTGCCGGGACCCTCGCGGTCGTAATCCCATCCGCCCTGGGCATTCTGCATGCTCAACGAAAAGGCGATGGCCCGTTCGCGCGCCGCCTGCACCGCCGGCGACCGGGCCAGAGCCGGCGGCATGGCGAGCAGCGCGTAGGAGGCCAAAGCGTGATTGTAGAGCCGTGCGCCTTTCGTCCTGCAGAAGGCGCCCTCGTCGGTCTGCATGGCGACCAAGGCCCCGATGCCGCGCTGGATGGCACCGGCATAGTGTGCCGGCGCCTGCTGCTGCAGGGCCAGGAGCGACAAGGCGGTCAGGGCGGGACGGTAGGCGTCGTTGCCGCCCGTCTGCGAGGGTTGCCAGGTTCCATCCGTCTCCTGCTGTCCGGCGATCCAGTCGGCGGCTGCGCGGGTGTGGCGATCCAGGGCCATCGCGCGCTGCGCCGCGGTTTCCGCGTTGTGCGTGCCGATTCGCGAAAAGAGATAAAGCCCGAGCAGGACGGCAAGCGAGGCGGCCATCGCGAGGCGAACGGGGGTGAACGCCAGACGCAGGACCGGTGCCGGCCGGGCGGCCTCGCCGGGAATCGCCCGCAGGATGCGCGCGGTCAGATCCGCGCCCGGATCGCGGGTTGGAACGGCGCGCAGCGCGGAGACCGTTGCCTTCGTTGCCGCGACTTCCGCCGCGCAAACGGGGCAGGAGGACAGATGGGCCTTGAAGCGCGTGGACGCCTGAGCACCCAATGCGCCCAAAGCCCATGCCGAGGCATCGGCGCGCCGACGACACGTTTTCGGTTGTTCGCTAGTCATGGCTTTCAGCTCTGGTTTCCAAGTGTTGCCGCAGTTCGCGCAGGCCGTTGAACATGCGCGACTTCACCGTTCCCACCGGTATTCTCAAGATCTTCGCCACTTCCGAATATTCCAGTTCCTGCAAGACCCCGAGCGTAATCACCTCCCGGAGGCGGGGCGACAGCCGCGCGAGCGCCTGCTGCAATTCATCCGACAAGCCGGCGGGCGCCCGGGTCTCGGCCGCTTCAGCCGCGACTTCGGCCAGCTCCGTCATCTTTTCCCGCAGCCGTTTCCGCCGTTGGCGGCGCCGGAGTTCATCGATCCAGACCTGCCGGGCCAGCAGGTAGAGAAAGGTCGTGAACTTGGCGCTTGGCCGATAGCGGTTCCGGTAGCGGTAGAGCCGTACAAAAGTCTGCTGAACCAAGTCTTCCGCATCTCTATCAACGCCGGACCGCAGGAAAAAGTTCAATAAGGGGCGTTGATGCCGACGGACAAGGGACTCGAAAGCCTCGCGATTGCCGTCGCGGGTGAGCAGCATGAGCGAGGTGTCGTTGTCGGAAGGAGGGTCGGACATGAGCGGGTTGGTCCGGGCTTCGCCTAGTTTTCGGGTTTGCGTTGAGCGAAGAACCAGGCCAGAACGGATTTGTCGGCGTAGGTCACGCCCCAGACGCCATGGCCCTGCCCCGGATATTCACGGTACTGGACCGGGGCGCCAAGCGCCTGCAGCGCGGCGTACATGTCGCGGCCGCGGCACACAGGGACGGCTCCGTCCATTTCTCCGTGAAAGATCCAGATCGGCAGATGCCTGAGCCGGGGCGACTCAGCCGTGTCGCCGCCGCCGCAAACGATCAGAGCTGCCGCAAAGCGCGCGGGATAGCGCTGGATGGCGTCCCAAGTGCCATAGCCGCCCATCGAAATACCCGTCACATAAATGCGCTGGGGGTCGACGGGCAGCGTGGCGCACTGTTGTCCGAAAAGCTCCAGCGCCAGGCGCATCGGGGCCGACGGGGTCTCGGGCATGGTATGCCGCGGCAGCGACCAGGGCGTGTCAACCCATTGACGTCCCGCGGGACATTGGGGAACGATCAGGATCGCCGGGTCGTTGCTGATGCCTCCGTATTGAATGAGCGAAGCGATGCCATGCACGAGCTGGCTGGTGTTGTTTGTTCCGCGCTCACCCGCGCCATGGAAGAACAGCACGATCGGCAGCTTCCGACCGGGCGCGATGCCCGCGGGAAGGTAGCGGCGGAAAAGCAGCGTTTCTCCCGTCGGAGAGGTGTAGATCTCGGGGGTGGTGACCTCAGTGGGTTTTTCAGCCCGGACAGCCGTGGCGATCATGGTCAATGCTCCTAACGCCAACAGGATTCGAAAACTCGCCATCATCCCTCCTGATTTATCGTTGCTGGACCATGCGCTCGACGGCGCGCAGAGCGGGCAGACGGATGGATTCGGGTACCGTGACCACATGCTGCATGTCTTCGAGCGACCAGAGCACTTTCTCGAGGGTGATCCGCTTCATGTTCGGACAGACGAGGAGCTCGGATGCGGCAAAGAAGGTTTTGCCGGGGTTCTCCTTGCGCAGCCGGTGCAGCATGTCGGTTTCCGTCGCGACGATAAAGGATGTGGCCGAAGATTCCTTCGGGTAGCGCAGCATGCCGCTGGTCGAAAGGACGGCATCCGCCAGCGCGACGACCTCGGCGCGGCATTCGGGATGGGCCATCACGGCAGCTCCGGGATGGGCCTTGCGCGCGGCCACGATGTCGTCCGGTGATAGCCTGGCATGTGTCGGACAAAATCCCGGATACAGGATCATCCTGCGGCCGGTGACCTTCTGGACATAGCTTCCGAGGTGCTGGTCGGGAACGAAGAGGATCTCCCGTTCAGCAGGAATCTCCGCCACGATCTTGGCCGCATTGGCGGATGTGCAGCAGATGTCGCTCTCGGCTTTGACCTCGGCGCTGGAGTTGACGTAGGTCACCACGATGGCGCCGGGGTGCTTGGCCTTGAGCGCGCGGACGGCCTCCACGGGCGCCATGGTCACCATGGGGCATCCCGCATGCAGGTCCGGAATGAGGACGGTCTTCTTCGGACTCAGAATGGCCGCGGTCTCGGCCATGAAATAGACGCCGCAGAAGACGATGACCTCCGCATCCGTGTCGGCGGCCTTGCGGCTGAGTTCGAGCGAGTCGCCGCAGAAATCGGCGACATCCTGAACCTCGGGGATCTGGTAGTTGTGCGCCAGAATGACAGCCTTGCGGACCTGCGCGAGTTCGCGGATGCGTTCGGGAAGGGGCTTCATGTAGTTTTTACGGCGGCGTTCACACGGGAGGCCCAGCCTCCGCGGGGGCTGCACCACCGGAAGAAACACCCTCGCCGTCAGGTGCCCGGCGCGCGTGCCGGCGTCCGCCGCGGCGCTTGCGTCTGCGGTTGTGCCCGGCAGGGGCGTCGCCCTCCGTTTGCCCGCCCTCCGCCGCTTCGGCGGGTGCGTCGTCGCGGACGACTTGTTCAGGCGTTTCCGCGTCAGGATCATCCGGGTGCGGACGCGGGTGACGACGGGGGTTTTCGCTCGGGTGGTCGGCGTGATGGTGAACCGCGGGCATCAGCGCCTGCCAGACATCCAGAATATGCATGGACTCGCCCGTCAACGCCAAACGGATGCGGGCCAGGCACAGCGCATCGGCGAACTCCGCCGCGCGCCCCGCGCGGATCCGCCGGCCGGGGGCCGGCATCGCACTGAAGCGCTGCTGGTCGTCCAGCAGATGCACGGCGTGGAAGTAAATGGCTTTGGGCACCTTGAAGCGGGTGTTGAAATCCTCCAGGCACCGCTCGGCAATCTCCAGCTGGTTGATGTTCCGCGCGTCGGCCTTCCGGGCGGTTTCGACGGCCGCCTGGAAAATCGGATACGCCAGCACGGCGAGGTGCAGTCCGTTCGAAAAGTCCCCGCCGGCCCGCCGCTCCAGTTCGTCCATCTGGGCGAGATAGCTCCAGAGGGGCGACTTCTCCTTGCCGGACTGCTTGACGTAGCGGTCGAGATGGGGCATCAGGGCTGCCATCATGCGCGTCTCCCAGAGCAGCTTGAACGTCTTGGCGGAGGCGTTGAAGCCGAAGAGGCGGAAGATCTCTTCCAGTACGCGGGCGTCCGAGGCCTGCGCAATCTCCTGGTGATGGGTGCAGATGGCGCGATAGGTCTTCTTTTCGATAGTCAGGTCGAGGCGCGCCGCCAGGCGGACGGCCCGCATCATCCGTACGGGATCTTCACGGAAGCGGACGTTGGGATCGCCGATGGCCCGCAGCGTCCGCTGATCCAGATCGTGCAATCCACCGACATAATCGATGATGTCAAAGCTCTTGATGTCGTAGAAGAGACCATTGACGGTGAAGTCGCGTCGCTTCGCATCCTCCTCCGGGGTGCCGAAGGTGTTGTCGCTGTTCTGGTAGAGGGCGCCCGGAGCATTCTCGTCCGCAACCGTCACGGTTTCGTCGGGTTGTTTGCGGAAGGTGCTGGTTTCGATGACCTGGTTGCCGAAAATAACATGCGCCAGGCGGAAGCGGCGGCCGATGAGAAAGCAGTTGCGGAAGAGCCGCTTGATTTCCCGGGGTTGGGCGTCGGTACTGACGTCGAAGTCCTTGGGCTGCCGGCCCAGCAGGAGGTCGCGGACGCTGCCGCCGACCAGATAGCCTTTGAATCCGGCCTCATTGAGGCGGTAAAGCACCTTGAGCGCTTCGGGCGCGATGTTCTTGCGTGAAATAGGATGTTCGGCGCGTGGCCGGATGACAACCTGTTTGGGTTTTCGGAAAAATAGCATGATTGAAGGAGAGTCAAACCGTGTTAAGCGATGCCAGGACAAGAAAGATGTCCCTGGCAAAATGTGCAGACATAATAGAGCAGGGGCGCGGAAGGATCAAGAAGCGATTTTTTGCGATTGCATGAACTGCAAATGATCTTGCTCCGCCATCCGGGTATCATGCTATAGTCGTAGCGCCAAAATTGGCATGGGATAGTAGCGAGCAATTGCATGGTAATTGATCATTTTCTGGCAGTCGACGCGGGGGGGACTAAATGCGAGGCGCTCCTGATGACGGCGCAGGGGGAGGCCATCGCCTTCCACGTCGTATACCCCGGTCAGGTTTCCGTGACCGGTGACTATGGGCGCGGGCGCGATTCAGCCGCATCGCTGGCGGCCATTCAAGGTGTGTTGCGGACGGCAAATCCAGCCGGGGTGATCCATTTCGTGACCGGCAACGGCGCCATGACGCATGACTTCCGGCACACCCTGAAGGCGCGTCGCGTCACCTTGTGGCATGCCGCTGAGGCGGAGGCGGCGCAGGCCTGGGCCGGGGTCGAAGACGCGCTGGTGGCTTTGTCGGGCACCGGTGCGTTCGGCCATCTTTGCCTGGCCGGACAGAACTGGCACGCCGATGGTCTCGGCCCCCTGATGGGCGACTGGGGCGGCGCCTACCAGATCGGCCGGGAGGGCCTGCGCACCGCGTTGCGCGCCAAGGGTCCCCCCAGTCTCAATGCGGCACTGCGTGGCGCGCTGGCGCGCGAGATGGGCCTCCTCGAAGACTCAGGGCAATTGCAGAACATGATGATCCGCGAGGGGATCCGGATCTTTGCGGACCGGACGGCGGTGGCGCATTATGCGGGGATGGTGGACCGGACGGCGCGTGCGGGCGATGCGGCGGCGGTCGGCATCCTCGAAACGGCCGCCGCTGACCTGGCGGAAACGCTGCGTTCCCTGGTCGAGCAGGCCGGCGTCGCAACGGCTGTTGCTCTGCCATTCATCGGTACCGGTGGCGTGATTTACGGTTCGGACATCTACTGGAATCGTCTGGTGCAGTGCGTCTCAACCTTCCTGCCCAATATTCGGCCCCTGCGGCAGAATTTACCGCAGGCTGCCGGGTTGGCGCTGACAGGGTTGTGCCAGGCGGTCCACGCGGGCGAAGTGAAAGCGGATGTGGCGCGCGTCAGAGAACGGCTCTGCGCGACGCTGCCCGCCCTGTTGCAGGCATCGGATGGAAAGGGATCAAAATGACGGCGGCATTGGATTATCTGAATACGGTCCGGGGTGTCCTGGATCATTACGAACGCACCCAGTTGACGAACGTCGAGCGGGCGGCCGCGCTGGTCGCGGACAGCGTGTTGAACGGAGGCACGGTGCATCTGGCGGCCATCGGACACAGCAACGAGCAGGATTTCATCAACCGCGCCGGCGGGCCGGCCTTTCTGCAGCCGCTGAGTTTTTCGCTGACCCTCAATGACCCGGTTGCCGATTGTCTGAAGGCGCGGCCCCGGCCGGAGCCCTTCGACCGCGAGGTTGAGACGGTCCGGCTGGCGCTGAAGGCCGGCAACCTGCGTTCCGGCGACATCGTGGCCGTGGGCTCGGTGTCCGGCCGCAACGTCCGACCCGTCGCCATCGCGCTGACCTGCCGTGAAATGGGCATCCGGACCATCGCCTTCACCGCGCTCGCCTACACGGGCAAGGTGGACTCCGCACATCCCTCCGGCAAGAAACTGGCCGAGGTGGCCGATGTGGTGATCGACAGCGGCGCACCCTATGGCGACGCGGCCGTGACGATACCGGGCTACGACATCGCACTCCTGCCGGTCTCGGGAGCATCGATGGTGGTGGGCGGCTGGCTGGTCTGGGGGCGGGCACTGGAACTGATGGCCGCGAAGGGCAAGCCGGCATCGGCATTCATGAGCGTGAACCGTCCGGATGGACAGGACTACTACAACAAAAGCCTGGCGCGCTATCAGCAGCTGGGCTATTAGCACAGGAGCGCACCATGTCTGCGGATGTCTATTTTAAAGAAGCGGCGGCGGCCTTGGCTCGCGTGGCGGAGACCCAGCGCGACGCGATCAGCAAGGCCGCCGGCTTGATGGTGGATGCCATCCTGGCGGATCGGTGCCTCTTTTCCTTCGGCGCCACGCATTCATTCATTCTCACCGAGGAGCTGGTCTACCGCACCGGCGGACTCATGCTGATCAATCCGATCTACCCGCACGGCATGAACCTGTCGGTGCGCCCCATGACCCAGACCTCGCGATTCGAACGCATCCCGGGGCTGGGCGCGGAACTGCTGGCGGGAACGCCGGCGAAGCGGGGCGACGTGCTGATCCTCGCCTCCACGTCGGGACGCAACGCCGTCACGATCGACATGGCGCTTGCGGCGCGGGAAAAAGGCCTTCGGACGATCGGCATTACGGCCATGGCTTACACGCTGGCGGTCGCCAGCCGCCATTCGTCCGGCAAAAAACTGGTCGACCTGTGCGATGTGGTGATCGACAACGGCGCACCCTATGGCGACGCCGCCGTGGACATCCCGGGTTTTCCGCAGAAGGTGGGCCCCCTGTCCTCGCTGACCGGAATCGCGATCGTCAACGCCCTGGCGGCCGAGACGGCAGCGCGGCTCATGGCGGCAAATGTCACCCCGCCGGTCTTCATGAGCGCCAATGTGGACGGCGGCGACGCGCACAACGCCGCACAACTCAAGGCCAATGCGCACCGCATCCACTACATGAGCTGAGCGCGCTCTTTTGGAATGTCCTTTTGGGCTTGACGCTGGGCCGCGGCTCAATTACGGTTGTCGGCTCGCGGGCATGCTCCGTCACGGTGACGGTGGGTGCTTTCGCATGGAATCAGCGTGCGCGCGGAAAAAGAGAAGGCAATCATGAAGTCTTTCAAGATCGGTGTCATGTCGGATGGTTTTCGCCTCCCTCCTCTGGAGGGTATTCGAAAGGCCGCTGAAATCGGCGCGCAGGGCGTCCAAATCTACACCGTCCGCGGACCCATGGGGCCCGATGAGATGACGGTGGCGAGGCGCGCCGAGCTGCGCAAGCTGGTCGCCGACCTGGGCATGGTGATTTCCGCGTTGTGCGGCGACCTGGGCGGCGGTTTCCGCGATGCCGCGAAGAACCCCGAGAAGGTTGCGCTCTCGAAGCGCATCGTCGATCTGGCCGCCGATGTCGGCACGACCGTCGTGACCACCCACATCGGCGTAACCCCCGAAGACCGCACCTGCCCGACCTACAAGACCATGCTGGCGGCGTGCCGCGAGCTGGCCGACTATGCCGCGAGCCGGAAAGTCACCTTTGCCGTCGAAACCGGCCCGGAGACGGCCTCCGTGCTCAAGCAGTTTCTCGATGACATCGACAGCAAGGGCCTGGGCGTCAACCTGGATCCGGCGAACCTGGTCATGGTTTCGGGCGACGACCCCGTGGCGGCGGTGCACACGCTCAAAAAGTACATCGTCCACACCCATGCGAAGGACGGCATTCAAATCAAGCCCGGCAGCGTCGAGGCGGTCTACCATGGCGCCGCGGCCAGCTCACAGCCCGCCGCCAAGTTCAAGGAAGTCCCCCTCGGCGAAGGCCAGGTCGACTGGCCCCGCTACCTCGATGCGCTGGAGCAGATCGGCTACAAGGGATTCCTGACGATCGAGCGCGAAGTCGGCGCCAATCCCGCGGCGGACATCGCCAAGGCGATCGAGTTCCTGCGCGCGAAGATCGCCTAGTTGCGACGCCAGGCCCGGTCGGTCGGCTCTGCTTGTTTCCGTCATCATTGGGGAGTATCATGACATCCAGGGATATCATTCGCCACACGCTGGAGTATTCGGGACCGGAGCGGGTCGCCCGGTCGTTTGGCGACTCGGACTTCCGCGGTGCCGGCTGTACCGTCAAGACCCATGCCACAGAATGGCAGGAGGTCGGCGGCGGACGCTGGGAGCGGATCGACGAGTGGGGCAACACCTGGGCGCGTCTCGAATCGACTTCGAAAGGCGAGGTGGTCAAGGGCGTCCTCGCCAGCATGGACGACGCACGCACGTACCGGTTTCCCGATTACTCGAATCCCGCCGACTACGCCGTCGCCGTGGAGAACCGGGCCAAGTTCGCCGACAAGTGGCTGATCGGCAGCATGCCCGGCTTCACCTTCAACATCGCCCGGAAAATGCGGAAACTGGACCAGTATCTCGTGGACCTCCTGCTGGAGCCGGAGGCGATGCATGCCTTCCATGACCGGATCGATGTGCTGCTGGGGGACATGATCCGCAACTACGCGGCCGCCGGCGTCGATGCCGTCATGTTCCCCGAGGACTGGGGCACCCAGACGCAGACGCTCGTCAGCCCCGACTTGTGGTGCGAGGAGTTCTTCCCCCGCTTCGTCAAGCTGTGCGGCCTGGCCCACGACCTCGGCATCAAGGTGTTCATGCACTCCTGCGGACAGATCGAGGCGATCGTCCCGGGGCTGATGGAGGCCGGCATCGACCTGCTGCAGTTCGACCAGCCCGACCTCCATGGCATCGACATCCTGGCCGGGCATCAGGAGCGGGGCAAGATCACCTTCTGGTGTCCGGTCGACATTCAGAAGACCCTGCAGCAGCGCGACGAGCAGGTGATCCGCGCCAAGGTCCGGGAGATGCTCGACAAGCTCTGGCGCGGCCGGGGTGGGTTCATTGCGGGCTTTTACGGCGACAATGTCTCGATCGGCCTTGATCCGAAGTGGCAGGAAATCGCCTGCGATGAGTTCACGAAGGTCGGGCTAGCCGCGAATTACGTGGAACGTGATGCGTGAACTCCAAAGGTAGGGCGAGGCGTCCCCGCCGAGCCGCATGCGGTCAATCAATGGTCGCAAGAAATCCCGGGGCCAGCCTCGCCGCGAAAACCTGCGGGATGCCGTGCGGGGCGGAGTTGTAGATCACGTAGCGGTTGTCGGCGGTCAGATAGGGGTGCGTGTGCGTGCATTGGTTGCCGCCTCCCACACACCCGACATCCTCGACCAGGGTCCGGAATTTGCCGTTCTCAAGATTGCCGATCACCAGCGAGGCCGGCTTGCTCTGGCCGTTCTCGAACAGACCCGTTCCGGTGTGTGAATCGGCGATGAAGTAGCGTCCGCACCGCGACGCGCTGATGTGGTTGAACCGGTGCTGGGGCGCCTCGAACACCGTCGGCTTGCGGTCGCCCGGCTTCGCCGTGAACAGGTTGCCTTGCGGATGCAGCGGACTGTGCCGCCAGTCGTACTGGCTGTGATGAACCCACCCGGCTGAGAACAGGACGCGCCCCGTGTCGGCGACGAAGCATTCATGCCCGGTGACGCCGTGCGTGACCGGGGGGCCCGCCGGAACGAAGCGCTGGTTCCTGCCGTCCTGATCAATCACGAACAGCTTGCACCCCGCCGTCTGGTAGGCGTCCCGCGAGCCGTCCTTCTTCAGCCGGATGCCGGCGTTGTTCTGCACGAGGATCTGCCGGCCGTGCACGGGGTTGAACTGCAGATGCGGGTTGCAGATCTCGGGATGCTCGAAGATCACCTCGCGGATCTTCTTCTCGAGGTCGAGGCGGAGGATCTGGAACACCGGCGCCCCTTTGCCTTTTAAACGGGGGTTCATCCAGATCATGTAGCGTTGATCGGGCGAGATGGAACTGCCGCCGCCGCCGACCGGAAGGGGGGCGTCCGGATCATCCTCGGCATAGACTTCCTTCTGCTCCAGTGTCATCAGCGAGAGCTGCATCAGCCGCCGCTCGGGCGTCCAGTAGTACATCAGGCCGCTCCACGCGGAGGTGCAGACGGTCCGCACGCCCATGGCCCGCCGCACGACCATCGTGATGGCCAGCCGGTCCAACTCGTGCACGAGCAGCGCACCCTCCGTGTCCCAGCAGAAATCCTGGCAGCGGGCGATGATGATCCGCTTGCCGTCGGGCGAGGTGTAGGGCTGCTCCCCGTAGATGTTGTTGCTGATCGCGGCCGCGCTGGTCAGCTGCTGGATCCGCGCGCCGCTGACGGGATCGTCCCGCAGGTCGGCCGATTCGTGTGCCCATTGGATTGGCTGGTTGCTCATATTCCCCGCTTGCCGCAGACTACTTTTCCGCGAATTTGTCATGTGTGATCAGTTCAAACGCCCGGGAAGGCTTGGATTCCCGTTTCTCGGCATTCACCGTCGTCATAAATAGATACATCTTCGTCTCTGGCCGCAGCCCCGTGATCGACTGGTTGTCCTTCAAGCCCTTGGCCAGAAGGTCGGCGCCGCGTCCGTCCGCATACCGGCTGAGATAAAGGTTGTAGGTCAACGCCGGGTCTTGATCGAACCGGATCAGCATGTTCCGTCCGTCGTTGAAGTGCTGTGGCTCCTCGAACCGCTTGATCGCCGGCGCGTTCCCCATCCCTTCGGCGGAGAGCCGGGCGATCGGATTCTCCGACGGGCCCGTCCACTCGGGCATTGGCGTGCGAAGGCGGCTCGTGGCAACAGCCGGGTCGGCGGCCTGTTCTTCCGACGCATACTCTGCGACCAGGCCGGCCAGCGTGTAGCTACGTTCCTTCACGAGCTGCATGACGCCAAGCACCGGCACTTCGTTGCGGGCCTCGACGATGATCTTCTCCAGCTTCAATGGCAGATCGACCGCGCCATCGCCACCCCGCGAACCCCACCAGGTGGTCTCCAGGTCGCGCGCACCGTCCCCGGGCTTGCTGCCGGGCAGCGGAAAACGCACGTAACGCCAGCCATCGAAGCTCACGTACGACCAGGCATGGGTGTCGTCGCAGTTCCAGTCGTTGCGGGTGCCCACGGATGTCCAGACTTCGCCCTTGGCGTCGCGGCACTGGTACACGATACGGCCCCACGAGGAATTGCCTTTGATCCAGACCCCCAGCGCCTCGGCCTTGCCGGGGATCGTGACGGGCTTCTTCAACTTCAACTGTCCGTAGCGCGTGGCCATCGGCCGGTCGCCCGGTTCGACGGGCAGCGTGACGGCCACCGCATCGGCATGTCCCGCCTCGCCCGGGCCGAACTCGGCTTTCAAGTTCGGGTCCGTGATCCGCCGCATCGCAAAATGATTCTCCGCATACTCCTTGTCAGCCGATCCGTCGTAGACCCACTGCCCGGCGGTGAAGGGGGCCAGCGGACGCGTGACCGCGGCGGGCGCCTCGGTGTACCGCGACGGCGCGAGCGTGATCGCTTCGATCACTCCGGCCCCCGTGAGCCAGACCGGCAGGGAGGTGAGCGTGATCGTGAAGGCGCCTTCCTTGACGGGGCAGGGGACGGCATTGCCCATGGAGTCGGTGACGACCGGCCGGGCCCCGTTCATCGTGACCGTCGCCTCGCTGGTGCCGTTGACCCGCCACATGGCGTAGATCATCGCCTGATCCGCTGTCCGCTTGAATGCCAGGCAATAGGCCGTCAGGGATCCGGTGTCCACCGGGCCGACGACATCGGCGCCGCAGAGCATGGCGGTGGCGGTGGCCACGGCGGCCACGGCCGGCTTCGGATTCTCCAGGGGCCGGCGATGGAAGATGCCGGCGCCGTAGTGCTCGGCCCCGTAGTAGTTCCCGGCGTCCTGCGGCACAATGCCGGCCTCGAACTGCTCGACCCCGTAAGCCAGCGCAAGAAGCGTGTAGCGGATCTGGTACTCGGCCTGCTCACGCTCGGTCAGTGCTCCGGGCTGCGTGGGAAAAAACGGCCCTTCGCACCAGGCAATCGGCAGGTTCGGCCAGCCCAGCTTGGCGGCTTGCTGACGCAACGCCCACAGCAGATTGATCGACCCGGTGACGTTGGAAATCTCTGGCAGCAGCTCGAATTGCGGCGCGTCCATGCCGTATAGGTCGACCAGCTCCTTCGGCATGCCGGCGCGCATGTAGGCGATCGTCCCCTGCGGCGCTCCCCATTGCAGGACCAGCCGGGTTTCGGGACGCTTCGCACGGACACCCTTGCCGATGGCCGTGAAGATCTTCACGTGCCGCCCGGCATTGGCCTGCTCGATGTCGGTCAGCCCCCGGTCGCCTTCGTCCGTGTAGGCCGGCCACGGCGCGTACTGCACCGCTTCGCTGATGGCCCACTCGCCGCCGTAGAAGTAGGAAGTGCCGGTGAAATTGGAGGCGATGCTGGCTACTTCGCCGGCAACGGCCTCCGCCATGGCCGCGCCATCCACGGTGCCGTCCGGCAAGACCGTCTTGCTGAACTGGTTGCCGACCGTATGGGGTCCGTTGGGGATGAAATCCAGCCGCTTGAGCAAGCCGGCATTGACAAAAGATTCATGTAGGCTGGTGCGGCGCAGCCCGAGGCGGCGGTACAACGCCAGCGTCCGCTCGTTCGCTGCAAGATCGCCGGCCTTCATCGCGGCGTAGTGGCCGAACAGTTCCCAGATGCCAAAGCGTGTTTCATTGGCCGCGTTTCCATACGTGCGGCGGTTGGGCGGCAACACGACCAGGCTCAGATCGGCTTCGCGCTTGACGCCGGCCCCTTCGACCTCGACCTTGAGCCCGTGCCAGCCCAATGTCTTCAGGTCGAACGTCAGCGCGACGTTCTCCGCCCGGCCGGGCTGGACAACGGCACTCGCCTTGACGGTACGCGTTTCGGTCCCGTCATAGCTGCTCGATGTCACCCGGACCTCCGCCTGGATGGCCTTTGTCGTCGTATTGGTCACGGCGATGTCCAGAACCGGCTTTTCGGGGCTTTCAAACACAAAATGCGTCTGCCGGGGCGTGACCTGGAAACCGAAGGGCGCCTCCTCCAGCGTGATCCCGACGATGTGCAGCGAACTGGGAAGCCCGGCGGGATGGTAGCCGTAGTAGATCGGGTCCGGGTAGCTACGGCCCAGTTCGACCGGCTTGCTCAGTTCGAACTCCAGGAACTGGTCGGCCATGTCGCGCATGCCGTACAACCCCGCCGTGTTCACCGGCACCCGGATCAGATAGAGCGGCTTGCCGTCCGCCGTCTGCTTCGCCAGCTTCTTCACAAGGCCTTTGCGAATGGCCTCGTCGGTGATCTCCAGATCGGTGCTGGTGGGAAAACCCGCATGCTCCTTGAAAAACCGCAGCGTGCCTCTGGGTACCGTGTCGGGCCGTGCCTCGCTCCAGGCCAGCAGCCAGATGTTCTGGTAGTTCCGGTACGGCACGCGGAAGGTCAGCGAAGCGGGGTCGGCCTGAAATGAACCGGGCCAGGAACACTGGCCGTTCACATACCCGACATCGGGGCCGCTGCCATGGGTGAGTCGGTAGCGGTAGAGCGAATCGCCGAGGTTGATGTCGGGTGTCCCCGTTTTCGGCAGACGCAGGGGAATCGACTCCACCGTCTCTAGCGTGCTCGCGGGCCGGGCCGCCTGCGCCTGGCGGGCGTGGCTGTAGGCCTCGAGCGGCAGGGGGAGGAAGCGGCCGTGGTCCGGCGGTGCGGAGAATCCGGCCGAGAGCAGGCTGGCCGTCCCGGTGAGTTGAACCACCCACCGCACCGGATGCTCCGCGGCGATCCGCTCCTCCGCCACCAGCCGGTCATCCAGCCAGATCTGGCGCGTGTCCCGGGTCAGCGTCATCCGTACCGTAAACACCTTCTCCGCGAACGGCACGCACGCGGCGTAGGCCGAGCCGATCTCCCGGAGGTCGCGTTCGTCCCAGAGGTTCTTCACTTTCGGGAACCGCCAGCGATAGGCGATCGCGCCGCCCTTGTCGTCCGGCGTTCCCCAGAATCGGCTGGAGACCGCATCGGTTGCCATGAGTCGCCCCGCCGCGTTCGCCCGGACGGACGCCTGATTGGGGCCGGTTGGCCGGAACACGCACTCCAACAGCGGCTTGGGCTCATTTGTCGGCCCGACCGCACGGAGCGTGAGTAGATCGCCATCCGCGGCACGGAGGCGGAAGACCGCCTCGACCGGCAACGGCATTGCCACCTTCGTCTGGAGTTCAAGCGGTGCGCCCCCCTTCGCCTGGACAACACGACCCGTTTCGGTCTGGCCTTTGACGACGGTCCATCCCTCCGGCGCGAAGGTGTTCTCAAACGATGGCGGCGCCGCAGGAATGGCCGTAGCCACCAATGCCGCTGCAAGTCCGATAATCAAGCGCACGTTCATGTCAAGGGTTCTCCTCTTGGACGATCCGGCCCCGGCCCGCGCCGGCGAGGTCGCAATTTCGTGTCGGGACGATGCGGTCGAAAAAATTGTCGACCGGAAAAACTCATACAGTATGCTGAATTGCAGCCGGGTCGTCAATCTGCGCGGCAAAAAAGACGCGTCAACTTCGTTGCCACGCCCCAAGGGTTCAGGAAACAGGGTTCAGTGAGGCCGCCAGTTGGATCAACGCAGGAGAACAAACTTTGTCGCAAGCTTTGTCTTGAGCTTTGTCGACCTATTGCAGGCCGCCGCGCGGACCGCCTACGATCGATCATTCGCAGCTTCCTGCAAAAGACGCATGGGCAGGCTTTCTAAGCGTCGCATTGTAGTCCTTACACGGAATATCTGAATAATCCTGTAAATCCTGTAATCTTGTCTGAGACAATTTCAAGACGCTTGGACTCTAAATAATCCGCTTGTCACCCATTCACAGTCGGCATACA
Source organism: uncultured Lentisphaerales bacterium (assembly GCA_964592855.1). Lineage (GTDB taxonomy): Bacteria > Verrucomicrobiota > Kiritimatiellia > RFP12 > JAAYLN01 > JAAYLN01. The sequence goes on from CAZQKI010000001.1 coordinate 79,496, forward strand.
CTCGCCGCACGCGAGATGAAACGCCATTCGTAGTGGACCGCACCCGGACGCGCAGATCCGGGCAAAGGACGATGCCATGATACGCAGGACGACGACGATTGCAGGGTATGCCTTGATGGCGGGATTGGCCGCGTTCGCCGCGGAACGCCGCGCGCCGGTGGCCGCGCTGCCGATGGAGCCGGCCGCCGTGAGCGAAGCCTGGGTGGTCAACGATGAAACCAGCACCTTCGCCCTGGGCGTGATCCGCGACGACCTGCTGGCCCGCCCGGTGTTGGAGGTCGCGTCGCGCAACCTCGACACGCGCGCGGTGCGCAACAAACAGCATGAATACCGGCTCACCTCCCGGGCGACCGCCAAGGGCGCTTACGTCGTCGAGGCGCTGCTGCGGTTTCCCGATCTGCCGCGGCTGGATGAGCGCGGACGCCCGGTGCGAGCCCGACCCCGTGCCAGCCTGTCGGTCGGATTGCTCACCAACGACCTGCCCGCCTTTGTCCTGGAGGGGGGGACGGGCGTTTCGCCGCTGTTCATCTGGTCGGTGAAGCGTGGCGACGACCCGCCGAAGGCGAAGCCGGTTTCCGGGAGCCTGAAGGCGAATGTCACGCCCGACATCTCGCCGCTCTCGCCAGAAGCGTTCCGGTTGGAATCGGAAGCCGAACTGGCCCGCATGCCCCGGCCGGAGAACTGCTGGATTCCGGTGCGCATCGAGGTCGGTGCCTCCCACCTGCGCTTTTACTTCAACGGCTGCCTGGCGCTGGAACGGCTGCGTGAAGCCGGTACCGACGGCCCCGTCACGCTGACCCTGCGCGACCGCGTCCGCATCGCCTCGCTGGAGGTGCGCCCGCTGCCCGGCGACAACGCCCCCTTCGTCACCGTCCCGCTCGACTCCCGCTGCAATGCCGCGGCGACGCTCGCCTCAGACGCCCTGGCTGCCGTCCGCCAGACCGGCGCCGTACACGGTGTCCCCTTTGTGTTCCCGGCCACCGTGCCGTTTGACCACGTCGACGTCGGGCAGAGCCTCTACCGCTACCGGATGGGCACCTCCTATACCGCCGACTACGATCCCCGCATCACCGCGCCCAGCCCCGCCGAGTTCGAGCCGGGGCGCATCCTGCTGACCGTGCCGAAACGCGCCTACCGGCGGGCCTGGCTGCTGGCCGGCGCCGACGGCCGGGAACACCACGTGCCGCTGGTCACGCTGCGCTTCTACAAGCCGTTCACCGGTTGGTCCACCGACACCGCGGTGACGGTCCCCGCCTTCGCATCCAGAGATGGCGGGACGGCCAAGCCCGTCGCGGTGCGGGATGCCGCCGGCCAGGCGGTGAACCTCTGGCTGGTTCCGGTCGATCTCGACGCTGCGGCACTGGCCGCCGACTTCACCGGCGATGTGATGCACATCGAACTGACCAAGGCGGTCAAGCCGAACCTCGCCTATCCCGATCCCGCGAACTACGGCTACCAGGCCGGAGGACTGCCGAGTAGCGTGCGCATCTACGGCCTCACGCTTGAGGAGGCGCCGGTGCAGGCCGTCGCCTCGGGCGACTTGTTCGGCAACACCTACACTGACCCCGAGCAACTGGTCTGGCAGGTCACGGTACAAAATCGGACGGCCGACACGCTTCCCGTCGAAATCACGGTCGCGGCCACCGATCCCTACGGACTAGCCGCCGCGCCGACGGTCAAGCGGCTGGCGCTCAAGCCGGGCGAGACGCAGGTGCCGGCCTTTCCCTTGAAGCCCGCCGTCCTGGGCCTCCATGCGGTTCGCACCACCGTCAAGGCCGGCGACTGGAGCCAATCCCGCGAGGGTTACTTCCTGCGCCTCCCGGCCTTCGCCCGCCGCGAGACCGGCGTCACCAGCCCCTGGGGCGTGTGGAACTGGGGCGGCACGCACGCCACGCATGGCGACCTCGACGACAACGGCCGGCTGCTGAAGGCTGTCGGCGCCATCAACAATCACGATCTGACGGCGTCGCCCGCCCGCGGCCAGCCCGCCGTCAATCTCAACGAGTTCAGGAAAAAATGGGGGCTGGGGGCGACGCATGACCGCATCATTCCGCGCGATCCGCCACTCTGGGCCGCCAAGGATCCGGTCGATCCGGCCGAGCGCGAAGCCTACAAGGAGGTGATCGGAAAACGGGCCCGGCAGTTGAAGGACGACCATCCCGACTTCCAGTACGTCAACTGCTTCGCCGAGAATTCCGTCTCGCTTCGCTTGACCCATGGCGTCCGCGCCTCGGCCTTCGGCCTGCCGGAATACGAATTCAACGAGAAGGAACTGGCCCGCTTGCGCCACCTGCTGACCGCCGCACTGGCGGGGGCCGAGGGCGTTCGCCAATACGCTCCCGAGGTCAAGTTCATCTTCGGGCACGGCGCCGCCAATTTCGCATGGCCCTTCTTCACGCAGCCGGACTGGAACTTCGACCTCTTCGCCGGCATCGGACTCGATCTGCCGCAGTTCGAGCGGATGCCGGAACGCCAGCCGCGCGCGACCGAGCCGAGCCTCCTCTATTTTCTCCGGGAGGAACTGAAGGCGCGCGGCCAGATCGACAAGGAACTCGTCCATCTCGAATCCTACTTCCCGGGAAGCCACGAACTGGCGCTGGGACTCCGGGGACAGGCCGACAGCATCGTCCGCACTGCAGTCCTCTCCCTGGCGCTGGGCACGACCAAGTTCATGCATACGTGGAGCCTGCAGGACTGCGCCGACCGCTGGGGCAGCCAGCACTACGGCGGATGCGGGCTCTACGCCCGCATCCCGGAGAGCAATCCCAAGCCCGCCGCGGCCGCCTTCGCCACGATGACCCGCGTGCTGGACCGGGCCCGCTTCGACGGCTGGATCGATACGGGCAGCCTCAGCACGTTCTGCATCCGCTTCAAGGGCGAAGACCGGCTGGTCTACGCCGTCTGGACCATCCGCGGCACGCGTCCGCTGGAGGTCGTCGTGAACGCCGGGTCGGCCGGGATTGAACGGATTGATGATAACGGGAACACCTTCCCGGTTGCCGTTGCCGGCGGCAAGGCCGTCGTGCCACTCGCCCCGACACCCTGCTGGATCGTGGTCCGGGGTGGTGCGCTGGCTTCGGCGGCGGCCGGCGAACCGGTGCATGCCGAGGCGCCCGGCGAGCGCGTCGTGATGCTTGACGACTTTGAAACGCGCGACTGGCAATATGCACCCGGCGCCTATGATCGTTACGGCAGCAACAGCTGGGACATGGCCCGCGAGCCGACCGTCCTGGAACAGTCCCGCGTCCGTTCGGAAGTGCGCGGCTCGACCGTCTGGCGCGTGAGCGCCCGCGCGCTCAAGCTCGACCGTCCCTGTGCCGGACAGTACGGCGTCTTCACGCCCCCCCGGCCGATCCCGATTCCCGGGCAGGCCAGGGCCATTGGCATCCGCGGCAACGGCCGCTCGCAATGGTTCCGCCTGGTCTACGAGCTGCAGGACGCACGGGGCGAAACGTGGATCAGCTGCGGGCCGAAGGATGCCTGGAATTCGGACGACATCCACTCACGCTCCTTCATCAATCACGACGGCTGGCGCTACATGGAGTTCCCGCTGCCTGCCAGCGCCCCGGGCGACAACTACCGGGAGATCGGCTGCTACTCGTGGGGCGGTTCGGACGACGGCATCGTCGACCTGCCGCTGAAGCTGACCCGGATCATCGTCGAGATGCGCAGCCATGTGGTCTACGCTAACGAGATGCTCCCCGTTCCGCCGGAGGACTGGACCCTTGAGCTGGATGATCTGGTCGCCGTCTACGAACGGCCGGAAGATCAGACGGATGCGCCGGTGAAGCTACAGGCGACGACCAAGGACGTCTGGCGGCCCCGCCGCGTCGATTTGGACCTGCCGAATCCGATCGAGCGGCTGCGTGAGGCGGGCGTCGGGAACGCCGCCGTCATCGAGAAGATCTATCCGCCCGAGGTGATGGCCGGCGGCGACCAGGTGTATGTCCGCATCCATCCCGTCGCGGATGCGCAGAAGTATACGGTCTATGTCTCCGCCTACGAAAATGGCACGGGCGCGCAGGTGACGGGGCAGATGCAGAGCAAGGACGAGCCGTCGACGATCTGGGTCCGCAAGCTGCAGCCCGCGATACCGATGTACTTCTTCGCCACGTACACGGACAAGGACGGCAAGGAATCCAAACCGTCGGTTGTCCGCAAGACGATCTTGCGCGACGAATTCCCGTTCAAGTAGCCGCGTGATAAACTTTATAGCGGTGGACGGACACACGGTTCGGCGCGCTGGGCGTGGTAGAGCGTGATCAACTCGGCAAAGGTCCGGTTGCAGGTCGCGTTCGGCTTGCCCCCGTTCAGCTTGAGTTCGGCGTCCAGCAGCGCCCGCAGGTAGAGCTGCCGCCAGCGCCAGGAGTGGCGGGCCTGGGGTGTCAGTTGCGCATCGACACGCTGCAGGGTCGCGTAGGCCGCCTCCGCGCCGGCGTCCTCGCGGGGCGCCGCATTGCGCGACGGGAACCAGTTCAGCGGCAGGACCACCCCGTCGAGTTTGCCCGGCCACCAGCGCATATGGTGGTTCCGCTCCAGCGTCTCCACCACCTGGAGCACCGGTTCGACCGCCGCCGGCGCAAATTCGAAGGCGATGTACTCCCGCACCGTTTCGACGGCCGGCCGGCCGCTCCAGTAGAACTGGCTGTAGACGGCCTTCGTGAGGTCTTCGTAGATGCCTTCGGAATAGGGGAAGCCGCCGGCGCTGAGGTGCTTGACGTCGTCCCATTGCCGCTGCGCCCGGCCCGTCAGCGGCGTGGCGCCAAACCCGCCCCAGGGGAAGGTCTCGTGCATGCTGATCTCGGGGAAGCCGACCATCGGCAAGCCGCCGGGCGTCGGGCGCTTCGTCCCCTCCGCCAGGATATAATCGACGAACGGCTTTTCCGCCGCAAAGGCCTGATCGAGACCCTGCCGTTCAGCCTCGTTGAAAAACCAGGTCGAGAGGATCAGCCGGCAATCGGCCAGCTTGCGCCGGGCCAGATCGGCGACCGACTCGGCGAGCTTTAAGAATCCATTGTTTCCCCAAGGCTGGCAGGCGGCGCAGCCGCATCCGCCCTGATCGTAGGGCCAGATCGCCAGGTAGCGGGGGTGAAGATCGGCCGCCCAGTCGAACAACTGGCCGATCAAGTTCAGTATGTAGGCCTTGCCCCCGGGAACGCTCGGGCAGACCGTGCAGTCATACCAGCCGCCGCGCCGGGCACTGGGATCGGCCCGCAAGGCCGTCGGCGAGTTGTTGTAGGCCTCATTGGCGAGCGCGAAAAACGCGACATCCAGGCCGATGCGCCGCGCCGCGCTGCAGATCGCGTGCAACCGGGTCCGGTACGCAACGGCTTCGGGATCGTCGAATCCGTTGAAGTGGTGCATGTCGTTCCACACGGCCAGGACATTGAAACCCCAGAGACCCAGATCCTCGACGTAGTGCTGAACCTCCTCGACCGGAGCGTCGTGGTAGAAGTTGTGGAAGTGCGTGGCGAGGTAGATGCCTCGCACGGGCTTTTCCGGGACGGATGTTCCGCGCCATGTCCCGGCGGTGACGTTTCCCTGATCGCCGCGCGAAGTCCGGAGGAACTTGCCCACGCCGTAAAGCACGCCGCGCTCGCCGTCGCCCGCGATCCGCACGCCGCCGCCGGGACGATCCTCGATGAGGAAGCCGTCGGCGCCGATGCCCGATGCGAGCGTCAGTTCCACCGTCAGCGGCGCATCGCCGGCGAAGACAACCTCCACCGGGCCCCGCTCCGTCAGTTGCCGCGCCAGCAACGCCGCGATCGTTTTCATGACCGCCGATGCGTCGTTCTCCATCACGATCCTGACGCGGTTCACCGGGACAAGTTTTGCAGTTTTCATAACGATGCCTTTTTGACAGGAGGAACGTTACGAGGCGGCGGTGTGAAAGTCAATCGCCGTCGTAGGGCGGTGCTCCGCGCCGCCTATTCCCCGACTGGCCTCAAAGAAGCGGCGCCGGCGGACTTGCTACGTCCTACGGACTTCGCTGCGTCCAAAATGCGCGAGTTTCGGCGCGAGAATGTCATCCAGGCGCGACTTGTCCTCGGGATAGAGCGAGATCAGGCGTTTGCCTGCATGCATATAGAGATCCTGCTTGAGATACATACCCGCTTTGTAGCGGGGGGTGTCCATCCCCCAGTACTCGATATAGACGTCGTACTCAGGCAGGTAGAAATCGGGGCGGATCTGGAAGCCCTCGATGATACGCAGGCGGGCGTCGTAGCGGTAGACGATGCCGTGCGACGCGAACCACTCGGTGATGCGGCGCTCACCGTCGGACTGCACGAGCGTGCCGTCCACGGTGCGAATATGCTTTTGGTCCTCGATGCGGGTCTCCTTGTTGACCAACTCCGGCAAGGCGCCCGCTTCGGCGCTCTCGCCCAGTTCCTTGGCGCGAGCTGCCAGTTGTTTTTCTGTGGCATAGAGCATGGTCACTCCTTGTTGCGGCTCGTTTCGTCCGGCGGACTCCACCGCGCCGCCATGGCGTCCGTAGGGAGTCCGAAGGACGAACCGCAGGACACGTGCCGTACTTCGCCCCCGCCCAACACCCAGCATACTAATTGAAGCGACTAAGCGTGAGATCAAGTGTGGCGAAAAAATGTGCTCCTACCCCATTGGTGTCGCGGCCTGGCACAGGCGGTACATGGCGAGCAAGGGCGCATGGCCCAGATAATCGCGGCAGGGGCCGGTGGGGGAGCCCTTGCGGCCCAGGGGTTCGATGGCCGCGCCCGTGGAGTTGTAAAACTCGAAGATGTGTCCGTAGGTCTGGAAGGCTTCCGCCGACCGCTTGAGCGCTTGCTGCCCGATCGTCGCCGCCGCGTCGGTGAACCCGTAATCGGCCAGGGCGCGCATGATCCAGTAGGTCATGGAGTTCCACGCCGGACCGCGCCAGCAGTCGAGCTTGAAGGTCGCTTCGTTGACCGCGACCGTGGCCAGTGGGTGATAGCTGAAGAAGGTGCGCGGATCGAGCGCATGGTCGCGGAGGCGGCGGGCCTGTTCCGGGGTGGCCAGATGCGCCAGCAGCGGGAAGAACCCTTCGAAACTGAAGATGGGTTTCACACGCCCGTCAGTCATCCATGTGTCGAAGAAGAAACCGAGCCGCTCATCCCACATCGTGTTCCGGACCAGGCTCTCCGCCGCCCGGATGTCCCCCCGCAGATCGACGGTGGGATCGCCCAGGGTGTCAGCCCAGCGCTGCAGGTGAATCATCATGCCCGCCAGGTGGCTCGTGGCGTCGACACAGGCGCAGGGCTCGGCCGGCGCCTGGATGAAGCGGACGCCGTCATCCACGCCGCTTTCCCACAGCCGCCGGACGATATCGAAGTAGAAGAACCCGCCATCGGGCGTGCCCCGCCGGCTTTTCCACCAGGCCAGGTTCTTCAGCCCCTGCTTCAGACAAAAGGCCAAAAAGGTCCGGTCCTTCGTCTGCGCATAGTAGTCTTCGACCAGATGCGGCCAGAGCGGCGGATGCGACCACTGGCGCGACCAATGGCAGCCGTCCCGCTCGTACCAGAGCGCCGGATCCCACGTCTGGTTGGCGCCCAGGGCTTTCGGCCCGTAGACGGTTCCCGGCATCTGGCCGTCCTCCCCGATGAATGACAGGTACATCTTGAGTTGCTGCCGGACCATCTCCGGGGCGTATGGGAGGAGATTGAGGCATTCATGGATCAGGTCCCAGTGCCCGAAGCAGGGGAAGGCCATGTACCCCACGCCGATATCCTGCCAGGGATGCTGGAACGGGCCGACGGGCTCGAGATAGCTGGCCCGGTGCAGCCGCAGACACTCCTCCAGCAACGGCTGATACGGACCTTGAATGGCGGCCTGGACGGCGGGGTCCAGTTGCAGGGGGACGGTTTTCGCCGACCAGTGTGTTTGTTTTTCGTTCATGGTTTCCTCAAACGCAAAGCAGCTTCAACGGACGGAGGCGCGTGGCGGCGTGAAGCCGGGCGTCAGGCGTCAGCAGCGCGGCGTGATGGATCGTGGCGGTTGCGGCGGCAAGCAGGCGTGGCAGCGGCAGCACGACATCTGCCTCGCGGAGCGCCACGGCCAGCTCGCCGGCGTAGCGGAAGACTTCGTCGGTCATGGCCAGTTGCGTCAGACCGCGCAGGGCTTCGCCGATCTCCGCCGCGGCGGCGGGATTGGCGGCCTCCGCCAGCAGTTCGGTCACGATGCTGCCGCAGGTCGCCGCGCCGCCTTGCTCCAGGACTTCGGCGGCGGCGTCGGCCCAGGCGCCTGCGCCGTCGCGGAAGTAGGCCAGCCAGATCGGCGTGTCGATCAGCACCGCGTTCATGCGACAGGCTCCCGGGGCTTGGGCGGTGCGGGCCGGGGTTGCAGCAGGGGAGCCCGGCCCCGCAGGGCGTGCAGCTTGGCCTGGCGCAGGGCCGCGGCCTGCCCGCGCAGCGCGGCCACGATGGTCTCGGTCTTGCTGGCGCTGCCGGAGATCTGCATGACCTCCTCCAGCAATCCGTCGGGAAGATTCAGCGTCAGTCGCATGGGGTGCTCCTCTGCCGGGCGGCGGACTGCAGGACGTCGATGGACCGCCGCATGGCCTCCCGGTCGATGTCGTTCACTTCGACGCGTGCGCCAATGCCTCTGGGCAGCGTGATGGTCAGCCGTCCGCCGAGATGCTCGCGGAACTCCTCCAGCCCCTCGAGCAGCGACGCCCCGCCCGTCGGCGACTCCTGTGCGCAGGCCTCGTCCCAAAGCGGCAGCCCGACGGCGCCCAGGGCGTCGAGAATGGCGTCGCGCTCGCTTTCCGTCACAAGTCCCTGCGTGACGGCGTAGCAGACGTCGAGGGCGATGCCGATCGCCACCGCCTCGCCGTGATTGAGCCGGTGGTGCGAGAGGCGTTCGAGCTTGTGGGCCGACCAGTGGCCGAAATCGAGCGGCCGCGCCGAGCCCATTTCAAAGGGATCGCCGCCGTCGCGGATGTGGTCGAGGTGGATCTTGGCGGAACGCGTGACGAGGGGCTCGAGCGCCGCGGCCTCCCGTCGCCGCAGGGCGGGGGCGCTGCGCCGCAGCCGGGCGAAGAGCGCGGCGTCCTTGATGAGGGCGACCTTGAAGATCTCGGCAATGCCGCCAGTCCAGTAGCGCGGGGGGAGCTGCTTGAGCAGGTCGAGGTCGTTGAGCACGGCGTAAGGGGGGGCGAAGGTGCCGACGAAATTCTTCTGCCCATGCTCGTCCATGCCGTTCTTCACGCCGACGGCGGCATCGCACTGCGCCAGGACGGTGGTGGGAATCCGGATGAGCCGGATGCCGCGGTGGACGAGGGCGGCGGCGAAGCCGACGATGTCGAGCAGGCTCCCGCCGCCGATGGCGATGACGAAACTGTGCCGGTCGAGATGGGCGTTGCCGATGGCGGTCATCATCTCGCGGACGCTGTTCCAACCGTTTTTCGAACCTTCGCCGCCGGGCACCAGCACCGGGGGATGCCGCTCGTCCGTCAGCCCCGGATGGTGCTTCAGGTAGCGGTGGAAATCGTCGATGATCTGCGGACACGGGGCGAGGAGTCCCTGATCGACGCCGAGCACGAACCGGTGCGGCCCCTTGCCGGCGTGGCTCAGCAGCTTGGCGAAGACGGGATTGGCCGGGTCGAAAAGCGCATGCGTGAAGATCACGGGGTATTCGTAGGGCACCGTGATGCGTTGGACAAAGGTTGTGTTGCGGGCCTTCACTTCAGGGTCTCCAAATGGCGCCGGGTCTCCTCCGCCAGCGAGCGGAGGGAATGGGTCTGCGGGCGGAGGCAGGTCGAAAGCCAGCAGGCTTCTTGTCCCGCTCCCACAAGACCATGAACGCCGCCAATGCGGTTCGGGTTCAAAGTGACCGTTCCCGGAGGCCACCCCAGGAAGAGTTCGCAGGGGTCGTAGCCGGGTTTGTTGTGGATGTCGACATGGGCGGCGTAGTCGGGCGCCTCCCGCCGGCGGCTCCACCAGGGATAGGCCAGCCAGCGGCCGGGCGGTGCCGAGAGGATCAGTTCGCCCGAGCGGGGATGGTGGAGCGCCGGCAGAGAATCGCGGGATTGAATGTCGCCGCACGCGGCCAGCAGGTCGCGGACGCAGGAGCTGGCGTCGGGGTCGCGCAGGTAGATGTGGGCGATCTGATGGTCGACGACTGCGAAGGCGCGGCTGGAATGGAGATCGGGATAGAGGCGTCCGCCGATGGTGCGGGTCTGGAGGAGCCCGGCTTCGCGGAGGATGCGGTTCGGGAACAGCGGACCGCCCGCCGCGGGTGCGATGGCGTAGTCGCCCCAGGCGAGCAAGTCGTAGCCATGCCGGTCGCAGGACTCGCGGAGGATCAGCAGGTCCCCCGCAAGCGCGCAAAGGGCCTGTGCGGATTTGGGATGGCCGGGGCCGCGGCGCTGCAGGTCGTAGTCAAGTGCCGGGAGATAGGTCAGGCAGAGATCGGGGGCTTCAGCCAACGTCCCGGCCATCACGGCGGCGGTGGCGCGGGCGATCCACCGGGAGCTCCGGGCCGATGCGAACGGTCCCCAGTAGTGTCGGAGTTTGAAGGGCGATCCCAGTTGACGCACAAGCGACGGGTAGAGGGGTTCGGGCCGGCTGTAGCAGGTGTCGACCAGGCCGCCGCCGTGCTTGTGGATCGGAGCGGGGGAGATGAGCCTGTCGACCGATTCGCCGAGGCTCTGCTGCCAGAAGAGTATCGCCACCCGGCCCCCGCGCGAACGCAAGGCCTCCCAGATGCGGGGGCCCGACACCAGATCGGCAGACTGCTCCCAGAAGGTCGTCCGATGGGTGAGGCGGTCGAGCCAGCCGTTGGCGACGATGCCGTGAACATCGGGGTCGTGCGCCGTGCGGAAGGTGGCCTGCGCGGTGCAGGTCAAGGCGGGGAAGGGGGGCAGCAGCGGGTTGCCGGTCAGTCCCGACAAGGCGTCTGCCAGTTCGGGACGCCGGGACAGGTTCAAGCCAAGTCCGGCAATCTGAACGACCAACAGGCGTTTCGGTGCGGTTTCAACTGGCATAGAAACGTCTCCCCAGATGAGCCGATACCGGAAGCAGCAGGATGAGCACGGCGGCGATGGCCAGGCCTCCGTGCTGCGAGGCGCAGAAGGCTGCCTGCAGGAGCAGCAGCAGACGGATGTAGCCGCCGACCGCCCGGGACACGGCCGCCGGCTCCGGCTGCCGGCCGAGGCGGATCGTTTGAAGTCCGATCCGGATGACGGCGGTGACGGTAATGACCAGCATGATGAGCACATGACGCGCGTCGTGCCGCAGGGCGACGACACCGCCCAGCACCAGGGCGGCCATCGCGAGGGGCGCCCAGCGGCGCCCGTCCAGGCGCCGGGTCCGGGTTTCGCCCGCCGCCAGCCAGGAGACCGCGATGATGTATCCGCCCACGCCGGCTGCGGCGAGCAGCGCCGGACCCGGCAGGTTCGCGGGGGCTGCCGCCGCGATGCCGAGTCCGACGCTCATGGCGCGGCAGAGTCCCATGGTCAGCAGGCCGATCGTGCTGCCGCGCGGCGTGACGAAGGTGTAGACGAGGACGAGGGCGAAGAGCACTGCACCTGCGCCGAGTGCCGCCAGTCCCATCGCACCGGCCACGCAGACGCCCGCCAGGCCGGCGGCCAGACCCGCGCGCCGCGCGTTCTTCCGGGTCATTTTGCCGGAGGGCAGGGGGCGATCGGGCCGTTCGCGGCGGTCGATCGCGATGTCCGCGACATCGTTGAGGATGAGCCCGGCGCAGTAGAGCAGCAGCGCGGCCACCGCAAGTCCGAGAATGTTCCAGCCGGGGATGCCGCCGGCCAGGCACAATCCGGCGAGGGGATCTCCCGGAACCGTGGGCAGGTTCGGCGGACGCATGAGCGTGATCCAGCCCTTGATTTTTACAGATGATGGCATGGTGTTGCGGATGGGGCCAGGCGACAGAAGCCGTCCGATCCGATCACGCATCTTACCGGAACAAACGGGAGACTGTCAAAATGCGATACAAATTGCGTAAGTGGTCAGTTACGGGGGGGGTGCGATTCCAGCGCATGGTCGAGGATACAAGGTTCCGTGCGTCTGTAATATGAATCAATCTGCAGAGGCTCACCACGGAGACACGGAGGCACGGAGTGCGGGAGAGGAGGTTCACGCAATTTCAGGATTGGCCAACAGTCCGTTGCAGTCGAAACAAGCGGGGTTGCTGCCAATCCTGAATTTGCGTGAACACCTGGCATGGAACACGATCCATCCTGCACACACGCAGCCCATACCTGCCGTCTCCAAAGGGTGTTGCGTGAAGGGGCATCCGCTGACGTACATGCCCCGGGCCAGGCCCAAATACTTCGCAAGCGGATGCGCCTTCACGCAACCTCTCCTCCCTGTCTCCGTGCCTCCGTGGTGA
>CAZQKI010000001.1:91937-96752 GCA_964592855.1 uncultured Lentisphaerales bacterium
AAGCGGATGCGCCTTCACGCAACCTCTCCTCCCTGTCTCCGTGCCTCCGTGGTGAAGTCGTCGCGCTATAAACTGCCGGGGGCGCGGTTGACACCCCGCAATCGAATTGGTATAAATGGGGTCATTCAGCACAGGCTGTATTTATGAAGATCAACTTTGCAGTGTTTAGCGGCTATCGGTATTATGCGTACGCCTACGCAGATTGCCTTACTATTCCACTGTAGAAACAGATTGATCCCATCCGAGCGCGCGAAATCAGAGGTTCTGCAGTGGAAACACGGCGGAACCTTTTTTGTTGGGGAGTTGGACGTGTCATGATCATCAAACTGAAGCAGAATTGTTCGAAGAAGCAGATCGATCATCTGACGGACTGGCTGGTTCGCCAGAACCTCAAGGCGCAGCTCTCGCAAGGGGAGTTCGAGACGATCCTCGGCGTCATTGGCGACACGACCAAGGTCGATGTCCACTGCATCGAGGGGCTGGAGATCGTCGATCAGGTCATCCGCATCTCGGAGCCGTTCAAGACCGTCAACCGCAAGTTTCATCCCGAGGACAGCGTGATCACGGTCGGCGGAACGCAGATCGGGGGCGGCCATTTCGCGATGATCGCGGGCCCCTGTTCCGTCGAGTCGTCCGGGCAGATCCTCGAGGTCGCGCGCCGCGTGAAGGCTGCGGGGGCGACGATGCTGCGGGGCGGCGCCTTCAAGCCGCGCACCTCCCCCTACGATTTCCAGGGGCTGCAGGCCGAGGGACTCGAGCTGCTCAAGCAGGCCAAGGCCGAGACGGGCCTGCCGATCGTCTCGGAGATCATGAACATCAACCATCTCGACCTGTTCGCCGACGTCGACGTCATCCAGGTCGGCGCGCGCAACATGCAGAATTTCGATCTGCTTCGCGAGCTGGGCCTGACGCACAAGCCGGTTCTGATCAAGCGCGGGCTGGCCAACACGTTGAAGGAGCTGCTGATGAGCGCGGAGTACGTGCTGGCGGGGGGCAACCCCAACGTCATCCTGTGCGAGCGCGGCATTCGCACGTTCGAAACCTATACGCGCAACACGCTCGACATTTCTGCCGTCCCGGTGTTGAAGGAACTGAGCCATCTGCCGGTCATCGTCGACCCGAGCCATGCCAGCGGCCTGTCGCGCCTGGTGCCCCCGCTGGCCCTGGCCGCCGTGGCGGCCGGAGCTGACGGCCTGATCATCGAGGTGCACAATGCCCCCGAGAACGCGCTTTGCGACGGGGCGCAGTCGCTGACTCCGGTGCAGTTCGACGATCTGGCCCGGCGCGTGCAGCGGGTTCGGGAGGCGCTTCGCGCATGACCATCGGCATCATCGGCCTGGGCTTGATCGGGGGCTCGTTTGCGAAGGCGTTTGCGGAGGATTCCGCCCGCCGTCTGCTGGGCTGGGATCGCGATGCGGGGACGCGCGAGGCCGCGCTGGCCGCCGGCGTGCTGCACGGCCTGCTGACGCCAGAGCAGTATGGCGCCTGCGATCTGCTCCTCGTCGCGCTGCCGCCGCAGGCGACGCTGACGGTGCTGGAGGATGTTGCGCCGCACGTCCGCCGGGATGCGCTGGTCGTGGATTGCTGCGGCGTCAAGCGGACGATCTGCGCAGCCGGCTTCGCGCTGGCGCGGCGGCACGGCTTCACCTTCATCGGCGGGCATCCCATGGCCGGACGCGAGTGCTCCGGTTTCGCCTCGTCCCTGCCGACGCTCTTCCGCAAGGCCAGCATGCTGCTGGTTCCCGACGACCGAGCGGACGCGGCGCGGCGGCAGGCCGCCGAGTCGATCTTCCTCGCGATCGGCTTCGGCCGCGTGATCTTCACCACGGCGGAACACCATGACCGCGTGATCGCGCTGACCTCGCAGCTGGCGCATGTCGTCTCGAACGCCTACGTGCAAAGCCCGCTTGCGCTGGAGCATCGCGGCTACTCGGCAGGGAGTTTTGCCGACCTGACGCGGGTGGCGCGTCTGGACGAGGAGTTGTGGAGCGCGCTGTTCATCGCCAACCGCGACAACCTGCTGCGGGAACTCGACATGCTGACGGACACGCTGGCGTTGTACCGCGAGGCGTTGGAGCAGTCTGATACCGACACGCTGCGACGCTTGCTGAAACAAGGTCGTGAATGCAAGGAAGCCTTATGAATACTGAACTGGAATCCCACCGTAGCGAAATCGACCGGATCGATGCGGAACTGATCGAACTGATCAAACAGCGGTTGCAGGTCGTGGCCGAAGTCGCGCAAAAGAAGAAGACCCAGGGCCTCCCCGTGCTCGATGCCGCCCGCGAGCGGCAACTGCTGGCCCGTGTTTCCACGCTGGCCGGAGCGGAGTTCGAGACGATGATGCGCGGCATCTTTTCCATGCTGATGGATGTGAGCCGGAGCTATCAGCACCGGCTGTCCATCCAATCCGCGCCGATCGTCGAGGAGATCGGCCGCGCCATCGCGTCCACCCCGAAGCTGTTCCCGGAGCGTGCTGTGGTCTCGTGCCAGGGCACCGACGGCGCCTTTTCGCAGATTGCCTGCGACAAGCTGTTCGTGATGCCCGAGATCCTCTACAGCAGCAGCTTCGAAGGCGTCTTCCAGGCGGTGTCGAGCGGCCTGTGCCAGTACGGCGTGCTGCCGATCGAAAACAGCCAGGCCGGATCGGTCACGCAGATCTACGACCTGCTGCGGCGGTACGACGTGAAGATCGTCCGCGCCGCGCGGCTGCAAGTCGCGCATGCGCTGCTGGCCCGTCCGGGCACGGCGCTGGCGCAGGTGAAGGAGATCTTCTCGCACGAGCAGGCGCTGATGCAGTGCGCGCCCTACCTGGCCACCCTCAAGGGCGTGAAGATCACCGCCTGCGAAAACACCGCCCTGGCGGCCAAGCGCGTGGCGGAGTCGGAGCGCGGCGATGTCGCGGCGATCGCCTCGAAGTCGTGCGCGGAGCACTACGGGCTTGCGGTGCTGGCGGACGGGGTGCAGGGCAACGACGGCAACTATACGCGCTTCGTCTGCATCACGCGTCCGCTCGAGATCTATCCCGGCGCCAACCGTTCCAGCATGCTGATGGAACTGCCCAACAAGCCCGGCGCCCTCTACCGCGTCCTGGTGCGCTTCTATGCGCTCGGCATCAACATGGTCAAGCTGGAGAGCCGCCCCATACCCGGATCCAACTTCGCCTTCATGTTCTACGTCGAGGTGGACGCGCCGGTCTATTCGCCGGCCTTCATGCAGCTGGTGGCGGAACTGGGAACGGAACTCGATCAGTTCCGTTACCTGGGCAGCTACCTCGAAATCATCTAGGAAAAATTTCATGGATTGGTGCATCTCCCCCGTACGGCAGTTGCACGGCACCTTGCATGTGCCGGGCGACAAGAGCATTTCGCATCGTCTGGCCATGCTGAGCGCACTGGCCACGGGCCGGTCGGTCCTGCACGGCTATCTCGACAGCGAGGACTGTCTGCATGCGCTGGACGCGATGCAGGCGCTGGGCGCCGGCATCCGGCGCCAGGGAACGACGGTGGTGGTGGACGGGACGGACGGCGTGCTGCGGGCGCCGGGCCGGGATCTCGACATGGGCAACTCCGGCACGCTCACCCGCCTGCTGGCCGGCCTCGTGGCGGGCTTTCCGATCGACGTGCGGCTCTTTGGCGACGCCTCGCTTCAATCGCGGCCGATGCGGCGCATTCTCGACCCGTTGCGGCAGATGGGCGCCCGGGCCGATGCGGAAGGGCCGGATGGTCGTGCCCCGCTTCGCATCTGCGGCGGGAACTTGGCGGGCATCGACTATGCTTCGCCGGTCGCTTCGGCGCAGATCAAGTCGTCCATCCTGCTGGCGGGGCTCCGCGCGCATGGTACGACGCGCGTGATCGAGCCGGCCCCTTCGCGCGATCACACCGAGCGGCTCTTCCGGGCGCTGGGCCTGCCCATCGCCTGCGAGGGGCGGCAGGTGACCCTGCAGGGCAGCGGCGGACGACCGCTCGCCCTGGCTGCGCGGGAGTGGAGCATCCCGGGTGATCCCTCCTCGGCGGCCTTCTGGCTGGTCGCGGCGGCCACGCTCCCCGGCTCATCCGTGACGGTCTGCAAGGTCGGCCTGAATCCTTCCCGCAGCGCGTTTCTCGATGTCCTGCGGGAGATGGGGGCTCGGATCGAGCTGTCGCCGCTGCGCGAGGCCGACTGGGAACCGCAGGGCGATGTCACGGTACACGGCTCGCCGCTCCGCGCCGTTGAAATCCGCGGGGACCGGATTGCCAATCTGATCGACGAGATTCCCATTCTCGCGGTGGCGGCCGCCGGGGCCGTCGGCGTGACGCGCATCCGCGATGCGGCGGAATTGCGCGTCAAGGAGTCGGACCGCATCGAAACGGTGGCCAAGCTGCTCCGGACGGCCGGGGTGCGGGTCGAGACCTTTCCCGACGGTCTGGACATTCACGGCGCGGCACAAATCGCGGGCGGGGGTGTCGTCGATTCGTTCGGGGACCATCGCATTGCCATGTCCGGCGCCATGCTCGCCTTGCGGGCGGCGACGCCGACGACCATCCGCGATGTGGCCTGCGTCGCCACCTCCTATCCCGGCTTCATCGACGTGCTGAACGGAACGTTGACGCCGCCTGGGTCGAAGCGGTAGCGCGGGCGCTACGAGCCCGCGCAATCGTTCGCCGTAGTCGTCGCCGTAGTCGTCGTCCGATTTGGAGGCTCGACGGGTTGACGACTACGACGACGAAAACGGTTGACGATCAAGCACTGCGCCGAAAAAGTAGAGCGGGACGTATCGGACCCGCAGGGAACAAGGAAGCGGGGGAGCTCTCGACGTAGGACGGTCCTCCGGGC
>CAZQKI010000002.1:0-76593 GCA_964592855.1 uncultured Lentisphaerales bacterium
CGGTGCGGGCCGCCCCGCACATCCGGCTTTTGCCGGACCGGGGGGCGACGGGGGGGGATCCGGGGTGAAATGCCGTTGATTTTAGAGTGGGTGTGGAGTCAAGTCAAGCCCGTGCCCGACAGCCCGTGCCCGCCAGAAGGCGTTTGTGCCTTACGGCCTGGCAACATCGAAAAATATCAAGTTGTTCAGAACGGTACCCGATACGAACCGCAGATTGACGAATATTGAGGTCCGAATCATGAAGGAAAGATAAAGACAACCGCCAAGGAGCGGAATTGACTTCGAAATTCTGCGGTTCATTATTCGTCAATCTGCGGGTTTATTGGGTTGCGGGCCCCGCCCTCATCAGGCGTTAGGAGTTGGCATCCTAAAAGTTGAAGCGGCGTAAAGAATGCGAACACAGTTCCTAAAACAAGACGTCTTGAATCACGATCATGGTGATCGGTCGTTTCTCCTGATCCCTATCCGCGCTCGGGCGGAAGGACGGAGCCTGGCACGAGCCTGCTCCCTCGTCGCCCGCTCTCGTCGCCCGCTATCGTCAACCGACTCTTCCTCTTTCCGGTGGACGAGAACGGGCGACGATAGCGGATCACGATTTCCTCCGGTCGTTCCCTTCTTTCTCCTTTCGCAACCTCGTTTCCTGCTTGCCTCCCACTTCCGTTCAGGCTATCGTCTCCGGTGTCTGGATTGAACCCCGAGCCCGTAAGGCCCAAATGACGATTAATAGGTTCGCAAGACAAGGAAAGGCATGAACAAGCCGTTCCAGTTCACAGGTCGCATCCGCAGTTTCAAGTTTGCCTTCGTCGGCATCTGGACCATGCTGAAGTCTCAGCACAACGCGTGGATCCACGCGTGCGCAACAGTGACCGTTGTCGGTGCCGGCTTATTCTTCGGCGTTTCTCCCGCCGAGTGGTGCTGGCTTGTTCTCGCCGTCATGGCCGTATGGACAGCCGAAGCCCTCAACACCGCCTTTGAGTTCCTGGCAGACGTTGCATCGCCGGAGTATCACCCGCTGGTCAAGCACGCCAAGGACGTTGCGGCGGGGGCGGTCCTGCTTTCAGCCATCGGCGCTGGGGTCATCGGGTTGCTGGTGCTCGGACCGCATGTCATGCAGTTGATCAAATGAGGCTTGCGAACGTCCGGCGGTGAGGCGGCTGAATCCCGTCGCCTACACCGCCTTGTTGGGTCCCTCTATTTCATGTGTTGAACCGCATATGCATCCAATAGCCTGCGAATCATCTTCTGGTAAGCGGTCTTGTGCAAGCTAGCCTGTTCTTTGAAGAAATCCAGACTGGCCTGGCTCAGTGAAATCGTGACCTTGACGTTATTCTCTTTGAAGGCGAGTTGCTGCGGTGACGGGAGAAAATCCGTCACCACCTTAACCTTGCCCATGGGCTCATCCGTGTAAGTGGTTCTGCTCTTCATAGTGTCGCTTTCCTTTCCGCCAGTATCCGGCACCGAAGATCCGGATGACGTTGTTCCTGTACGTAAAACGCACGGTCAGAATGCCGTCGCCGACGCGTCCGACACAGTAGTATCGCGCCTCATCGGCGCTGTGCTCCTCATCAGCCAAGATCACACGCTGGGGGTCGGCAAAGGCATACTGGGCGGTGGCGAAGTCCACGCCGTGCTTTTGCCGATTCTGCCTGTCCTTGGCAGCATCCCATTCGAACGGTGTCCTGTCCATGGCGTGTAGGATAGGGGTTCAGTCACTTAATAGCAACACAAAAGTATGGCGTTAGATATGGCTTTAACAGATGACCGGCGATCTTGCCCCGACGTCAGCGTTCAGGCTGAGGCGCGCCGATAGCCTGCGACGCTTGGTTGGCGGCCCTTTTCATGGGCATGGTCGTGGTTCCGCTGCCTTCCTCCCAGAGAAACCATCCCTTGCGTTTGTGAACGACGAGGTATCCGAGTTCGTTGGTCGAGAAACGTACACTTGTGAACCACGATGCTATGGGCTCCAGACCTTGCTGCTTTTCGTAACGCAAGAGTTCACGACGGCTTTTCGGCGGTCGGTTGTTCTCCGCCATGAACTGATTCACATGCATCGAGAGGGCCGAGGAGTTCTGGACGTATTCTGTGGTGACACCCAGGCACCCCGCGCACAGCGCACAGAGAACCACCACCGGAATTCGCCTCATCATGTTCATTTCTCGTTCCGCCAACAAATAGCGTTTTATCCCTCGTTCAGCAAGTGTAGGTCGGCCGCGGATTGGTGGCAAGCGGGTTTTTGCCGCATGGGAGATGAAATGTTGTTGAACGGAACCGCGCTGGGGGCAAGGCAACAACGCTATGGGGTTTGAAGGAAACTGGAAACTTGAAACTGGAAACTGGGACAAGCGAAGAGCGGAATGGGAGGTTGGAAAGAATCGACCGGGGGGGGGACAGGCAAACAGTGACTTACATTTCACTTTGTCGGTTACGCTGGTCCAACCGCTTAGTCGATGCAGGATACGGGCGTCCAAATGTTCCGATCCGTTTCCGGCGGCGAGGGTGGTGGCTGCACGCCGAGCGTCTTGCGGATCGCGGCAAGCGCGGGTTGTTTGTTCCTCGACGTGAGCCAGCCGTAGGCGCGGACCTTCTGGAAGCCGGAACGACGCCTTCATTCGCCACCGCAGGGGACGGCGGGGTCCAGTTCTTTCCGTGTCGCGCAACAGGAGGCTGTGGAGCCGGCGGTCCTCCGCCGTAGTGAATAGGACGCCGGAGCGACCGCTTTATTCGCCACCGCCGGGGACGGCGGGGTCCAGTTCTTCCCGTGTCGCGCAACAGGATGCTGTGGACTCGGCGGTCCTCCGCCGTAGTGAATGGGTCGCCGGAGCGACAGCTTTATTCGCTACCGCCGGGGACGGCGGGGTCCAGTTCTTTCCTTGTCGCGCAACAGGAGCATGTGGAGCCGGCGGTCCTCCGCCGTAGTGAATAGGACGCCGGAGCGACAGCTTCATTCGCTACAGCCGGGGACGGCTGGGTCCAGTTCTTCCCTTGTCGCGCAATAGGAGGATGTGGAGCCGGCGGTCCTCCGCCGTAGCGACCAGGACACCGGAACGACGGTTTCATTCGCTACCGCCGGGGACGGCGTGGTCCAGTTCTTTGCGTGTCGCGCAGTAGTGCCTTACAAACCAACAACAGCGATTAATTCAAGTTGTCCTATAACCGGAACCTGTACGGTTCGACTAGGTTGCGGGCACCGCCTGAATTTGGCGTTAGGAGTTAGTTGATACAACACCTTGAAGACAAAGAACATATACGATCCTTTAACGGCAGAAAGCCAGAGCGGAACCGTTCAGCTTCCACGTCCGCGCCAAGCGGAAGGGAAGTAAGTGGCCCGCGCCCGCTCAATCGTCAACCGTTCTCGACGCCCGCTATCGTTATCCGATTCTTCCTCTTTCCGGTGGACGAGAACGGGCGACGATAGCGGAGCACGATTTCCTCCGGCCATTCCTTACGCCTCCTGCTCATCTTTGTCGCGAGCTTTGTCTTGAGCTTTGTCGACCAGGTTTGGAGGACACGAGCGTCTGGAGAATGGACAGGCGTTGGGAGAACGGGCGGCCTCGCCCGTTGAAGCGGCGTAAAGCATGCAAACAACCCGTGTGAAACGTGCTGCCCGACCTGCCTTGTTGTTCACATCGCCGACAAAGTTCGCGACAAAGCTTGCGACAAAGTTTATTGGGTCAACTCGCATACTTCGGCACTGCAGAAGCGGATGCCAGTGCCACGGGCGATGGCCTTACCATCCTGCCAACCCACCGCGATGTCGCCGGCGGGGCCGCGAATGACCGCCTGCTCAGGCGTGTGCGGTCCGACCCACGTCGGCCGGGCGTGGACGCCGGTTTCATCCGCGGTAGCGCGCCAGAGCCAGGCCTGCAGGCGCGGCACGTACTGCAGCGTCTGGGCGACGCTGTGGTCGCCGCCGCGTTCAGGTTGATCGTGGCGTACCTGTCCGTTTTCGAGCCAGGCCTCGAAGTAGGCCGGATCGTTGAACCTGAGGGTGCAGAACATGAGGAAGCGCGACAGGTATTCCACGTGCCAGAGCGGCCCCTCCGGCGTCTTGAGCGGAAAGACCTTGCCCGTGCTGAGATCGCTGAATTCGCGCCTGCCGTCGTAGGCGTGCTGATAGGTCCATCCGGTGAGGCCGTTGTCGTGCAGATACCGTTCGCGCATCAGCCAGTCGGCCATCCGGCGCACGCCGGCCAGGGCGGGTTGATCGTCGGGAAACAGCTCCAGATAGTCCAGCACGCCGCCGATGGCCATGAAGGCCATCCACGGCTTCACCACGTAGCTGCTGTACTGGTGGATCCGGGCGCCGCCCCCCTGGTCGCCGAAGGCGCCCTCCTCGAGTTGGCTGGTCAGGACGTGGCCGATCCCCTCGCGGGCAATTTCGAGATAGCGGTCGGTGCCGAGGTAGCGATAGAGCAGGACGGCCCCGCGCAGGTAGCACGCATCGCGCCCGACCGCCAGGCGCGGCCAGCTGTTCTTCTCGGTCCAATGGGCGGTTTCAATCACGGCCCGCGCGGCGTCGATGAGATAGGGATCGCCCGTCTCCAGCCAGGCGCCGATCGAGGCGAGGATTCGCGCCATTGGCAGCGCGAAGGCGTTGGGCGGAAACCCGTGCATGCGCACTTGTTTGGCGGCGTGGTCGATGATGACATCGGTGAAGAACCAGGCGGCCCGCATGGCGGTGTCGTACACCTGGGCATCGCCCGTCCGCCAGGCCTGGAGGAACAGCCCGTAGGGCGCCTCGCCCTCCCATCCCGGCTCGGGGCGATCGGAGCCTTCCACATAGCTCAGCCCCCGCGGGATGTTGCCGTCTTCGAAGCCCCCCGCATGTGTGTATTGCTTGGCGAATGTCGCCACGCCGTCCAACAGCCGGTCGTACGTGTTGGAAACGGGCAGCCAGGGTCCCGCCCAGAACTCCTCGCAGGCGCCGTACCACCAGGCGGGGGCCACGTACCGCGCGAGACGCGGCGAGCGCACGGGATTCAAGCTGAAGCGGAAGCGGATGGTCCGGGCCATGCCGCGGAGAAAGCGGTGCTCCCGGGAGCGGAGGATGAAGGGATCGCGTTTCTCGGCGTGCAAGCGCATGCCGCTGTACAACTCGGCGCCTTCATACGGCTGCCACACCAGAAACCCGTCCTCGGCATCCATCCGGCCGGGCTGGCCGGGGGTCGCCAGCGCCGACGCTTCCGAGGCGTCGAATGCCACCGGGCCGAAGTCGAACGCCTCGCGGCTTCCGTCCCAGAGGCCGAGTCCGTTGAACCCGGCCGGGTCGGCATCGCCGCACCGGAACCCGATGACCGGCACGACATCGTCGAAGGCGGCGCCGTCGTCGGAGAACTTGCTGTTGATGTGGTGGGCGAAGATTTCGCAGACGCCGTTGGCATGCAGGCGGGCGTAGATGTGGCCGTTGAGCCAGTTGTGCTTGTGCAGGTGGGGATTTGTGAAGCCCGGGTGCTCCCGGAAGCTTTCGGCGCCGTAGGCATCCACGGGGATCGCCCCGCCCATCTCGACGACGGTGCAGCCGGGGGTACGCTCCACAACGACCAGCCGGCACGCCTCCCACCAATGCACTCCGCCCTGGGTGCGCAGCCCCATGGCAATCTGCGCCGTGACGCCGCCCCAGGTGATCCCGAGCGCGTGCTGTTCCCAGACGAAAAACGGATCCGGGCTGCGCCGGATCGGAAGCATGCCGGCCTGCGGCGGCGGCGCGACGGCCGGGGCACCGTTGGCGGTCAGGCGGAGGCTGGCGGGGGCCTCGCCCGCGTTGTCGGCGATGATGAGCGCGCGGCGGGGATTGCCGGGCGCCGCACCGGGCCAGTTGCCCAGCTCCTGGTTGTAGCTGCTGCGATTCGCGACGCTGTGGGGGACGACCTGTCCGCCGCGCGGGATCGGCACCGAAAGCGAGACGAGCCCAGCCGGCCCCGCCTCGCCGAGACGCTTGAATTCCAGTTGAGTAAGTTGCTGCTGAAGATAGGAAGAAGCCACAGTCGCTCCGATCGGGTATGCAATTCGAGAACAGGCGCCAATAAGCGGAAATGATGGCTGAGCCGTGTGCCGGATGCAAGGAGAATGTGCATGCGTTTGCCCCGCGTTTGCCCCGCCGAAACGAACGACTAGTCTTTCGTGCGTGTTTCTGCTAGGATGAAACCCAAAAATCGTGCCGGACTTAATCCGCTGCACGGAGGAGAAGGTACTGATGGCTTGGTTGACCGAGCGCAAAAACGAAGTGAAGATTCGACAGAGCAACGAGCTGTGGGCCGTTTGTCCCGCATGCAAGGGCCATGTCGATCGTTCCGTCTGGCAGAAGAACCTCCAGGTTTGTCCCAAGTGCAATGCGCACGAGCGGCTGAGCTGCCGTGAACGCATTGACCTTTTGACAGATGCCGGGTCTTTTCTGGAACTGAACGCAGCGGTGAGTTTCAACGATCCGCTGAATTTTTCGGATGACAGTGGAACCTATGCGGCCAAGGCCAAAGCCACGGCCGTCAAGACGGGGATTGGCGAGGCGGTCGTCACCGGCACCGCGACGATGGGCGGAATGCCCGTCGTCCTGGGCGTCATGGACTTCCGCTTCATGGGCGGCAGCCTGGGCAGCGGGACCGGCGAACGCATCCTGCTGGCCTCGGAGGCGGCGCTGGCCAAGCGTCTGCCGCTGATCCTGGTGTCGGCCTCGGGGGGGGCGCGGATGCACGAGGGGATCGTCTCCCTGATGCAGATGGCGCGGACCTGCGCGGGGATCGCCCGCCTGCAGGAGGCGGGCCTGCCCTACCTCTCGGTCCTCACGGATCCCACGACGGGCGGCGTCTCGGCCAGCTATGCCATGGTCGGCGACTTGAACATCGCCGAGCCCAAGAGCCTGATCGGCTTCGCCGGCCGCCGGGTGATCGAGCAGACCATCAAGCAGAAGCTGCCGGACGATTTCCAGACGGCGGAATACCTGGAGGCGCATGGCTTCCTCGACAGCATTGTTCCGCGCAAGGAGATGAAGGCCTGGCTGGTCAACGTGATGAAGTACTACCGTCCCAGGCAGCCCAAGCTCACGGTACGGTCGGCGGCGCCGCTGGCGGCGAAGCGCGGCCAGAAGCTCACGCCGTGGGAAACGGTCCAGCTGGCGCGCCACGCCGAGCGGCCGACCATCCGCGACACCATCGCGGGCTGCTGCGACGACTTCGTCGAGCTGCACGGCGACCGCCTCTTCGGCGACGACCGCGGCATCATCGGCGGCTTCGCCACCCTGGGCGGCCTCCGCGTCATGCTGATCGGCCACCAGAAGGGGAAGACGGTCGAGGAGAACATCGCCTCGAACTTCGGCATGGCCAACCCCGAAGGCTACCGCAAGGCGATGCGGCTGATGAAGCTGGCGGAGCGGTACGGGCTCCCCGTCGTCAGCCTGGTCGACACCCCCGGCGCCTACCCCGGCCTCGACGCCGAGGCCCGCGGCCAGGCCGAGGCGATCGCGCGCAACCTGACCGTCATGGCCACCCTGCGCACCCCCTATGTCGTCGTCGTCACGGGCGAAGGCGGCAGCGGCGGCGCCCTGGGCATTGCGGTGGGCGATCGCGTGCTGATGCTTCAGAACGCCGTCTACTCGGTCATTTCGCCGGAAGGCTGCGCTTCGATCCTGTGGCGCGACGGCAAGAAGGCTCCCGAGGCGGCCGCGGCGCTGAAGATCACCTCCGACGAGCTGCTCAAGCTGGGCATCATCGACACGATCGTTCCCGAGCCCGCCGGGGGTGCGCACGTGGACCCGAAGACGGCGATCGAGGCGGTCAAGTCGGCCGTCCTTTCGGCGCTGGTGCCCCTGCTGAGCCTGCCGGTCGAGCAACTGGTTGCGCAGCGTTACGACAAATTCGCGGCGATGGGGCGCTGAGCGCGCCCCGGCCATTTCGTTCATCCGTAAAGATTTTCCACCATGGCAAAAAAAGTAACAAAGATCCAGCCGGTTGACGGCACCGCCTCCGCGGTGCGTCCCCGCATTCATGTGACCGACACCACGCTCCGCGATGCGCATCAGTCCCTTTGGGCGACGCGCATGCGCATGGACGACATTCTGCCGGTCATCGACGTGATCGACCGCGCCGGCTACTATTCGCTCGAGTGCTGGGGCGGGGCGACCTTCGACGTCTGCCTCCGCTTCCTGCGCGAGAATCCCTGGGAGCGTCTCCGCCTCATCAAGGCGCGTTGCAAGACGCCGCTGCAGATGCTGCTGCGCGGACAGAACATCCTGGGCTACCGCAACTATCCCGACGATGTGCTCAAGCGCTTTGTCGAGCTGGCCGCGGCCAATGGCATCGACATCTTCCGCATCTTCGACGCGCTCAACGACACGCGCAACCTCGAACAGGCGATCCGCGCCGTCAAGGCCGTCGGCGCGCATGCACAGGGGACGATCAGCTACACCTTCAGCCCCGTCCACACGGTTGAAGCCTACGTGAAGCTGGCCCGGGAGATGGAGGCGCTCGGCGCCGATTCGATCTGCATCAAGGACATGGCGGGAATCCTGACGCCGTCGGCGGCGGAGGAACTGACGTCGGCGCTGACCACCGGCGTGAAGATTCCGGTTCAGCTGCATGCCCACATGACCAGCGGCATGGCGGTCGCGGCCTATCTCGCCGCGGTGCGCTCCGGCACCGGCGCCGTCGACTGTGCCGTGGCCTCGATGTCGGGCTGCGCGTCGCAGCCGGCTGTCGAAACCATCAACGCCGTGTTGAAGGCGGCTGGTTACGACACCGGACTGGACATGGACGCCATCCATGAGGTGAACCAGTACTTCCGCAAGCTCAAGCCCCTGCGCGAGCCCGATCACGGCATCGTCGATTTTGTCGATGTCAACGTGCTGGAGCACCACATTCCCGGCGGGATGATCTCCAACCTCCGCTCGCAGTTGCAGCAGCAGGGGGCTTTGGACCGGCTGGACGAGGTGCTGAAGGAGCTCCCCCGCGTCCGCGCCGACATGGGCTATCCGCCCCTCGTCACTCCCACCAGCCAGATCATCGGCGTCCAGGCAGTGCTCAACGTCATCGGCGGCGAGCGCTACGGCATGGTGCCGCAGGAGACGCGCGACTACGTGAAGGGCCTCTATGGCCGTTCGCCCGCCCCCATCGATCCGAAGTGGGCGAAGAAGATCCTCGGCGGCGAAAAGCCCGTCACCTGCCGCCCGGCCGACCTGCTCAAGCCCGGCCTGGCCGAGGCCGCCAGCGGCCTGGACGCCAAGCTCGTCCAAGCCGAGGAGGACATCCTCTCCTACTGCATCTTTCCCGAAGTGGCGCTGGGCTACTTCAAGTGGCGTGCGCTCCCGGTCGACCAGCGTCCGCCGTCGCCGGCCGAGCTGGAGCAGAAGGCCCAGGCGCCTGCTGCCGAAAAGCCGCCTGCGGCCGCGGCCGTGCCGGCTGCTGCCGACGACGATACCTTGCGCTTCGCCGAAATCGGTCGTACGCTGAGCCGGCTTTTCCGCCAGATGGGCGGAGCGGCGCTTGGCCCGTGCGAGCCCCTTCCGGCGGATGCGCCGCCGGTCGCCGCCGCGCCGCAACCCCCCGCCGCCAAACCTGCGCCCGCCGCCGAGGCGGTTCCCGCGGGCGAGACGATCAACGCTCCCTTGAACGGCACCTTCTACCGGACCCCCGGCCCGGGCAAGGCGAATTTCGCCGAGGCGGGTGCGACCTGCAAGGCCGGCGACACCGTCTGCGTCGTCGAGGCGATGAAACTCTTCAACAGCATCAAGGCCGCGAAGAACTGCAAGATCGTCAAGTTCCTGGTCGAGCACGGGGCCGTGGTGACCAAGGGGCAGCCCATGGCTGTAATCGAGACGCTGTAGGAATGAATGGGAGCGAACAGATCATCGAACGGCTGGCGCGGGCGGGGCAGAGCCTCGCCTGCGCCGAGTCGTGCACTGGCGGCCTGATTGCCGCGCGCCTGACGGATGTCCCGGGGGCATCGGCGGTTTTTCGCGGCGGCATCGTGGCCTACGCGAACGCCGTCAAGCAGACGCTGCTGGGCGTGGAGGAGTCGCTGCTCGAAACGGAGGGTGCGGTCAGCGCATCCTGCGCCTCGGTCATGGCCGAGGGGATACGCGACCGGCTGAAGAGCGACTGGGGTCTCGCGACAACGGGCATCGCGGGCCCCGGCGGCGCAACGCCGTCGAAGCCGGTGGGGTTGGTTTTCATTGCGGTGGCCGGCGCCGGCGAAACCCGCGTCGAACGCAACGTCTTTGCCGGCGACCGCGCCGGCGTGCGCGAACAGGCTGTCCACCGCGCGCTGGACCTACTCCTCGCCTGCCTGGTGCCGGCCAGCGCTCACCCTTCGGCGTAGCCCTGCGGATTCATCGACTGCCAGCGCCAGGCGTCGGCGCACATCGCGTCGATGCCGCGCCGGGCCTCCCACCCGAGCGCTTCGCGCGCAAAGGCGGGATCGGCATAGCAGGTCGCGACATCGCCGGGGCGGCGCGGCGAAATCGCGTAGGGAACGGGGCGTCCGCTGGCCTTCTCGAAGGCGTGGACCATGTCGAGCACGCTGTAGCCGTGGCCGGTGCCGAGGTTGACCGTGATCAATTCCCCGGGATGCCCGCCGAGCCGGTCGATCGCCGCCAGGTGCCCTTGCGCCAGATCCACGACGTGGATGTAGTCGCGGACGCCCGTCCCGTCGGGGGTGGGGTAGTCGTTGCCGAAGACGCGCAACTGCTTCAGCTTGCCGACGGCGACTTGCGAGACGAAGGGGAGCAGGTTGTTGGGAATGCCGTTCGGATCCTCGCCGATGCGTCCGCTGATGTGGGCGCCGACGGGGTTGAAGTAGCGGAGGATGGCCATGCCCATCGCGGGGTCGGCGTGGTGGATGTCGCGGAGCATCTCTTCGATCATGAGCTTCGTCCGCCCGTAGGGGTTGGTTGCGCTCAGCGGAAAGTCTTCGCGGATCGGCACCGTCTCGGGAACGCCGTAGACGGTCGCCGACGAACTGAAGACCAGGTTCTTGACGCCGTGCGCGTTCATCGAGCCGATCAGCTCGATGGTGCTGATCAGATTGTTCCGGTAGTAGCGGAGGGGGATCGACACCGATTCACCGACGGCCTTGAGCCCGGCAAAGTGGATGACGGCATCGACGGGACGGGCGGCCATGACGGCGTCCAGCGCCGGGCGGTCCAGCAGATCGACCTGGTGGAAGACGGGGCTGCGCCCGGCCAGTTCCGCGATGCGCCGGACGGCTTCGGGCTTGCTGTTGACCAGGCTGTCGACGATGGTGACCTCGTCGCCGCGGGAGAGCAGCTCGACGACCGTGTGACTGCCAATATAGCCGGCGCCGCCGGTGACCAGAATGTGCATGTGCGTTAACCTCTCGAATGACCAGGCCGGAATTCTACGCCATGCCCCTCCGGTTGGCCATGAAATAATGTTCTGACATACTGCTTTCAATTTGGCTTGAGAGGGCCTAAAATATTGAGCGGAAGTGACGAACAAGAGCCGGTTGACTGATAACTTGACCCATACTTGACTTATCCAGATACCGGTCTTATTTTGCGCAAGCGCTTATCGCAAAATAACGGATTGCGTTATGTTGAAAAGCAAAACAACGCTATGAAGAGACAACAGACAGTGAATTATGACAAAGACAAAGCTGTTGATTACCGGTGCGACGGGGCTGCTGGGGCGGCC
Source organism: uncultured Lentisphaerales bacterium (assembly GCA_964592855.1). GTDB lineage: Bacteria > Verrucomicrobiota > Kiritimatiellia > RFP12 > JAAYLN01 > JAAYLN01. Next base: position 11,640 of record CAZQKI010000002.1, read on the forward strand.
TCTCTTTCAATGCTGCCGTGCCGTCGATGACTGGCAGGTGACGGGGACGGCGTGGAGCCGGACCGGCCCCGGCCTGGAACGCATCGATCTGGCGGACACGGCGCGGCTGCCCGATTTTCTGCGCCGGATGTCGCCGCGGCTCATCATCCACTCCGCGGCGGAGCGCCGGCCGGACGTGAGCGAGAAGGATCCGGCTGGGACGCAGCGGCTGAATGTCGAAGCGACCGGGGTCATCGCGCAATGGGCCAAGGCCCACGGCGCGTTTCTGATCTACCTCTCCACGGACTACGTGTTCGACGGCACGAAGCCCCCGTACCGTCACGACGACCCCACGCAGGCGATCAACGCCTATGGCCAGAGCAAGCTGGATGGCGAGCGGGCCATTTTGGCGGCCGGCGGTGCCGCGGCCGTGCTGCGCGTGCCGATTCTGTACGGTCCCTGCGAGAGCCTGGCCGAGTCGGCCGTCACGGTCCTGGCGCAGAACATGCTCGGTGCGCGCGCCGGGACTGGAACGCTCACGATGGAGCATTGGGCGACGCGCTACCCGACGCTGACGTCCGATCTGGCCGTCTTGCTGCGGCAGATGGCGGCGCGGCATCTCCGGGAGAACGACCTGGACGGCATCTACCATTGGAGCGGTGCGGAGCCCATGACCAAGTACGACATGGCGCTGGCGATGGGCCCGCAGCTTCGCTTCGATGTTGCGCGGCTCGTGGCCGACGCTCACCCGCCCGCGGGGGCGCCGCGGCCGAAGAACTGCCACCTCGACTCGGAGCGGCTGGAGCGGCTGGGCCTCGGACAGCGGACGCCCTTTGCCGTGGCGATCGCGCCGATTCTGGCGCAGTACGCGGGGGCGTAAGCCCGTCGCTTGAAGCGGTCGAATCCCGCGCACGTGCGCGAAACCCACAAGGGAGATCAGATGGAAGCGAATGAACAGCTCAAGGTCCTGTTTCGCATCGCGAACGCCTTGGAGCGGATTGCCGCGGTCCTGGAGGGCAAGCGCCCGGCGGCGGCTGTCCCCGTCGTGACAACGCCCCCTCCGCCCCCGAAGCCCAGGCCCCCAAGGGCCACGGCGGTGCAGGCGCCGCCGGCACCACGTCCCGCGCCGGCCCCAGGCATGCCCCTCCCGCTGGTCCCGCGCATGACGAAAGCGCAAACGGCTGCAGCCGCCACCCTGGATGCATCCGCCCAGAGGGAACTCGTCGGCTATCTGCAGGCGTGCGGCTACAAGACGCAGGGACTGAAGTACAACGACGAATCGGAGACCTACAATCTGGCCAAGCAGATCTGGGCTTCGCGGACCATCTCGTTTCCCTTTCTGAAGTCGCTCCGCCACAATCTGGCCGACCGGGCCCGCTTCGCCTTTCCCTACAAGTCCTACGGCGACATGGACCGGGACCGGATGCGCTCGCTCTGCGACGTGCTGGGCAAGAAGGACATCATCGAGTATTACGAGGAGCCCGGGGCTTTTGTCGTGACGCCCAAGGTGGGCAATGCCAAGCAGCACTACATCACGGGCTTCTGGGGCGAGGAGATCGCGCTCTATCTGATCCGCAAGGTGATGACGGAGGTGTCGGCCCGGCAGAAGATGAAGTACAAGATCGTCCAGAATGTCGCGATGACCCGGCCGGGACCGGACGGCAAGTCCCAGTACCGCGCGGAGATCGACGCCGTGCTGCTGGTCAACCAGACCTTCTACTTCTTCGAAGTCAAAACGGGCAACATTCTGAAGAAGTACGACGAGATGGCCCGTCTCCTGGCCGGCGAGCGGCACTTCTACATCATGTGCTGCATGGACCGTGCGAAGGGGCTCGACAAGCTGCGCGAGACCAACCGGATCAAGGTGTTTCAACTGGATGCGCTGGAGCAGTCGTTGAAGACGCTCCTCGAATCGTCGCTGCGGTGAACGCCGGGGTCACGTCAACTTCGTTGCCGCGCCGTTTGGAAGCCGAAAGGGCGCCATTATTCATCTCGCGCAAAGGGACGAAATGGACCCGGCGGTCCTCCGCCGTAGAGAAATGGAAGGTCGGGGCGGCTGCTCTTTTCGCCTACCGCCGGGGACGGCGGGGTCCAGTTCGTTCTATTTGCCGGAGGCCGAGGGGGCGGGTGCACAGGGACGAAATGGACTCGGCGGTCCTCCGCCGTTGAGAATTGGAAGGTTGAGGCGGCTGCTCTTTTCGCCTGCCGCCGGGGACGGCGGGGTCCAGTGCGGCTTCAGACGCCGAGTCGGGGGCACAATGAAGGGAGCCGTGGCAGGTTTGCGCCCCTTGTGCCTTGGGAGGCTATGCGCTTCATGGACAACGTCGGCATGCCTCTGCCGAATCTCGAGCATCCGACAAAGTTTGAGACAAAGCTCGCGACAAAGCTTCATGGGGGTAAACCAGACGGCCGGGGCGCAGATGCTCTGCAAGTCTCCTACTCGATCCAACTGGCCCGGCAAAGCCGGCCAGAGGCCGCACTGAATACTGAACCCTTGCTACTCTGCGCGTCAACTATTTTTACGCGCACCCTGAACGCGGGCCGGCATTTTCCTCCGCTTGACTTTCGCGCAGATTCTGCGTACAACGGGGACGTTTGCACATTTTATTCGGAGGTTCCATCATGGCTGAATACAAGATTTCGCTGGCGTCGTACTCCTTCCACGGCATGCTGGGAGAAGGGGTCCGCGACGTTTTCGGCTATCTCGACGCGTTGAAGTACCGTCACCAGCTCGACTGGGCGGACATCTGGACGGGGTTCATTCCCACGCTCGACGACGCCTTCATCCGCAAGGTGCGGCAGGCCATGGATGCCCGCGGGATCCAGTTGGCCAACCTCTGTGTCGACGGTCCCTGCGTCTGGGTCGACACGCCGGAGAAGCGCCAGGCGAACAAGGCGCAGATGCTGCTGACGATCCAGGCCGCGCATCTGCTGGGCGCGAAGACGATCCGCATCGACTTCGGCGGCAAGGATGGCCACACCATGACCGAAGAGGCGTTCGACTGGATTGTCGCCACCTACCGCGAGTACTGCGCCATCTGCGGCAATCTCGGCATGCGCATCGGCCCGGAGAACCACTGGGGCTGGGACCGGGTGCCGGCGTACCTCGAGCGTGTCCGCGCGGCGGTGGACTCGCCCGCCTACGGCCACCTGTATCACTTCACCAACTTTTTCGACGAGCCGGAGAAGGGGCAGGCGGTCGCGATATCCTATGCGATGCATACGCACATTCCGGCGAACAGTCTGCCGGTGGCGAAGGAGACGATCCGGAAACTCGCGGCCTCGGGCTACGCGGGCACCTATTCGGTCGAGCACCACTCCGGGGCGCATGAGGCGGAACGGGTGGAGTGGCAACTGGGTGCGGTGCGCAACTGCATCGTGGAACTGAAGGCGGAGGGCATTGGCGAGCCGGCGAAGACCGACTATGTCACCGCCCTCTACCAAAAATAAGGAGCATGGACATGTCTGGCAAAATTCCCCTGGCCGTCATCGGCTGCGGCATCATTGGCGAGCAACACATCAGCACGTATGCGGACAACCCGGATGCCGAGGTTGCGGCCATCTGCGACATCAACGAGGCGCGGCTCAACGCCATCGGCGACAAGTACCACATTGCCCGCCGGTTCACCCACATCGGGAAGCTGCTTCAGGAGAAGGATCTGGTCGCTGTGGACGTCTGCCTCCACAACAACCTGCACGCGCCGGTGTCGATCGCGGCCATGGAGGCGGGCAAGGATGTCTACTGCGAGAAGCCCATGGCCGGCACCTATGCGGACGCACTGGCGATGCACGCGGCGATGAAACGGACGGGCCGGAGGCTGCACATTCAGCTGGCGCTGCTCTACACCGACGAATCCAAGGCGGCGAAGCGGATCATCGATGCCGGTCGCCTCGGAAATCTCTACCACATGCGCTCCTACGGCTTTCGCCGCCGGGGCCGGCCCTACGTGGACGGCTATGCCACGAAGGAGTTTGTGAACACCACGACCTCTGGCGGCGGTGCGCTGTTCGACATGGGCGTCTACCACATCTCGCAGCTGCTCTACCTCGCGGGGGTGCCCGTGCTGGAGCGTGTCACCGGTCAGACGTATGCCGAGATCGCGATGGACGAGAATCGCCGGGCGATCAGCGGTTTCAACGTGGAGGAACTGGGGTGCGGATTCGCCACGTACGCCGGCGGACTGACGATGGACATCCTCGAAAGCTGGGCGATTCATGCGCGTCCTTTTCCCTCCTCGATCCTCTGCGGTTCGCAAGGCGGCCTCTCGCTTTCGCCCCTGGCGTTCCACTTCCGCGAGCAGGACATGGAAGCCGACCTGACGGTCGACCTCAAGGGGATGAAAGGCTTGGACCACTCGGTCTATGCGGAATCGGCCTTTTACGACAGTTCCCAGTCGCACTGGACCCATGTGCTGGCGGGGCACTGCCCGCAGATCGACACGCCGAGTATCGCTTTGGAGACGCAGAAGGTCCAGGAGGGCATCTACATCGCCACCCGGCTCGGACGTGAAGTCAGCGCGGAGGAGATCGAACGGCTATCCGTCAGCCGCGCACTGGAGATTCCCAACCTGGCGCTCTAGCCTATCGGCCGCCGGCGAGCGTGCGGGCGAGGGTTTCGGCGGCCAGGCGGCGTCCGGCGTTGGTGAGCGTGCCGTCGACGACCGCGGGCGTCGCCTCGCGGGTGTGGCACATCGTGTAGAAATCGGCGACGGTGATGCCCAGGGCGTCGGCCACGCGGAGAACGGCTTCGGCGTAGGGGCGCATGGGGTCTTCGCCGGGATGTGTCGGGACCCGCATGTCGGCGGGCAGGAGGCCCGGCGGCGGCGTCATGAGAACCACCTGGGCGGGCAGGGCGTCGCGGAGGAGGCCGGCGAGGGCGGCGAGTCGGCGCTCGAAGTCCTCCAGCGTTTCGCCTGCGGCGAGGCCGGGCATGTCGGGCGCGACCACGACGATGTCGGCGGGGTTCAGCCGGGCCAGCTGCGTCAGGGGCGCAAGACGGTCGAAGGTTCGCGTGGGAATGAATGCCTTGAGGGATTCAACGCTCTGCCTCCGGTAACGGATGGAATTGGCCGCGAGGCCGGGAATCTGCGCGCCGAATACCTGGATGTCGGAGAGGAACTGACGGTCAAACGCCAGACCATTGTCCTCGCCGCCCAGTCCGGGCGGCGCCAGAAAGCCGTCGAGCAGGGTGATTTGCTGTCCGGGGCGAAGTCCGGTGAAGGGGGCCGGATGACCGCTGGAGGCGCGCCGCGGCATCAGCACGCAGGACGCCTCGCCCATGACCATGAAGCTGCCGTCGAGATCGTCGGGGAGGGCTTCGAAGGGTTGGCGGAGAAAGCGGATCGCCCCGTTGTTGACCGTGACGCCGGCATGGCTCACCGTCCAGCGGATGGAGGTGAAATCGTGGGCGGTGCCGACGGGGAGCACGAGGCGTGTCCATCCCTGCTGGAGGGTGACGACCTCGCGGTACATCTTCTCCACTCCCTCCGGCGTTGTCGTCCAGGCGGTCAGCGTCAAGGGCAGGGAATCGGGTGCCGTGCCGCGAAGGTGGATTTCGGGTTGGACGGGGTCGTCGTCGTAGCAGATGGCGGGGACGCCCTGCAGGCGCGTGGCCAGGCGGTATTCGTTGCCGATGGTGTCGGGAATCACAACCGTCAGGCGCGCGGTTTCGCAGGCCCCCGGCTTGTTCCGGACTTCCAGGTCAACGGGCAGGGCGCCGGTGTTGGTTGCGATGATGCGGCACCGGGGGGTTTCGCCCAGCGTGGCGCCCGCCTGTTTCCAAAGGCAGCTGACATCCTGCGCACCCTCCCAGGCGGCATGGATGCTGCGCAGCGAGACGGGGGTGAAACGGGTCTCGTGGCCATAAAAGACGTAGCTGGGCTCCAAGGCGTAGTCGGCGCCCGCGTGCAGGGTGGCGCCGATGCGTTCGACGCGGGCGGCGACGGGATCGGCTCCGGTGAGCAGGGCCGCTTGCGGCAGCTCGACGATGGCGTCGGTTCCCGGCGGGATCCATCCCAGGTTAAGATTGATTTCGCGGTCGCAGAGCGTCAGCACGGTGTAGTCGAGGATGCCGGCGCGGAGTGGAATCGGATCGCTCGGCATCCAATCGTCGTCCTTGCGCGAACGCGAGCCGACCTGGAAGACCAGCTTGTCCTGAAGCAGGAGATAGACGGGTTTGCGGCTTTTGACGGCGAATCGGAATTCGCCGGACGCGGGGATCAGCATCTTGCCCGAGAGTTTGGCCACGTAGACGGGACGCCGCCAGCCGCCCTGGTACCAATTGCGCGGGCCCTGCTCGTTGCTGACGACGGGGATGAAGCCCTCCAGCGGAAACTGCACCGGCTGCCGCCCCGGGCGCGTGGACATAAAGCGCATCTCCTCCCAAGTGGGGGGAGCTTCGTTGGCACCCGCCCGCTGGATTGAGACGGAGACCGGCTGCGGATCGACGAAGGGGCAATCGGGTGCAAGGGGCGTCGTGTTGGTGATGGCATAGAGCGCGACGACCGCCTGCGGCGCCAGACCCTCGCAATTGACCAGCACGCTCACGGCACCGGCATTGGTCGCGGCCACGCGCAGACTGCGGGGCGATGCCCCATGATAGGCGGCGACGCGGGAGATCTGGCCATCGACGACGGATCCCGCGGGAATTTCGACCAGGGCAAGACGCTGATTCGCGGGAGCCTGGAAGACCACCCGCACGGGTGCATCGGCATGCTGCCACGGCGGATCCGGGGCTTGCGCCTGAACCGTCCCGGCGAAGGCCAGCGACACCGCCAGGAGCAGGTGCTGCCGGCCGTTTACTGATAAAAGATGGCGGATTCCGTGTTCCATTACCTGTCTACTCGAGAATGCGGTCTTGTGAACAGAGCTTCTTGCGTTTCGACCATTTCCATGCTCAAACTCAGTCTGATGCCCGGTGAGCCGCATTATTTGCGGCGCGGGCGGCACCGTGCCGGACGGTGCTCCAATTCAACTGCCGTCGCATTTGCTCCCGCGTTCTGGCACGCTTTGTGCGTTTATTATCCCGCATGTCAGCTCAGCCTCAACCTGCCGCGCGGCAACCCAACAGAGCCCAATCGGACTCTGCAGGGCATCCGTTGCAATTTGCGTGCCAGACGCGCGGCGGATTCACCCTTTTTGAGATGATGGTGGTGGTCTTGATCATCTCGATTCTGGCGGCCATGACGGCGGTGGCGGTCAACAGCGCCAAGGAGAAGGCGCGCCAGACCGACTGCATGTCCAACCTTCGGCAACTGGGGACGGCGATCGTGACCTATCGCGCCGACAATCGCGGGCGCAACCCCGGCTGGCTTTCAAACCTCTATCCGACGTATATCGACGACAAACGGGTCTATATCTGCCGGAGTGACAAGGCGAGAGGCCTTGGCGATTGTCGTCCCGGTGTTTCCGAAATCAATGGCCAGGATAACGTCTTTGACAATAGGGACAACGCTTTGAGGCGAAACCCCGCGCAGGTTCCACAGATGGCCAATGATGCCATAGAAGCATGCAGCTACTTCTATGAGTTTTCGGCGGCGCCAAGCCCCTGGTCTACGGAAGATCTTGATGGCGACGGATTCACGACCTGGTGCGATTTCAAGGAAAACCAGTTGGCGAAGGGCGATCAGAATAATGAGAACATGCCGTACAGCTCGTCACGGATGCCGATTGTGCGTTGCTATCACCACACAAATTCTGGCAAAATCAGGGGCTATGCCAATGAGAACGCGACCACGCCCTCGCTTGAGCCAATTACCCTCAACGTAGCGTATGCGGGCAATGTCATCATCTCACCGCTTTGGTGGGAGGGTGCGCTGGAACCCGGTGAACAGTAACCCGACGGCATGCAGTCGGAAACCCTGAACCCTGCTTTGTTGCAAGATCCCCGGAAGCGAAGTTTCAAACACAGGAAAGCAATATGACTGGCATCATCTTCCAAATGAACGGTCCGGCGCGCCGTCTGCTGGCCGCCGTGGTCGGCGTGGCCCTTCTGGCCGGATGCGTGGCGACTCCGCCGGAGGAATTTTTCGTGCATCCGGATGTGGATCGTGCGACGGCGCTTTTCGATCAGGCCCGCTATGCGGACGCGATCATCGCCTGCACGGACATCAACCGGCGCGATCCGCTGACGCCCGGACTGGTCGAACTGCAAAGCCGGATCATGCAGCGGCTGGCGGCACTGCGCCAGCGCGGGGTGGACATCCGGCAGGAGCCTTCGGATGCCTTGGCGATGGCGGACTTGGACCGTCAGGGAATCCTGCCCGACACCTATCGCCAGCGCCGGCATGTCGTTGGCGAGACGAAGCCCATCAACAGCCTGCCGACCGCGATGCAGCAGATTCTGGATCGCCCCGTCAGCATCCATCTCGAGAATGTGATGCTCAGCGAGATCGTCGCGCAGATCGGCGCGTCCGAGAACGTCAACATGGTGGCGGACGGTGCGCTGGACGACAAGACACTGACCATTCATGTCGAGAACACGCCGCTGGGCGAAGTGCTGGAGTATGTCGGCCGCAACCTGGGCGTGACCTTCGCCGTGGGGCAGAACATCATCTGGGTGACGCCGGGGAACAGCTCGGCGGGAACGGTGCCGCTGGTGACCCGCATCTACCGCCTGCGCAAGGGCCTTTCGAAAGAGGAGGTCGAGGGGGGGCCGGATTCGCTGGGTATCATCGAGGCGGTCACCCGCTTCGTTCCAACAGTCGAGGGTGCCGACATCCTCTTCAACATCAAGGCGCATGCGGTGATGGCGAAGAACTCGCGCGAGAACATGAAGTTGATCGAGGACATCATCGAGGTGCTGGACGTCCGCCCGCCGCAGGTGCTGATCGAAGCGCGCTTCATGAGCACCGGCGTGACGGACCTGCGGGAACTCGGCGTGGACTGGCTGTTGAATTCGTCGTATAAGGTGAGTGGCAAGGAAGGCGCTACGCGTTCCGCCGTGAATTCCGGGGCCACGATGGGCTTCACGGATTTCGCGAACCAGAAGTCGGGCTTGAACTTTACCTTCGAAGGCATTCTCACCGATCCGGCCTTCGAGGCCGTCATCCACGCGCTGGAAACGACGGGCAAGTCCCGCACGCTCTCCGTGCCGCGCGTCACGACGGTCAACAACCGCGAAGCTTCGCTGCGTGTCGGCGAAGACTTCCGCTATTTCGAAGAGTATGAAACCGAAGAGGTCCGGACCGGCACGACGCCGGAGGGACGCGACATCTACCAGTCGCGGCTCGTGCCGACCGGCACCCCCACGCTGGAAGAGCTGGGCATCGAATTGGTCGTGACACCCAGCGTCGGCGCCGATCTGGCCACGATCTCGCTCAGCCTGGCGCCCGAGATCAGCGAGTTCGTCCGCTGGGAGTACTACGAGACCTCCTCGGGAGACAACAACAATAGCAGCAACAATGACAATAACAACACCACGACGAACGCCGGCTTGAGCATGATCAAGCTGCCGGTGTTCCGGCGGAGCCTGGTCGAGACCGAGGTGCTGGTGCGGAGCGGCGAAACGGTCGTCATGGGCGGCCTGGTCACCTCTTCGCGCGTCAAGGGCCGCGAGGGCATTCCCATCCTGTCGCGCCTGCCGCTCATCGGCCAGCTGTTCCGTCACGACACGTATGACGACATCAGCCAGAATCTGTTGATATTCGTCACCGCGACGCTGATCTCGGATGCGGGTGAAGAACTGATACCGCTGACGCCGAGCGAACCGGTCACGTCGGGCGGCAAGGTCGTCCTCGGCGAGAACGACGTCGTGGAGCCGGCGACGCCGTCCGATTCCGATGCGACGCCCGCGCCCGCCGATGCGACGCCCGCGCCCACCGCCACGCGCCCGCAGACGACCCTCCCGGATGGCAAGCAGAATGGACCGACGGCTTTTCGCCGGGCGCCCGTCGATAATTGAATGAGTTGAATTAGCACCATGTCGCGCCTCAAACAAATCGTTGGACTTGATCTTGGCACCCGCAATGTGCGGGCGGTCTGGGTGCAGCTCCGTGGCGGCGCGCCGCGCGTGGTGCGCACCGAACAGATGGCCCTGCCCCTCGAGGGGGGCGACACCGACGCGTTGCTGCACTCCTGGCTCGGACAGCTGGGCCTGCTCAAGGGGTTTGCTGCGTTGCAGATTTCGGGGACGCAGCTGGTCTTCCAGCCCGGACGTCTCAATCCCGGCGATCCGCGCTCGCCGCGGCAGGCGGCCGACATGGAGTTGGCGACCTTCAACGACATGGCGGGCGACAGCATGGTCTCGGCGGTGGCGGCGCACGAATGGAGCCCCGGGCTTCGGGTCTACCTGATGGGCATGGCGCGGCCTTCGGTGATTGCCGCGACGCTGGCCGGCTTCGAGCCGATCGGCATCCGTCCGGCCGACTTGATTCCCGCACCGGTCGCCCTCTTCAATGCGCTCGCGCCGCTGGCGCCGAGCCAGGGAGGCACCGGCCTCTACGTCAACATCGGCCACAACCAGACGGAGCTGGCGATCGGCACGGCCAAGGGCATCTTGTTTGCACGCGCCTTCGCGATCGGCGGCAAGCAGTTCACCGAGGCGGTGGCGAAGCTGGCGGGCGTGCCGTTGACGCAAGCCGAGACCCAGAAGCAGCGGGAAGGGACGATCGAGACCGGCGGCCCCTTCGCCGAGGTGTTGCGGCCGCTGGCGGAACGCTGGTACACCCAGCTGGCGGCCTGCCTGAGCGCCTACCGCGGAGCCTTCACGGGCGAGCAGTTCGGTGTTTCGCGGATCATCCTGTCCGGTGGCGGCGCGCAATTGCGCGGACTGCCGGCCTATGTTCAGCAGCGACTGGGGATTCCCGTCTGCCTGGCGGACGACCTGCCCGGCCTGGCCGGATTCCTGGGTGGCGGCGCATCGCGCGCCGGCGCACCGGTGGCTGCCGCATCCCCTGCAAGCAAGGCCGACCGGCCGACGTGGGGACAGTTCGACATCGCAGCGGGGCTGGCCATCACGGCGCTTGAACTGGCCCTCGCGCATCTTTCGCTCCTGCCGGAGAGTCTCCGCGGCGAAGTGGTCTTCCGTGAAAAGAAGCCCTATTTGATTGCCGCTTCGATCATGGGCGCCTTGACGCTGGGCGTGGTGACGGCCAGCATGGTCATCTCCTTGAGTGCGGAGACGGGCGTCCTGGACGCCGAACGCCAGGAACTGCGCCTTCGCGAGCAGATGGACAAGTCAATCACGGCCATCCGCCAGCGCGGCGAGGTGTTGCGGCAGCGTGGCGACCCCCTGCGTCAGCTGATTCTCGGCGGACCGATGATGCGTGAAGTGATCTCGCTGGTCGCCAACGCCATCTCGAAGGACGACTGGATTTCGATGATCTGCGAGGAGACCTCCTACAAAACGGCCAAAAAGGCGGGCGAGAAGCCCGCGCCGCCGGCCCCGCCGCCGCGCTCGGGGTTTTTCGTTCCCGGGTTCCGCAGCGCGACCAAGCCCGCCGCCAAGCCGACGGAGGCCGAATCGCTGCTGTCCGGGCTGACGCCTGCGCCGACCCCGTCCGATTTCAATGTCTACATCATCGAAGGCTACACGCCGGATATGGGGTTGACGACCGTGAAGGCGATGATCCAGAATCTGGAGACGGCCACCCGCGTGCGGAAGGTGGACCTCCTGAGCGATGACCGCGTGCTTCCGCCGTCCCTCCCTGCGGAACTGCAGGAGCAGGGCGTGCAGCTGCCCAACATGCGCCGGTTCGTGATTCGGCTGGAGGTGAGTCCGCCATGAAGATGAAGCCCGCGCGCATCCGCATCTCGGAACGACAGCAGGTGCTGCTCATCATTCCCGTCGCGATCTTCGTGATGATCACGATCTGGGTCTGGGTTCTGAGCCCGCAGTTCGAGCGCCGCAGCGAAATCGCAATTCTCCGCAATCAGCTCGAGCACAGCGCCTATGCCCATGTCAGCATGGAAAATCTCGAAAAAATCGAGGCGCACGAGAAGGCGCTTGGCGCCCGTTTGGACGACGAGTGGTCGCGAACCATCGGCCGGTTGGCGACTTTTGAAAACCAGCGCGACCTGCGCGAATCGGAGTTCGGGCGCATCGACTTCAAGATGGAGCTCTACAAGGCGCGCCTGCGCCTGTCGCGGCGCTCGGAGGAACTGGGCATTCCGCTGATTCCCCAGGATCTCGGCCTGCAGGACGCCCTGGGCGGCAAGGATGCGGAGATCCGCATCCGCATGCTGCAGCTGCGTGCTGTCGAACTGCTGGTTGATCTGACGTTGAACCGGCGGATTCAGAAGCTCCATTCGATTCTGCCGCTGGCGCCGGTCAAGCATGAAGGGCCGGACAAGAAGCTGGTGGTCAGCGAGTATCCCGTCAGCGTGCAATTTGATGTCGGCTTCGACGATCTCTACCTGTTCTTTCAGGCGATCTTCCAGCAAAACCAGGTCTTCGTGTTTCGCAACCTTCGCATTGAGGCAGGGCCGACGCAGCAGGCACCCTTGCGGGTCTCCGGCGTGATGAGCGCCCTGTTGTTTGAATAATATGGACCACTTTTGGAAATGGCTCATGCGCACGGATGCCCGCAGCATCTTCGTGATCTCGCTGCTGCTCTTCATTCTCGTCACCGGCTGGCGCGTCTGGATGGCGATGCAGCCGCGTCCTGCCGCCGAGCCGCCGCCGGTGACGGCCGAGCCCGTCAAGTCGACGCCGTTCCGGCCGCTGGGGGTCATGAACCTCATCTCGAATCAATTTTCGGCCCAGACCCTGGTTGTCCCCGTGAATCCCTTCCGTCCGACCTTCGAGGCGATGGTGCGGAATCCCGAGAGCGGAGATTTGCAGGCCATTGCCGGCGTTCCTGCGGGCGGTGCCCAGCGCCAGTCCGACGGGCAACGGGAACACGATACGCAGAGGGACCACGCGGACCACGGCCAGCAGCGCGGAGGGGGCCGTGATCGCGGCGGGAAACCCGATCCGGCAGACCCCGCCCCGCCGCCGATTCCGCAGTTCGCCTTCAAGGGGATGTTCCAGCGTCCCGACGGGCGCATCGCGGCCTACGTGGGAAGCTCGGTGGGAGGCGGACAATTTCTGGCCGCCGGCGATAAGCTTGCGGGCTTCGAGGTGGTGGAGGCTTCGGCCGAAGGGGTGACGCTGAAGATGGCCGATGGCACGACGCGCGTGCTGGCCAAGGGTGACGATCCGGTAGCCCTGGGGGTTGAATGAGCCATGGCTGAAGTTTCCGAATCCCCCGCCGTTGCTCCCGCGTCCGTGCCGCCGCCTGCCGTCGAGCAGGATCTGCGCTTCTACGGCGCCGACCTTGTCCAGGATTTCGTGACGCATCTGCTGGAGCATCAGCTGATTTCCGAGGAGCAGTTGACCGAGGTGCAGAATCGCTCCTCGCTCACGGGACAGCCGATCGACAAGCTCCTGATCGACGAGGCCATCATCGATGAGAAGGCGCTCCTCGCCGCGTACAGCGAGCTGAGCGGCATCCCCTTCCATAAAATCGGCGATTTCAAGATCGACCCCAGTCTCGCGGAGCGGGTCAATTCGCGACTGGCGCTGCGCCACCGCGTGGTGCCCGTGGCGCTGGCCGACGGCGTCCTGACCCTGGCTGTCGCTCGCGTACCCCCGTCCATGACGGTCGAAGGCCTGCGCATGGTGCTGGAGATGCCCATCGCCTTCGTCCTCTGCACCGACAGCGACGTCTCGCGGTCGCTGACCCATTTCTACGGCCTGGGGGCGGAGACGGTCGAAGAGCTGATCGCCAACGCGCCCGTCGATGAAAACGAAGACGCGGATGATGACATTTCCTCCATCTCGGACGAGACGGGCATGGTGCGTTTCATCAACATGATCATTGCCGAGGGCATCCGCATGGACGCCACCGACATCCACATCGAGCCCTTTGAGGACACGCTGCGCCTCCGTTGCCGCGTGGATGGCATCCTGCAGGAGGTGCCGCTGCCCAAGGGGGTCGAGAAGCTCCGGCGGTCGGTCTCCTCGGCCGTGAAGATCATGGCGGCAATGGACATCGCTGAACGCCGCAAGCCGCACGACGGACGCATCAAGGTCCGGTATGACAACGGCGAATACGACTTGCGCGTCTCGGTCCTCCCCACCGGCTACGGGGAGACCTGCTGTCTGCGTATCCTGAACCGCAGTTCGGTCTTCACCGACCTCGACCGCCTCGGCCTCTCGCCCAATCAGCTGCCGAAGATCCGCGCCATGACCGACCTGCCGCATGGCGTCATTCTGCTGACGGGGCCGACGGGCAGCGGCAAGACGACCACGCTGTATGCCATCCTGGCGCGGTTGAACGTCACGGGGGTGAAGATCATCACCGTGGAGGATCCCGTCGAATACCGGATGGACGGGGTGAGCCAGGTCCAGGTTCACAGCAAGATCGACCTGACCTTCGCAAACGTGCTGCGGTCGGTGCTCCGCCACGACCCCGACGTGATTCTGATCGGGGAAATCCGCGACTCCGAAACGGCGGACATCGCCGTCCGCTCCTCGCTGACGGGCCATCTGGTGTTAAGCACGCTGCACACCAACGATGCCCCGAGCGCCATCACGCGTCTGACGGACATGGGCGTCGAACCCTATCTGATCGCCTCCTGCGTGGAGGGCATCGTCGCCCAGCGCCTCGTGCGCAAAGTCTGCACACAATGCGCACATCCCGATGAGCTGGCGCCGGGAATCCGCAGCGAGATCCTCGCCTTCTACCCGAGCTTCGCGGATACGGCCAAGTTCGTGCTGGGCAACGGCTGCCCCAACTGCGCCTTCACCGGGTATCGCGGACGAAGCGCGATCAACGAAGTGATGGTGATGAGCGACCCCCTCCGCAGCCTGGTGGTGCGCCGTGATCCCGCGAATCTCATCAAGGATCTCGCGATCGCCGAGGGGATGATCACCCTCCGCCGCGATGGCTACCTTCGCGTCGTCGAGGGGCGCACCTCGGTCGAAGAGGTGCTGCGCGTCGTCGGCAAGGGTGACTAATGCGGGCCGGTAATCAGTAATCAGTCATCAGTAATCAGTGATCAGTAATCGGTGATCAGTGGGACAAGTTAGTTTCTCGCAAAGGCGCAAAGGCCGCAAAGGGTTTCAACCTTGACGTCTTTGGGTAACGTTCGAAAATCTGGACGCTCAGCCCCGAAAGGTGGGGCGAGCCGTCTCGGCGAGCCGCGCGATGGGGTGCGGGGGCGGCTCGGCGGGGACGCCTCGCCCTACCTTTGAAAATCTGGGCGCATGAGCCGAGTCGAGTAAGTGAGGATCGGGGAGCGTATCCGGTTAAGGGTGGCGGTTAAGAGTAAGCGGTTAAGAGTGTGCGTTGCTCAGGACACTTAACCGTACACTTCGTCGCCACCCTTAAGCGGAATGGCGCGTACTTAAGGTCGTTTTGGGACAAAACGCCGTGATAGGCTTTGCCTGACGTTGTTTGTGGGTGTGTGAGTTTGTGAGTATGTGGGAAGTGTGCGAAAAGACAGGCGATACGTGACATTATTTCGCTCACACACTCACACACACACCCACACACCCACGCACCAGACAATTTGACCAACCATCGTCATGGCAATGGGCTTAAGTACGCGCCATTCCCCTTAAGCGGATACCCGATCCCCGCTTATGCGATCCCGCCTGGGGGCGCCGGCAGCGGGAGAATCGAGGACGAGGACGAGAACGATGAAGATTGATCGTTGTCGTGATCCTCGTAGCGATCTTCAACTGAGCATCCACGAGAAATCTCATATCTCATCCCGCTACGAGCACGGGATGGTCCACATAGCGCGCCGCGTAGGAAATACAGGCGCGAATATCCGCGGCATCCAAGTCTGGAAAGACGACAGTTTAGCCATTTCGCCCGTCAGGATCAACTCGGTAGAACCAGCCCTTTTGCAACGGCGTCGGCAGTGGCTGCGCCGGCGAGCCGGCGGACGATGGCGAGGGCGAAGTCGAAGCTGGTGCCGGGACCCTGGCTGGTGATGATGTTGCCGTCCTCGACGACGCGGTCATCGATGCGCCGGGGCACGGTCAGCGCCCCGGCCACGCCGGGATGACAGGTCACGGTACATCCCGCCAGGAGGCCGGCGGCCTGCAGCACCAGCGGCCCGGCGCAGATCGCGGCCACGGGCTTGCCCTGCTCGACGAAGGTGCGCAAGGCCTGCAGCAGGCGTTCGTCCTTCTGCAGCAGCCGGGTGCCGCCCATGCCGCCGGGGATGGCGATCATGTCGAACGTGCCGGGATCGATTTTCGACCAGGCCGTGTCGGCCACCAGCTTGACGCCGCGCGAGGCGGTCACCTGCAGCGCATCGGTCATCGCGACGGCGACGGCTTCGATCTTCGCCCGCCGGAGGACATCCAGCAGGATCACGCATTCCATCTCTTCGACGCCTTCAGCCAGGGGAACCAGAACGCGCATGGTGGGTCTCCTTGTCGGTTTAGCGGGCGAGGCGGCGGCGCGCCTGGCGCGTAAGGGGTTCGCCGCCTTCTCTACCGGCCGCCGGCGGAGCCGTGAAATCGGTGGGTGCCGCCGCGCTCTTTTTCTTCTGCCAGAGGAGCTGCGCGATGGCGAGGACCTGGCTCACGGTCCAGTAGAGGACGAGGGCGGAGGGCATCGTATAGAACATGAAGAGCATCATCCCGGGCATCATCCACATCATCATCTTCTGCTGCGCGGGATCGCCCATGGCGGGGGTGAGCTTGCTTTGCAGCAGCATCGTGCCCGCCATGAAGAAGGGGAGGATGTTGAGCGCGGGGACCAGGGGAAGGACGCCGGCCAGGAGATTCTCCGGCTCGCTGAGGTCGGCGATCCAGAGGAAGGGGGCGAAGCGCAGTTCGACGGCGCTGCGCAGAACGGTGAAGAGCGCGATGAAGACCGGGATCTGGACCAGCATGGGGAGGCAGCTCGACAGGGGGTTGACCTTGTTCTCGCGGTAGATCTTCCACGTCTCCTGCTGGAGCTTCTGGGGTTCGGTCTTGAACTGCGCCTGGATTTCCTTGAGCTTGGGCTGGATGGCCTGCATCCGCTTCATGCTCTCGGTGCTCTTGTGGGTGAGCGGCCAGAAGACGATGCGGACCAGGAGGGTCAGGAGGATGATGGCGATGCCGTAGTTCGGGATCAGGCCGTAGAAGAAGTTCAGGGTGGGGACCAGCAGGACGCACATCCACTTGAAGGTGCCGAACTGCATGATTTCGGCGGAGCGGGGGGCATAGCGCTGCAGCAGGGCGAGCTTCTTCGGGCCGACGTAGAGCGTGTAGTTGCGTTCGAGGGTCGCTCCGGCGGCGCCGATGATGGCGGCGGGGAAGCGGATCTGCGCGGCGACATGCTGCAGGGTCAGGGGGCCGGCTCCGTCGAGGCGGGTGACGTCGACGCGGTAGCCGGCGTTGGTGGCGTCGCTCGTGAAGGCCTGCACGAAGAAGCGGGACTTGAGCGCGACCCACTCCTGGGGTTCGCCGACGTGCGTCGTGGCGACGAGGGGAAGGCCGTCGGCGGATGGCGCGCCACCGCAGCCGCCGCCGCCCTTCCCGCCGGTGAAGAGCTTGTTCAGCTTGGTGTCCCAGTGGCGGACCTTGCCGAGGCGTCCGCCTTCGTCGCGCTGTGCGGCGAGTGTGTCGACGCCCAGGGTGTCGTTCTTGGAGAGTCCGCGATGGACGGCGCCCAGCGAGATTCCGCAGGCGGGGAGGGGGTGGGGAGTGTCGCCGGCATTGACGATCCGGTCGCGGACGGCGATGCGGTAATCGGGAAGGATCGAGATCCGGCGCTCCAAAGTCAGGCCGGACTCGTTCCGGCAGGCGAGAGTGACTGTCGTTTCGCCATCGGTTGAGACAAGGGTGTAGTCGGCATTGGCGCCGAAGCCGGGGATGTCCTTGTAGGCGAGGGCCGGAGAGGGGGCAAAGTCGAGGACGACGGGCTTGCTGCCGCGCTCCACGGTCGAGCGGTAGTCGAGGAGGGTTGCATCGCGCAGCGTGCCGCCCTTAGAGGAGAAGGTGAGCATCATCTTGTCATTGGTCAGGACGGCGGTCTGTTCGGGGACGTCCGTGGCGGGTTCGTCGGCCGAAACGACGGGCGCGGGCGCTGCTGCCGGTGCGGCGGGGACGCTGGTCGCCGTATTCGTGGCCTGCAGGAAGGCGGCGGAATTCTGCGCGTCGGGCGAAAGCGCAACCGCGGTCGTGTTGGTCGCGGCGGCGGCAGCGCGTTCGCGGACGGCGGCGATCCGCTGCTGGGTGACCCGGTTCTGATAGAAGAGCCAGCCGAGCAGCAGCACGGCGAGAACGACGACGATCGAGATATCCTGTTTGTTCATCAAGGTGTTCCTAGCGAAGTGTGGGAGGTGCAACAGCGGGGCGGCGGGACGGGGTCGGGGCCGCAGGGGCCAAAGGGGTGGCAGCGCAGGAGGCGCCTGACGCCCAGCGCGAGTCCGCGGAGCGGGCCGTGGAGGCGCAGCGCCTCGATGCAATAGTTCGAGCAGGAGGGTTCAAACCGGCAGCACCCGTTGAAAAGCGGCGCCAGCACGACTTGGTAGGCCCGGACGCACAGGATCATCAGTTGGACGAGGAACCGGGCGATCATACGGGCTCCTTCCCGATCCGCGCCTGCCGGCAGATCTTCCGGAACTCGGCGGCCACGTCGGCCTGGCGGGCTTCGCGGATCGGCCGGCGCGCCAGCAGGATCAGATCGATTCCCGGGATCAGGTTGGGGCGGTTCAGCCGGTAGGTTTCGCGCAGCAGGCGCCGTGCACGGTTGCGGTCGACGGCGTGCGGGAGGATGCGCTTGGTCGCCACGACACCCAGTTGTCCCTGCGTCTCCTCGGTTTTTCGCAGCCACATGACAAAATAGCGCCCCGCGCGGGTGTCATTGCTGTCGAATGTCGCACGATAACCGGGTGGTTTGAGCCTGCGTTCGCGCGGAAGCCCGAAAGCCGCAACGCGAGCAGGCGGCGCCAAAGGGGGCGCCGCGTGGTTCACGCTTTGCTGACGCCCGCACATGATGGACGGATGCCTCAAACGGCGGTTAGGCGGACGCGGCCCTTCTGACGACGCCGCGCCAGAACCTTGCGTCCGCCGCGGGTTGCCATGCGTGCGCGGAACCCGAGCTTGCGGACGCGCTTGATCTTGGAAGGTTGCCAAAGTTGTTTCATGGTCAGGTAGCCTCGAATACGGCCCATTGAAGCGGGCGTGAATCAGAATTTTTAAGTTTACCAGAATGACGGCGAATGTCAACCCGGCAGCCGGGGTTGTTCTAGTAGCCCAGTTCCTTCTCGGTCTCGCCGATGGCTTCCTCGATGATGTCGATTCCCTTGATGAGGGCGGCATCTTCCATGATGACGGGGGGGCTCATGCGGAGGATGTGTCCGGCGGGCACCCAGGCCAGGCCTTTGGTGAAGGCCTTTTGATAGACGCGCTTTCCGGCCTCGTCGAAGGGCTCCTTCGTTGTGCGGTCCTTGACCAGTTCGATGCCCATCAGGCAGCCCTTGGCGCGGACATCGCCCACGATCTTGTGGCGTCCCATCATGGCGGTCATCCGCTTCATCGCCAGTTCGCCGAGATGCGTCGAGCGGGCGTTGAGGTTTTCCTCCTCGATGACTTCGATCGAGGCGAGGGCCGCGGCGCAGGCCATCGGGTTGCCGCCGTAGCTGCTGGAGGCGGAGATCGACTCGAAGCACTCCTTGTGGGCCTCGCGGACGGCGACGCAGGTGACGGGGAACCCGTTGCCGAATCCCTTGCCGAGTGTGACGACATCGGGAACGACATTCCAGTGCTCGCAGCACAGGAACTTGCCGGTGCGGGCCATGCTGGTCAGCACCTCGTCGGCCATGAGCAGGATGTGGTGGCGGTCGCATAAGGCGCGGACCTTCGGGAAGAAGTCATCTGGCGGAATGACGGATCCGGCCCAGCCCTGGATCGGTTCGAGGACGAACGCGGCCACCTGGTGCGCCGTGGCGCGGGCGATATATTCCTCGTAGAAGGCGATGTAGGCGTCGGTGTCAATGGTGCCGTCGGCCTTCTTCCAGTGCGGGCGGTAGGGATCGGGCCGGGGCATCATGTGGAAGCCGGGGGCGCGGGTGGGGCCGTAGACGTTGGAGCGGATCTCGCCCATCGAGACGGCGCCATAGGTCTTGCCGTGGAAGTCGTTGAAGCAGGAGAGCATCTCGTGCTGCTTGGTGACGGCGCGGCAGACGCGCTGTCCGGCTTCGACGGCGGCCGTGCCGCAATCGTAGAGTTGGAAGCCGTTCAGGTCGCCGGGGAGGATCGACGCGAGTTTCTCCATCAGTTGCATCTTGATGGGCGTGGTGAAGTCGTGGGCGTTCATCAGTTGCCCGGCGGCCTTCTGGACGGCCTCGGTGACTTTCGGGTGGCAGTGGCCGAGGGTGGTCACGTAGATGCCCGAGGAGAAGTCGAGGTAACGGTTGCCGTCGACGTCGACCAGTTCGCATCCCTTGCCCGAAGCGAAGGCGACGGGGAAGAGTTTGACCTGACCGCTCAACCCCTTGAAATACTTGCAGGTCCGGGCGTGCATTTCACGCGACTTGGGTCCGGGAGGTGCGATCTTGATGCTCGGCACCTGGTCGAGGGGAACATGCGCCCAGTAGGCGGGGCCTTCGGCGAATTTACTCATTTTTCTGATTCCTGATGCTTTTGCCGGGGTGCTGCACTGCGCGAGGCACCCGAGGGATGGAAGAAAGGCGGCATTTTGGCATTTTTGCTGCGGGGCGTCAAGTTTGCGGTTTTCCGCGGCGTGTCATAATCTTTTGGACTTGACCCGAGGGGGGTAAATCGCGCAAAATGCAACGCAACGCGCATTAAGGGCATTGTGCATGCGTGTGGAAGTCGCCTACGATGTGGAACAAGTTCATCAATCTCTTTTCGAATGATATCGGCATTGATCTGGGCACCGCCAACACGCTGGTCTATGTCAAGGACCGGGGCATCGTGCTGCGCGAGCCATCGGTCGTCGCCATTCAAGAGGGCACCAAGCGCATTCTTGCCGTAGGCGATGAGGCGAAGCGCATGCTGGGGCGGACGCCCGGAAACATTGTCGCCATCCGTCCGATGAAGTCGGGCGTGATTGCCGATTTTGACATCACCGAGGCGATGATCCGCTATTTCATCCGCAAGGTTCACACCCGCAAGCTGGTCAAGCCGCGTGTGATCATGGCGGTTCCGGGGGACATCACGGAAGTTGAAAAGCGGGCGGTGCAGGAGTCGGCCAAGCATGCCGGCGCGCGGGAGGTCTTTCTGATCGAGGAGCCGATGGCGGCCGCGATCGGCGTCGGCCTGCCCGTGCAGGAGCCGGCCGGAAACATGATTGTCGACATCGGCGGGGGAACCTGCGAGGTCGCGGTGATTTCGCTGGCGGGCATTGTTCATGCGCGAAGCGTTCGTGTCGGCGGCGACGCCATGGACGAATGCATCGTGCAGTACATGCGTCGCGTTTATAATTTAATGATTGGGGAGCGGACGGCAGAGGAGATTAAGATCAGGATAGGATCAGCGTATCCGTTGGCAGAGGAAAAAACGATGGAAGTGAAGGGCCGCGATCTGGTGGCCGGACTGCCCAAGACGCTGACGGTGACCTCCGAAGAGATTCGTGAAGCGCTTCAGGAGCCCATTTCCGCCATTGTCGATGCCATTCGCATCACGCTGGAGAAATGTCCGCCGGAACTGTCGGCCGATCTTGTGGATCGCGGCATGGTGCTGGCCGGCGGGAGTTCGCTTCTGATGGGACTGGACCGGCTGGTGGCGGAGCAGACGGGACTTCCCGTGCATCGGGCGGATGATCCGCTCAGCGCGGTGGCCGAAGGCACGGGTGTGGTCCTCAACGAGCTGAATTTGATTGCGAAGATGACGACGCGTCGCAACTGATCATGATTTCATTTGCCTCCTCCTCGGAAACGACCGGTTTGTCGGTTTGATGGAGTTGGATGGCTAGAGGGACAAGAGCATGGGCAATCGCCTTGCTGCTGACGCTCGTGTTGCTGATTTTCGGCAGTACGCGCGGTTGGCTGCATCGGTCCGCCCGGGAAGGAACCTATCCTTTTGAGAACGGTGCCGCCTGGTTGAAATACCGGGTCTGGGGCCGTACGGTCCGGTTGTGGACGGCGTCGGGCGTTCTGAGCCGCAACATCAGCCTCGAAGCGGAGATTTCACGTTTGCGCATGGATGCCGCGGTGCTGGAGCAGGTTGCCGCGGAAAACCGCGAGCTTCGCCGTCAACTGGGCCTGCCGCCTCGTGAGCAGGGACGGCTTGAGCCGTGCCTGGTCCTCTCGTCGGGGGGATCGACGGGGTGGTGGCGCCAGGTCCGTCTCAACAAGGGAGAGGCGCAAGGACTTGCCGTTGGCGATGCCGTTCTGACGGTCGACGGTCTGGTTGGGCGTGTCGCGGCGCTTTCCGGCTCGACGGCCGATGTGCGGCTGATCACCGATGCCAACAGCCGCATCGCCTGCCAGTTGGATCCGGTCTCTCCCGAGACGGGGGTTGTGCGCGGCATTCTCCAGGGGGCCGGCTGGCGGGCGGGTCCGGCGGAACTGCCGGAGTTCCTGCATGTCATCGAGCCCCTGCGTCTCCGCTATCTCGATCGCGATGTCACACCGCCGCCGCGCATGCGGGTGGTGACGTCCGGGATGGGCGGCGGTCTTCCCGCCGGGCTGCTGGTCGGCTTCCTGCTGGATTCGGCCGTCGACGAGAACGTCCTCTACCGCACGGGGGATGTGATGCCGGCCGCGGATGTCAACGCCTTGTCGCTCGTGTTTGTCCTGACGGGAACGGGGGCACCGCCATGACGCTGGATCTCCCCGTCATGCTCATGCTGCTCGGCAGCGCCGCGGCGTTGCAGACGGCCCTTCCGCCGATTCCCGGCAGTTTGCTGAAGTTCCCCCTGCTGGCGGCCGTTGCGTTCTACTATGCCTCGAACCGTCCGATCTGGGTGACGCTGGTGGTTGCGTTGTGGGCCGGCATTCTCACGGATGGGCTGGGTGGCGTTCCACCGGGAACCTCTGCGATTGTCCTGGCGCTGATCGCCCTGGTGCTCGCCGGGCTGCGCAACGTCGTTCCCGAAGCCTCCTGGTCCAGCGCGGCGGTGCTCGGCGCGGTGGGCATGCCCGTCTTGGCGTTGGCTCAGGTGCTGACGCTTCGCCGGCAGGGTTCCGACCTTCCCTTCGCCTGGCCGCTGTACGCTTCGCTGCTCCTGCTGATTCCTGTCGGTTCCGTGTTGGCCGGTTGTCTGTGGAGCGTCGGGCGGCAGTTGGACCTCTGGGCGGGCAACACCGAGCCCCGAAAGGAGATCGAAAATCGTGCCGGATGATCTCCAGGATTTCCCGCAGTGGCGGCTGGTGTGCATCGGCGTGCTGATGCTCGGCGGCTTTATTGTGCTGGCCAACCGCCTGCACAGCGTGCAGGTGAAAAACTCGCCGGTCTACACCGGTGCGCAGCAGCGTCAGAGCGTCAGGCGCGTGCTGCTGCCTGCGCCGCGGGGACGAATCTTCGACCGGAAGGGCCTTTGTCTGGCGGACAACCGGCCGAACTACTGCATCGCGGTCTATCTCGAGGAACTGCGCCGGCCGGGACGCTGGTCGCGGACCGTCGATGCGGTTGACCGGGAGGTCGACCGGATGGCGTCGTACCTGGATATTCCGCGCCAGATCACGCGCGACGACATCGAGCAGCACGTCTTCAAGCGGCTGCCGCTGCCGCTGCTGGCCTGGCAGGGCATCGACATGCGCACGCTGGCGCGCTTCTCGGAAAACATGGAGGCGACACCGGGCTTCGACGTCTATGTGCAGCCGGAACGCGTCTACCCCCGGGGGACGCTGGCCGCGCATCTTCTCGGCTATGTCGGACGCGACCGTCCCGTGTTGACGAATGAAGTCTTCCATTACGACATCCTGGGCATGCGGGGCCGCGCCGGCGTTGAGCGCACCGCCGATACCCAGCTCTCGGGCACGCCGGGAGGACAGCTCATCACCGTCACCGTCACGGGCTACAAGCACAGCACCACCAATCGCGCGGCCATTGCGGGTACGGATGTTCGGCTGACCCTGGATGCACTGCTGCAGCAGACGCTGGAGCGGCTGCTGGGCGGCCGCCGGGCGGCCGGGGTCATCCTGGATCCGCGCAACGGCGATGTGCTGGCCCTGGCGAGTCTGCCGGGCTTCGACCCCAATGGCATGAGCCCGGTGATTTCGCGTGCGGCCTGGAAACGGCTGCAGGAGGATCGGGAGCGTCCGCTGCTGAACCGCGCCATCTCGGGCGTCTATCCGCCGGGAAGCATCTTCAAGCCGATGGTTGCGCTGGCGGCGCTGGCGCAGGGCGTTTCCCGGGATACGGTGTTTGAATGCACGGGCGCCTTTGCGCTCGGCAACATGCGTCTGCGCTGCTGGGCGCATGCCGGGCACGGCACGCTCGCGATGCGCCAGGCGTTGGAACAGTCGTGCAATCCCTATTTCTGCAGCCTCGGCGTGAACCTGGGACTGGAGCCAATCCGCCTCATGTCGCAGCAGATGGGACTGGGGGCGAAGAACGGCATCGAGATTGCCGGCGAGGCGGCGGGCCTTGTCCCGAGCGATGTCTGGAAGCGTCGCGTCCAGCGGGACGCGTGGCGGGCGGGCGACACGGCGAACCTGTCGATCGGCCAGGGACAGTTGCTGGTCACGCCGTTGCAGATGGCAGTCTATGCGGCGGCGCTGGCTAACGGCGGCCGGGTCCTCCGCCCGCGTCTCTTCCTGAATCCGGCGTTGCCGGAAGGCGAATGCCTGCGCAAGCTCGAAGTGGCGCCGCAGGTGATGGAAACCGTCCGCGGCGGCATGTTCGATGTCATTCAGGCGGAGCGCGGCACGGGCAAGCGCGCCGCCGTGAAGGGGTTGCAGTTCGCGGGAAAGACGGGGACGGCGGAGTATGGCGCCGCACCCAACCGCCGGAAGCACACCTGGATGATCGCCTTCGCGCCTTTTGACAACCCGCAGGTGGCGCTGGCCATCCTGGTCGAGGACGGGGAGTCGGGGGGGCTGACGGTGGCCCCGATCGTCAATCAGATCATGCGCTACCTCTTCGTCCCCGACGCACCCGTGATCGAGACGCTCCTCCCCGTTGCTCCGGAGGATGCCGCATGAGTTCTGGCATTCTCGATCATCTCCCCTGCGATCTGGGGCGCCTGCGGCGGATGAATCCCATCCTCCTATTCTGCATGATCAGCCTCATGATCGTTGGCGTTTGCTTCGTCTACAGTGCGAACTCCATCCGCGACAACCCCATCCTGCAGTCGCTCTACCTGGGGCATGCCAAACTGGCGGCCATCGGCGTCTTGCTCAATGTGGCGCTGGCCTATATCGACTACCGGCAGATTCTGAAATGGTCCTGGCTGTTTTACCTGGTGGCCGTCGGGCTGCTGGTTGCAGTGCTGGTGATCGGCGAGTCCCGCATGGGGGCCAGGCGCTGGGTGTTCGGCTTTCAGCCGTCGGAGTTCGCCAAGCTGGCAACGATCTTCGCGCTGGCCAGGCTGCTGGGACGCCCCGGGGCGCGTCGGGACTTCTGGGAATTTCTGCTGGCGGTCATCCTGACGGCCTTGCCGGTCGGCTTGATCATGAAACAACCCGATCTGGGAACGGCGCTGGTTTTCGGCCCGATCCTGTTGCTGATGCTTTTTGTGGCGGGGACTTCGCCCAGGACCTGGGTGGCGACGGTGGGCGCCGGACTGCTGGCGGTCTCCATCGTCCTGGGATCGATCCTGGCGCAGGAAAACCCGAAGACGACCGAGGGCTTCCGCCGGCTTTCCAGACAGGCCACGTTCTTCCTCGCCGATTATCAGCGCGATCGCCTGGTGGATGCGCTCCATCCCGACCGGGACCCGCTGAACCTGGGGTGGAACCGTCGTCAATCCCAGATCGCCGTGGGCTCCGGCGGCCTCTGGGGAAAAGGGTATCTCAAGGGGGATCAGAATTTGCTAGGATACCTGCCACAGCAGGTGTCTGCCAACGACTTCATTTTTTCGGTGCTCGCCGAAGAGAAGGGGTACGTGGGTTCAGTTTGCGTGCTGCTGCTGTTTGCGGGCGTCGTTTTCGCCTCGCTCTATGCGGCGGCAACCAGCCGGGACGGCACCGGCCGGTTGCTTGGCGTGGGTGTTGCATCCTTGTTCTTCTGCCATGTTTTCGTCAACATCGCGATGACCATCGGACTGCTTCCAGTTACGGGATTGCCGTTGCCGTTCATTAGCTACGGCAGGACGTTCATGTTGACGGCTATTATAGCCTCGGGATTGCTGCAAAGTGTGGCGGTTCATGTGCGCCGGGAGACGGCGCAGGTGGATGCCTAGCGGGAATTGCCGACAGATCGAGAATGGAGTTGAACTATGTTGGGATGGTTGATTAAAAAGCCGACGGAAAAGCGCGAGATCGTCGTGAATGCGGAGAAGCTCGAGACGCGTGTGGCCGTGGTGGAACACGGCCGCGTCGAGGAGTTTCAGGTCGAGCATCCGATGGAGGATCGGCTCGTGGGGAGCATCTTCAAGGGACGCATTCAGAACCTGGAACATGACCTGCAGGCCGCCTTTGTCGATATCGGGCTGAAAAAGAACGCCTTTCTGCACTATTGGGATATGTTCCCGGATGATGAAAGCCGCCTGGAAGACGACGATGAGAATGTGCAGCGCGTCTCGCGCCGCAAGCGCTTCACCAACGAGCAGATCACCAAGCGTTTTCCGCCCGGCTCCGAAATCATCGTGCAGGTGACCAAAAGCCCGATCGGAACCAAGGGGCCGCGCGTGAGCGCGAGCCTCAGCGTTCCCGGCCGCTATCTGGTGATGATGCCGGGCTGCCGGCTGCGCGGCGTTTCGCGCAAGATCGGCGATGCCAAGGAACGCCTGCGTCTGAAGAAGATTCTGGACCGGCTCCCCTTGCCGCAGGATATCGGACTGATTGTCCGCACGATCGGGGCGGGGGCCTCCAAGCGCGCCTTCATCCGCGATCTCCGCGGGTTGCTCTCGATCTGGCAGGATCTGCAGGCCAACATCCGCGACAAGGCCGCGCCCAGCTGCGTCTACCAGGAGCCCGACCTCATCGAGCGCGTTGTGCGCGACTGGCTGACCGAGGACATCGACCGCGTGGTCATCGACCAGAAGGATTCCTTCGAGCGGATCCGCTCCGTGGCGGCGCGGATTTCGCGCCACTCGCGCAACCTGATCCAGCTCTACGACGGCCAGCTGCCGATCTTCGACAATCGCGGGATCGAGCGCCAGCTCGACGAGGCCTTCCGCCGCAAGGTCAACCTGAAGTGCGGCGGGTATCTCGTGATCGACGAGACGGAGGCGATGATTGCAATCGACGTGAACACGGGGCGTCACAAGGGTAAGGGTTCGCAGGAGGATGCCATCCTCGAGGTCAACCTGGATGCGGTCGAGGAGGTTGCGCGCCAGCTGCGCTTGCGCAATGTCGGGGGACTCGTGGTGCTGGACTTGATCGACATGAAGTCGCGCAAGCATCAGGCCGCGGTCTACAAGGCCATGAAGACGGCGGTGAAGCGTGACAAGGCGCGCACCAACGTCCTGCCGATCTCCGAGCTGGGCTTGATGGAGATGACCCGCCAACGGCAGGAGGAGAGCCTGCTTTCGCAGACCTTCGAGGACTGCCCCTACTGCCACGGACACGGCGTGATCAAGTCGGCCCTCTCGCTGAGCGTCAACATTCAGCGTCAGATCGCAGGCGTCATGCGCAAATGCCGTCTCGACGGCAGGGAAATCGACCTGCAGATCCTGGTGGCGCCGACGGTTCTGGACCGGCTGCGCCGCGAGGACGAGGAGATGCTGGTGGAATTGCAGCAGCAGTACAAGGGGCATCTCAGCTTCAAATCCGAGCCGCTCCGCCACCCCGAATCCTTTGCCATTCTGGAAACGACTGGCAAAGTCCTCTATTCCGTTGGCGACAATAAAAGTGCATAATGGTTGACAACTGCGGCAATCCCCCCGGAGGCGCCGGCCAGCGGCGCCTCCTCGAAAAGGATGTGAACATGATTTTACCGAGACTGTTTTCCGGCCCGCTGCGCGTGGCCGCGTTGTTGCTGTTAGCCTTGTCGGCCGGAGCCGTGGATGTCATGCCCTCACGGGATGAGATGCAGGCGCCGATCGACATCGAGGCGGATTCGTTTTCGGCGGAGATGGACGGATGGGTCGACGCCGCCGGCAACGTCCGGGTCCGTCAAGGCGATACGCAAGTCACCGCGGATCGGATCCGCGTGAACCGGACCACGGGCGAGATCAAAGCCGACGGGCATGTGATCCTGATCCGCCGGGGGCAGGTCGCCACGCGGACGGAGCGCCTGGTCTACAACTACAAGAGCGGCGAAGGACTGACGCCCTCGGTCGACATGCAGGTCGGCGCCTTCCGCGTGATCGCCAAGGATGCGGTCCGGAAGCCCGACGCCACCTTCAGCCTGCGCAATACCGTTGTGACCACCTGCACCAATGCGCTGGGGTCGCTCCATTACCACGTGCGTGGCAGGTCGGCCTCCATGCGCCCGAACGAGTATGTGGCCGTTTCCGGCGTCGTCCCCTATTTCATGGGGGTTCCCTTCTTCTATTTCCCCTATTGGCGCCGTGAACTGGACGAGCATTACGGGTGGCGCTTCGAACCCGGCTATGAATCCGACTGGGGCGCCTTTCTGCTCGCCACCTACAAGTTCAAGCTGATCGATTTCGGGGGCAAGTTCAAGGATAGCCTCGATTCGCGCTCGCATTTCGACTACCGCACCGAACGCGGCGGCGCGATCGGACAGGATGTCCTCTGGCACTTTGGCGAGCCGGAGGCGGGTCACAAGGGTTTTGTGTCGGCCTACTTCCTGGCCGATGACAAGCCGATGGACGCCAACTGGGATCGCGATCCGACCCGCGACATCGTCGAGGATTCGCGGTACCGGTTGACCTTCCGGCATGATTCGCACCTGTCCGACCGTGATTTCCTGACCTTGCGCACGAGCTATTTGAGTGACAGCTATCTGCTGGAGGATTTCTACGAGGACGAGTACCGCGACCTCCGCCAGCCGGAGTCCTATGCCGCCTATACGCACACCGGAAACGGCTATTCGTTCGGACTGGGCGCCTATCAGCGCATCAACGATTTCTTCGAATCCGTGAACCGCCTCCCCGAAGCGTGGCTCGATGTTCTCCGCACCGATATCGCCGGGTCGCGCTTCTACTACGAAAGTCAGACCCGCGGCGGAGCGTTGAAGCGGGAGTTTGCCGACTATGGCCTGCCGACGAACACCGTGGCCGAGGCGTATGACACCGTGCGGCTCGATTCGCGCCATGCGATCTACATGCCCAACACCCTCTTTGGCTTTCTGAGCGTGGTGCCGCGCGCCGCCTACCGGGGGACCTACTATGGCGACACGTTCAAGGACCTGAGCGACGAGCCCAGCTCATCAACCAATGCGCCCGCGACAAGCCTCCTGATCGAGGATGGGGCGGCTCTGCGAAATCTCTTCGAGCTTGGACTCGAGAGCTCCTTCAAGGCCTACGGCATCTATCAGGACGAGGCCGGCCGCATCCGCCACATCGTCGAGCCGTACATGAACTACACGTTCGTGCCGGAGCCCAACCTGCGGCCCTTGCAGCTCCTGCAGTTCGACGACGTCGATGAACTGGACAAGGAACACAACGTCCGCTTCGGCATGCGCCATCAGATCCAGCGCCGGATCGGCCCCGCGATCCGCGTCCTGCTGGATGCCGACCTCTACGGCATCTATGACATCGAGGACGCCAACGACGAGTCGAAATTCCGCCTGGTCGGTTTGGAGAGCCGCTTCCGACCGACTGACGGCATTCGCTTCCAGTTGGATGGAACCTACGACGTGGAGGCGTCCGAGATCAATGAAATCAACGCCTGGGTCACCCTCTGGAACCATGAATTGTGGGAGGCGTCCGGTGCCGTCTTCTATCGCCCCGACGCCAGCGTGCTGTTCGCCGGAAACCTGACCTATGCGCTCACCGAGCGCTGGACGGTCAACATCTACTCGCGCTACGAGGCCGAGACCTCGCGGCTCGAAGAGCAGTCGGGCTACCTCCAGTACAATCTCGACTGCATCTCCCTCCGGCTGCGCGGCAGCGTCTTTCCCGGCTTCACCCGCGACGACGGCTCGGAGCTGGAGACCAAGTACAAGATCGCTTTCTACGCTTGGTTGCGCGCCTACCCCTCGGCTCCGAAGGAACGCATGCGTGGCCATCGTGACATCTAGGCTTCCAGGCAGAAGGGCGGCAGGCATGAAGCGTTCCGGCGCGTTGGAAATACATGGAGCCCGACAGGGGTTTTCGCTGGTTGAGCTGCTGGTGGCGGTCTCGATCATGCTGATCCTCGCGGGCGCCGTGGCCGTCAACCTGCTGCATGAGCCGGGCAAGGCGCGCCAGGCCCGCGCCAAGAGCGATCTCGCCACCTTCAAGACCGCCCTGCGGCTCTACCTGGACGACAACTCCACCCTGCCTTCGCAACGGCAGGGGCTGCCGGCGCTCGTCCAGCGCCCAACGACCCCGCCCGTTCCCCTGAACTGGCGGCCGGGCGGATACCTCGACCGCATCTCCTTGCCGCGCGACCCGTGGAACAACGATTACCTCTACTTCGTTCCCGGCCGCCAGCAGGAGCCGTTCGAAATCGTCTGCTATGGCGCCGATGGCCAGCAGGGGGGCGAGGGTGTGAATGTGGACCTCTCCAGTTCGTCGTTGTAGATCATGCAGGCGCCACTGAAAGAAGCTCGCGCGTGGCAACTGGCCTTGAAGCGCCTGCTCGCCATCGAAGCGGCCTGGGACGATTCCGCAGCCCGGCAGCGGGAGCTGCTGGCCTGCCGGCAGTGGCTGGCGGAACAGGTGCAGATCCCACGGCTCTGTCAACTGGCCGCCCTGCTGAATCCCGATGCCGACCGCGCCCGGTTCGCCCATGTGCTCGTCCCGGTGGAACGGGAAGTGGCGCGCCGACGCATCACGGATGTGCAGATTCTCGATCGGGATGTCCCGGCGTCCGCGTCGGCGGCGGCGTGCATGCCCGTGACGGTGGTGCTGGATTCCCTCCGGTCCGCATTCAACACGGGCGGCATTTTTCGGACGGCCGAGTGCTTCGGCGCCGCAGCGCTCTGGCTGTGCGGCTACACGGCCGCTCCGAACCATCCGCATGTCGCCGAAGCGGCCTTGGGCGCCGCCCAGCTGGTTCCCTGGCGCGCCTTTGCGCGCGCCGGCGATGCCGTTGCCGAACTGCGCCGGACGGGCGTCACGGTCATTGCCCTGGAAACCGTTGCCGACGCACCCGGCATCGAGGCGTTTGACTGGCCCTTTCCCTGCGCCCTCCTGCTGGGGAACGAACGCTTCGGACTGGATCCCGATATCATCCGCCAGTCGGACGCCTGTGTGCGCATCGCGGTCTACGGGCGGAAGAACTCGCTCAACGTCGTGAGCGCGGCGGCGATCGCCTTGCACGGCGCGCGGCGCGCCTGGCAGGCTGCCAATCCCCCTGCGCCCCCGATTCCCGGTGATGGTCAAGAAGGAAGGAAGCTCCCATGAAATCGAACATTCTCTGCATCGGAGCCGGCTATGTCGGCGGCCCCACGATGGCCATGCTGGCGGACAAGTGTCCGGATCGCAAAGTCACCGTTGTCGATATCAATGCCGACCGCATCGCGGCCTGGAATTCAGATCATCTGCCCATCTACGAACCCGGCCTGACCGAGGTCGTCAAGGCCTGCCGCAACCGCAATCTCTTCTTCTCCACCGACGTCGAGCGCGGTATCCGGGAATGCGACATCATCTTCGTCAGCGTGAACACGCCGACCAAGACCTTTGGCCAGGGGGCCGGCCACGCCGCCGACCTGCAGTACTGGGAGCAGACGGCCCGCCAGATCAAGCGCTGCGCCACACGCGACAAGATCGTGGTGGAGAAGAGCACGCTGCCGGTTCGCACGGCGGCGGCCATGATGCGCATTCTCCGTGCGGGGGATACGGACGTCCATTTCGAGGTCCTCTCCAACCCCGAATTCCTGGCCGAGGGCACGGCGATCGCCGACTTGAACAATCCCGACCGCGTGCTGATCGGCGGCAACGACACGCCCGCCGGACGTGACGCGGTCGCCGAACTCGTTTCGCTCTATGCCGCCTGGGTTCCCCGCGAACGGATCTTGACGACGAATGTCTGGTCGAGCGAACTGTCCAAGCTGGCCGCCAATGCCTTCCTGGCGCAGCGCGTCAGTTCCATCAATGCCATCAGCGAAATCTGCGAGGCGACCGAGGCGGATGTCACCGAAGTGTCGCGCGCGGTCGGCATGGACTCGCGCATCGGCGGCAAGTTTCTGAAGGCGGGCGTCGGCTTTGGCGGGTCCTGCTTCAAAAAGGACATCCTGAACCTCGTCTACCTGTGCGAGAGCTATGGATTGAACGCGGCCGCCGATTATTGGCGTCAGGTTGTCGATTTCAACAACCATCAGCAGGAGCGCTTTGTGACCCGGATGCTCAAGGCCATGTTCAATACGGTCTCGGGCAAGCGCATCGCCCTGTTCGGCTTTGCCTTCAAGGCCGATACGGGGGATACGCGCGAGTCGCCCGCCATCCGGATCGCCAAACTCCTTGTGGAAGAGCGCGCCGTGGTCGTGGTCAACGACCCCCAGGCCCTGGACAACGCCAGACGGGATCTGGCGGCCTCCGCCGACTGCATCGTTTTCGAACCCGATCCCTACCGTGCCATCGAGGGGGCGGATGCGCTGGCCTTGCTGACGGATTGGCGCCTGTACCGCGAACTCGATTACGCGCGGATCTTCGCGTCCATGCGCAAGCCCGCCTTCATCTTCGACGGACGCAATTTTCTCGATCATGAAGCGCTGTTCGCGCTGGGGTTCAATGTCTTTGCCGTCGGCAAGAGCCCGAAAACAAGCATCTAGCGGTCGTCGCACGACCTTCACAAAGGAAGCCATCCATGCCCCTTTCTTATCTGCACGATCTGGATCACCCGGTGCCGCACCGGCTGGCGCCGGCGACCGTGGCCCTGGCGCGCGTTTATCTGGAGACGGATGCCATCCGCGCCACGCTGGTCCAGGCCATCCTGGACGTGCCGCCGCGTGGCGAACGCTCCCTCCACGAGCACTACGCCGACAACGTCCGGCAGATCGCGGAACAGGCCCCGCTGCGGATCCGGTCCGACGAGCGGATCATTGGTGCCGCCACCTTTCTGGAGGCTCCCGGTCATGCCTGCCCCGGCGGCTTGTACGGCGGCACCAGCCATACGACGCTCAACTTCGGCAAGGCCCTGCAACTGGGGCTTGCCGGGATTGAGGCGGAGATCCATGCCGTGCAGCACACCCGCCGACTCGATGCGGATGAGACCGGTTACCTGAAGGGATCCCTGGGCTGCATCGCGGCCATGCGGATCTGGCGGGATCGCTATCTGCAGGCCCTTCCTGGCAGCGGGCCGCATGCCGAAGCCCTGCTCAAAATCCTGCAGCAGGTCCCCGAACAACCGGCGCGGCATTTTGCAGAGGCGGTCCAGTCGCTCTGGTTCTTCTTCGAATTTCAGCGCCTGTGCGGAAACTGGTCGGGGCTCGGACGGGTGGACGCCTTGCTCGGGCCGTATCTAGAAGCCGACCTGGCGGCGGGCGTCGTGACGCAGGATGAAGCCCGCGATTATCTGGCCCATTTCTGGATCAAGGGGACCGAATGGAAGGGCGTCATGCAGGGCTCCGGCGACGCTCAGCACTATCAGAACGTCATCCTCGGCGGGATCGATGCGACAGGGCGCGACATTTCAAATACGGTGACCGAACTCGTGCTGGATGTCGTCGAAGAACTTCACATCAGCGACTATCCCATCGCGGTACGTGTGAACGATCAGACCACCGAGGCGATGTGGCGGCGGATCGCCGCGATTCAACGGCAGGGTGGGGGAATCGTTTCGATCTACAACGAGCCCATCGTCCTGGAGGCGCTGCAGCGCTTCGGCTACCCCGCCGACGAGGCGGCCGGCTTCACCAACGACGGCTGCTGGGAGGTCATCATCCCCGGCAAGACGGCCTTCACCTACTGGCCCTTCGATGCGCTGCAGATCCTGCAGCGGACGCTGGGGCTGGTCCCCGGTCAGCCCCCGGGGAACCCCGCGACGTTTGAGACGCTGTATGACGATTTCAAGCTGGGACTGGGCGAGGTCATCGAGCAGCAGAACCGGCTGATCCCCGGCTATTTCCGCGATGAATTCCGGGAGTCGCGCTGCCGCAATGCCAAGGCCACCCCGCAGCCGACAACGCTCCTCTCGCTCCTGATGGACGACTGCATCCCGCGCGCCCGCAGCTACAACAACCGCGGGGCCAAATACGCGGTGGCGGCCGTCCATGCCGGCGGGCTTCCCGATGTCGTCAACAGCCTGCTGGCGATCAAGCGTTTCGTCTACGACGAGCGCCGGCTCACGCTCGACGAATTGCGCGCCTGCCTCATGAACGACTGGCAGGGGGCGGAGCCGTTGCGCCAGGAGATTGCAGCCTCGGGCATCGGGTATGGCAATGACGACGATGCCGCCGACGCGATGATGCAGCGGGTGTTCGACGACTATTGCGCCATCGTCGGCGAGTCCCGCGAGGTTGACGGCGTGCTGCGTCCGGCAGGCATCAGCACCTTCGGACGCGAACTGGCCTACGCCCCCGGCCGGACCGCGACGGCGTTCGGCTTCCGCAAAGGCGTCATCCTCGCCCCCAACCTGGCGCCGACCCCGGGAACCGACCGTAACGGGCCGACGGCCGTGGTCAAGTCCTTCTGCAAGAACGATTTTCGCAAACTGCCGAACGGGTGTCCGCTCGACCTCAAATTTCATGCAGGTTCGGTCTCGGGCGAGCAGGGGCTCGAGGCGTTGGCGGCCTTGCTCAAGACCTTTGTCGCCTGCGGCGGCTACTATCTGCAAGTGGATGTCGCGGACGCCGCGATGCTCCGGGATGCGCAGCAGCACCCCGAGCGCTACCCCAATCTCTCCGTCCGCATTTCAGGCTGGTCCGCCCGCTTCACGACGCTGGCTGCCGACTGGCAGGAGATGGTCATCCGGCGCACGGAGCAGCGCTTCTAGGCTCACGTCCGACATCAGCGGATCTTGATCAGGATCACGAACAGCGCCGGGGTCAGGAAAGCCTGCACGAGGACAAAGCGCAGCAGCACCTCGGTATTCGACCAGTGCATGTTCTTCCGGCAGTGGTCGTGCAGCGGGAAACGGTAGCGGTGGAGGGCGCGGACCAGCACATGCTGCTGGGCGGCCGCCTCGGGGGTGAGTTTGCTGGGTGGCGTCGTGTCGAACCCGATCCACTTGAGGAACCGGAGCAGAGCCACCTTCAACATGCCGGTGCCGCCGTTGACCAGCACGACCGGTGCCACGACGATGACGAGAAAGGGGTTGCCTGCCACCAGTACGGCGATGCCCACGAGCAGGCCGAGCATGCGCGAGCCCGCATCACCCATCAGGACACGGCTGGGTTCGGCATTGTGCCACAGATATCCCGCGAGGCCGCCGGCCACTGTGGCCGTGAGAATCGCCCAGCGCGCGCTGTCGGCATAGTGCGGAATCAGCAGGTATCGCGCGATGGGTTGATAACCGACGACGCCGTAAAGCAGCGCCGCCAGCGAGAAGAGCGAAATCAGCGTGAGCGAACCGGCCAGACCATCCACGCCATCGCTGCAGTTCGTCGCGTTCATCGTGAACCAGAGCAGGGCGGCGGCGCCGGGAATGTAGAGCCAGGGGCTGACTGTCAGCGAGGTCTTGACGAAGGGCATCCAGAGCGTCATCGGTTCGCCTTGGCACAGGCAGAAGGCGGCGATGAGCGCCACCACGCCATCCAGCAGCCCCTTCTTGAGTTCGCCCCAGGGCCGCTTGCTGGAGTCGTCGAGATAGCCGCAATACATGGCGAGGTAGAGGCAGATGATAACGCCCCAGATACTGGGATTGGGCGGTACGACGAGGAGGATCACCGGGAGGATCAGCAGGCTGATCCAATACCCCGCGCCCGTGGGTTTGCCTTCCGACCGGACGCCTCCGTCGGCGGCCAGCTTCTTCCCCTTGTCCCGGGGCAGGCGACACCACAGCCTGGGAAGTCGGCTCCAGACCAGCAGGCCGCTCAGCAGGGTGCCCATGGCAATCAACATCAAATGCGAATTGAGAAGCCGGAGGGGACCCCAGAGGTCGCCGAACCATTTGCCAATTAGAAAGAGCATGAGCGAAAATCCCTTCAAGTGTGAAAACGCTAAATAAGAATACGGACGCCTTCGACCGTGCGCAAGGCCTGGTCCAGGCGGAGATGGTCGGCACGATTGAGCAGACGCACCGAGACGCACAGCGATTGATAGCGGCCCTGTTGCGAAACTTGTCCCGGCGCGAGCGGGGCGACCACGTCGAAAACCCGGAGCACCTGTTCGAGGCCCGCCTGGGCCGGGCTCCCGGCAAGGACGATGATCCGGAAATGGTGCTCCGCCGGATAGACCTGGGTCTCTTCGATCGGGAACGAATTCATAGCGACTCCCCCTCAGGTCTGGAAGCGAATCGTCCCCGAACGCGCATGGGCATCAAGGCCTTCGATGGCGCCAAAGGTCTCAATGATGCTCAGCGCGTCCTTCAGATCATTGCGGGCATACTCGATGAGGCTGGTGCGTCGGCGGAAATCCTCGACGGTCAGTCCCGAGAAGCAGCGCGCGGAACCGCCGGTGGGGAGGACATGGCTGGGGCCGGCGGCAAAATCGCCGGCCGACTCGGGTGTCCAGTGGCCCACGAAAATTGCGCCTGCGGCGGTGAGCATGGGGAGGAAGCGGCGGGGGCGCACAACCATCAGCTCCAGATGCTCCGGCGCGAAGCGATTGCACAGGTCGGCCCCTTGCTCCAGCGTCGGCGCCACGACCAGCAGCAGTGCCTTGTCCAGCATGGGCACGATGCGATCCGCCCGGCTCAGATTCGGCAGCTGCCAGGCGAGCTGGTCGCTGACGCTCTGCGCCAGCTCGGCGCTGTCCGTCACCAGCAGCGCCTTCTCATGTCCGGTTCCATGCTCGAGCTGCGAGAGAAGATCGGCGGCGACCCAGGCGGGCTTGGCCGTCTTGTCGGCCAAAATGGCAATTTCGCTCGGGCCGGCGACAAGGTCCAGGGCCACATGGCCATAGACCTGGCGCTTGGCGGCGGTGACGAAGGCCCCCCCCGGGCCGACGATCTTCTGAACGGGGCGGACGGACTGAGTGCCGAAGGCCATCATGCCGATGGCCTGGATGCCGCCGACGCGATAGACCTCGGTCGCGCCGGCAAGCTTGAGCGCATGGAGCAGAACGGGATCCACGACCTTGTTTTTGCCGCACGGGGTGCAGGCGACGATCTCCCGGACGCCTGCGACCTTGGCCAGGGTCGCGGTCATGATGGCGGTGGAGGCGAGCGGGGCGGCACCGCCGGGAATATAGACCCCGACGCGGTCCAGCGGCAGAAAGCGCTCGCCGAGCTTGCCGCCGTGAAGGGTGGTGATCTGCCAGTCCTTGCGGAGTCCGGCCTTGGCGAACTTGGCGACCCGGCGATGCGCCTCCCGCACGGCATGGCGGACGCTGGCCGTGACGCCCTTCGATGCGGCTTCGAGCTGGGCGTCGGTAAACAGCATCTCGGAAGGCTTCAGGGCCACGCCGTCGAAACGTTCCGCCGCGGCGACGACCGCGAGGTCGCCGCGGGCGCGGATGTCGGCAAGCACGGTGGCGGCGGCAGTCTCGGCGACGGGATCGAAGGCGGGACGCTGCAGAAACGCGTCGATTTCCGCGGTCGATTTCCGGTTCGACCAAAAAGCTATGGGGACAGGCATGGCAGTTCTCTAAAAAGATGTGGGTAAGCGGGACTCGATCCCCGACCTCTGGTTGATTTCTGAAGCAGTGGTGAAAATGGCTTTCAAGCTGATGAAAACGGCATCTAGCTACTCTGTTCGAGCGACCGTGAGCAGGGGTTTGCCGAGCCAAGCGAACAGGTGAATTTTATCAATTTATCACTTCGCTGGCAAGGATGCGACAGGATACAATTGACCTTGAACGGTCCGATACGTCCCGCTCCACCGCTCGCGCCCGGATCGATGCGTCCGCACAAGCTTCGGCGGACGCTTACGGCGACGCTTACGGTCGACGACAAGACGGTGCTTCTCGTAATCCGTAAGCGTCGCCGAACGCGTCATCCGGGTCCCACGGCAGTTACCCGATTCTTTGTCTCGATCTTTGTC
Organism: uncultured Lentisphaerales bacterium; assembly: GCA_964592855.1. Lineage (GTDB taxonomy): Bacteria > Verrucomicrobiota > Kiritimatiellia > RFP12 > JAAYLN01 > JAAYLN01. The sequence goes on from CAZQKI010000002.1 coordinate 49,762, forward strand.
TCGATCTTCGTCGATCTGAAGCTATGTCCCGATCCTCGTCCCGATCTTTGTCGGTCGACAATGATCGGAACAAGGATCAAGACAAGGATCAGGACAACGATCCGGAGCCCCGATACTGACCGAGAAAGGGCCGAACGACGGTGTACAGGGTAGGCTCGCAAGCTCGCCCCCATGACGCCGGAGCGTTATCCGTCTCGCGCAAAGGTGATCTGGACTCGGCGGTCCTCCGCCGTAGAGAAATCCCACTTGATCCAACTGGCGGCCGCCGGCCGCCAGAGGCCCCACTGAACGCTGAACCCTGTCCCCTGAACCCTCGGTGCACGGCAACGCAGTTGACGCGCATCCGATGGATGCGGGCCCGGTCGGGTGGTGCGCCGCACGCCGATCAGGGTTTGCTCAGCAGGTCTTCGAAAGGGCGGAGGACGGCGCTGGCGTAGTCGCCGGCGTAGGTCCCGTCCAGAAAGCGCGGGTAGGCTTCGTCGTGAAACCGCTGCCACGAGGCCGCTTCGTCGCCGGGCAGGATCGGATAGAAATGCACGCCGCAGGTTCGGGCAGCCTCACGGTCGCCAATGGCGTCGCCGATCATCAGCACGCCCGTGGCCGGATAGCGCCCGCCGTTGGCCAGTTGCAACTGCTGGGTCTTGCTGCCCTGTTCCTGTCCGGCCATGCAGGGCACGAGGCGGTCGATGCCGTGCTGCTGCCACTCGCGCCGGAGCGCGGCTTCGGGGGTCTGGGAGATCACCACCCGGTCGCTTTTCGTTGCCAGCAGCTCCAGGCTGCGCCGGACCCAGGCGAAGAGGGGGACAGGCTCCATGCGGGTGTCGATGTCGTGGCTGAGCGCCCGGCTCCAGGCGAGGACATGGATCAACTCGGTATCCTGCGTCCGTTCGACCTCCGCGGCCAGCGTGGCGTCGCCGAGCGTCTGCATGGAGTCGCAGTAGCGCCGCAGCGCGGCGAAGTCCGGCAGGGCGATCCCGCTTTGCCGGATGGCCGGTTCGCGCGCCAGCGCTTCAAAGAGCCGGACGAGGTTGGGAAACCGGTTGCTTCCACGGGTGCGAGAAAAGAGATTGATGTGCTCGATATGCCTGAGCACGAGATCGGCGATGGCCTCCAGTCCCCACCAGCGGATGATGAGCGGGGCGAAGTGATTGCGCTGCTTGATCCCCATGGTGTCGAAGACGCAGCCATCCGAATCAATGCCGACAAGTGTCTCGTGCTGTTTCGGGGGCGGAGCGAAGCCATCGGCCGGTTGGATTGAGGAGGGGGTCATGGCGCGGGCGGGTTCAGGGGCTCAAGTTCGAGGGCGATGACGCGGATGGGGATGTGGCGGTGGTAATGGTACTCCAGGCGCAACGGAAGCCCGCCGTCGTAGTCGAACTCGCAGGAGACGGGGATGCCGGCCCGAACGGGAGCATGGCCGATAACCGTTCCCGCCTGCCCGATTGTGATGGCCCGCAGATCGCCCTCGGCGCGGTCGGCATCGTTTGGCGTTGTGGCTTCCGTGATCAGCGTGGCACGGTAGCGTCCTGCCGGGAAGGGGAGGTCGGGGCCGTACAACACCAGCCCCTGCAAGACGCGGAGAGGGTCGATATGGATGCTCCCCGTGATGACGTCGGTTGCGCCTTGGTGGAAGAAATCCGCCGCCGGCCAACGATAGCGTCCCTCCTGCAGGGGGCCGGCACCATCGCCGGCGAACAGCAGGGCATGTTCCAGCCTCGGCTGCCCCGATGTGACGCGCCACGTGTCGCCGTGGGGTGACGACAGGGGGGTCTCCAGCCAGGTGGCTGCGGCGGGGATTGCGAGGGTTGTGCCGCTGCTGGAGAGGAGCGTGCCGCCGCCGGAAACCCGCATCAGGTAGCGGAGGTTCGGCGCCCGTGGTGCCGGGGTCCGCATCGTGAGCGGAAAATCGAATTGCATGTCGGCAATGCCGGGTTGGGTATTGAATGCCCATTGTCTGGACGGCCAGTAGCGGGGCGGGCCCCACAGTTCGGGAATGTCGGCTGCATCGTGCGGGTTATCCCGGATCACAAAGCTCCGAATGGGGCCTTCGGCGGCAAGCGGATCGAGCCAGGGATTCTGCAACAGGCCCCGCAGTGCGATGGCGGACGGGAAGAAACTGCCCCTCGTGGGATAGGGCTGCTCGTGAAAGATGATGTAGCGCACGGAGAGTGCCTTCAGGGCGGCCAACTGCTTTTCGGCAAGAACGCCGTGATTGAGACAAGACAGCGGTTCGACCACGCGTTTGAGATACCGCTTGGGGACGGCCGGGCTATAGCCGTTGAGCAGGCGGACGTGCGAGCGGATGATCCCATATTCGTATACCGACGAAAAATGGGATTCGCCGGGCCATAGCGGAATGGCCAGCGCATACGGTTGCCCCAACCGCTGTTCGTCCGCATGTGTGGCGATTGCTTCATAGGGCGGCATGTCCTTGGGCAACGAGCAGAGACCGATGCGGAACCACAAGGCCGATTCCACGAAAATCAGCGAACCCAGCAGGACGAAAATCCCCATCAGACACCTTTTCCACACCCTTGACCAGGCGGGCCTCTCCGCAAAGAGCAGAGCCAGTAGAATGGTCAGCAGCGTGGGCATCAGACAGAAGATCTTGGTCGTCTGGCGGATCATCGTGAACTTATGAAGCACACTGCGCGCGAGTTTCAGCGGCAAGCCCGAAAAAGGACCATTCACGCCCAGGGATACCAATATGGTTGCCAGGATTCCGAGTGTGACAATGATCAATAGCCAGTCGGGGTGAGCCGCGCCTTTGCCTTGCTGTGGCACGGTCGCTGCCCGCGAGCGTGCCTGCAGTTTGCTGACACCCTTCAGCGCATACCCGAAGACGATCAGCGCGGTCAGTGAAGCGCCGAAATAGATATGGTTGGAGTATCCCAGCGGGCCCCAGTATAACAGCCCGCGTAGTATCGGCGAACACAGCTTCACGTCATTCCAACTTCGGCCGTGGGCCACGTCGGAGCCTGACAGGTGGCGGCTGGACAATACGCTCAGCCCCGCAGCCAATGCGGCACAGATCAGCGTCGGCAGGAGGGCGATGAAAGTTGCACGGATGCGGGGCCAGGTGATGTCCAGCGGCTTCGCCTCCGTTCCCCAGGCGATGGCGCACCAGAACGGCGTGAGGAGTGATGCGAAATAGAAGCAGTGGAGATCCGTGCCATAGGCGCCGAGTAGGGTTAGTCCGGCCAGGAAACCGCCCGAGGGACGGTGGTCGCGGACCGCCTGGTCGAGGCCGACGATCAGCCAGGGAAGCAGGCCCATGCCAAAGCCCGTCGGGCTCCCGCCCAGCAGCGTGATCCAGCGAAAAGGGAAGGCGGTGACAATGAGCGCGATGGCCAGGGACAGCCAGCGTGAGTTTGCGTAGCGTTGAGCCAGTGCAAAACAGCCGAAGATTCCGAGGAGGACCGACGCCAATCCCGCCAGATTCCAACCTGCAGGGTCGCCCAGCCAGGGGGATGTCGCGGCAAAAATGAGCGAGAAGGGGACATAATAGGGACTGAAGTGTGCCTGGCGCGAGTCGTTCCCCATGTTGAATTCATAGACGTTGTTGAAGGGAGGTGTCTTTCCCGCCAGCATGTCGCGCGCCAGCCAGAAGTGGTAGTAGAGCTGGAGATGGTCGCCGGGGTTCAATTCCATGAACTGGGACATGGAGATGTGGAGGCGGTCGGTCGAGGGAATGGTGTCGTTGAAATGCAATGGCAATGGCCAGGTGATCAAGGCCCAGATCATGAGGCCGCCAAGAAACAATGCAATGCGGGAGGATGTTATTGAAGTCATGGTCAACTATCCGAAGCGGCAAGGGGGCAGAGAGGGAAGGCCCCGCAGCAGTCATCCAATAGGCGCGATCATATCAAATGCAGGCTTCGGACGGAATTGAAAACCTTCGGACTTGGCAGAACGGCCCGGAATGCGTATGCTTCACCGCTCATGAAACCGCAAGAAATCGAAACCCGGCTGAAACAACTGATCGTGGATCGCCTGTTCCTCAAGGTGGAGCCTGAAGCACTCGAAGCCGAGGCCTCGTTGATCGATGTCTACGGCGTGGATTCCGTTTGCCTGCTGGAACTGGTCGTGGGGCTTGAAGACGAGTTTGGCCTCCAGATCGAGGACGGCGATTTCAACGTGGCCAATTTTGAGTCGGTGGCCGCGTTGTCGGCCTTCGTCCAGACACGCCTGCCCGCTTGAGGTAGCCGCCATGACGAAACCGCTTGCTGCCGGCGGGGGCGCCGCCATTCCTCAAACGCTGACCGCCGTCGCCGTCGCGGTGCCGCGCGAATTCACGGAGGCGCTGGCCGACTTCCTGGCCGAGGCTGGCGTCATCGCCTCCGCCTGGGAGGATTGGGAGGGCGGTCCCAGCCGCGTTGAAATCTTTCTGGAAACCCCGGAAGGTGTGCCGGATGCGGAGCTTGCGCTCAAGCGGGCGGGGGCGGCCTATGGCCTGGCGCTTCAGCCGGTCGTCAGCACCCTCCAGTCCGAGGATTGGACGGAGACCTGGAAACGCTTCTTCCACACGGCGCAGATTTCGCCGCGGCTGGTGGTGCGGCCCCCCTGGGAATCCTATGCGCCCCGGGCGGACGAGCAGGTGATCATCCTCGATCCCGGCATGAGCTTTGGCACGGGACGTCACGGTACAACGCAGGCCTGCATGCAGATGCTGGACGAACTGGCGCTGGGCGATCGCTCGCGCGGCGTGCTCGACATCGGCTGCGGCTCAGGCATCCTCTCCATTGCCGCCGCGAAACTGGGATTCGCGAATGTCCGCGGCTACGACTCCGACCCCGATGCCGTCCGGATCGCCGCGGAGAATGCGGCGATCAACGGTGTCGCGGTCGCCTATGCCACGGGCGACCTGGCGACGGACGCCACGAAAGACGACATCGTCGTGGCCAATGTGCTCGCCGTCGTGCTTTGCGAATACGCGCCGCAGGTGGCGGCCGCGGTCCACAACGTCCCCGGCCACGCGCTGCTGCTCTCCGGCATCCTGGACGGCCAGTATCCGAAGGTCGTGGAATGCTACGCCCGGCAGGGCTTCCGGGAGCAGAAGAGCATCCTGATCGGCGAATGGCGCAGCGGCTGGTTTGTCCGCGGCTAGAGACGGATCAGGTCGGCGTGGTCCGGGTCGTCGTGCGGGTTGATGTGGATCATGACATCGCCGACGCTGGGATCGGCCGCGAAGATCTTCTGCTTCACGATTGTCGCGATCTCGTGCGAGTGCTGCACGGTCATGGCAGGATCCATTTCGAGCTTGAGATCCACGATGATGTACTGCCCGGAGCGGCGTCCGCGGATTTCATGGACATGCTCGACGCCGGCCACGGCCGCGGCCAGCAGGCTGATGGCGTTGAGATGCGTTTCCGGCAACGCCGCATCGATGAGGTCATGCGTCGCGTTGCGCATCGTTTCGATGCCGACATGCGCGATCATCAATCCCGTGATGCCGGCGAAAATGGGGTCGAAGATCGGCCATCCCAAAAACGCCGCACCGCAGCCGATGAGCGTGCCGATCGAGGTGATCGCATCTTTGCGGTGATCGTGGGCGAGGGCGCTCAGGACCGGGCTGTAGAGCCGGTCGGCCCTGCGGAATGTCAGGCGGGCCAGCCACTCCTTGATGGCGATCGTCAAGGCGGCGACCCCGACGGTCAGCACGTGCGGGCGGACGCTGGCGCCGGCGGCAACGGCGGTTATCGAGGTGTAGAGGATCCAGACGCTGGTGAAGATGATGACCAGCCCGACCATGAACGCACCCAGGCTCTCCGCCCGTCCGTGGCCGTAGGGGTGGCGGCGGTCGAAGGGCTGCCGGCTGAAGCGGAGCATCGCCAATGAAGCGGCCGAGATGGCCAGATCGCACGCGCTTTCGATGCCATCGGCAAAGAGGGCCTCGGATCGGCCGACGTGACCGACCAGCATCTTGCCGATCATCAAAATGCAGTTCACCGCCAGGCCGATGCGAACCATCGCTTCGGCTTGGTGAAAGCGCTCCTGGCGTTTGAGTTCGGCAGTCATCAGTTGTTCAGGCTGTGAATCGGTGCGGGAATGTGTCCGCCGCGCCGCACAAAAGCCTCGCCTCCACAGGGACAGGCGGGCGTGGTCACCGTGCCGGCTCCGAACAGCCCGCCGAAATCGACGTGATCGCCCTTGACCGCCCCGGGCACGGGGATGACGCGCACGCCGGTCGTCTTGCGGTTGGCCATGCCGATGGCCGCCTCGTCCATGATGATCCCCGCGATTGTCTCGGGCGTCGTGTCGCCGGGCAGCAGGATCATGTCGAGCCCCACCGAGCAGACGGCGGTCATGGCCTCGAGCTTCTCCAGCGTGAGCGTCCCCTGCGTGACGGCGTCGGAAAGGACGTGGTCCTCCATGACGGGGATGAAGGCGCCGGAGAGTCCGCCCACCGCGCTGGAGGCGAATGCGCCGCCTTTCTTGACCGCGTCGTTCAGCAGCATGACGGCGGCGGTCGTTCCCGGGGCGCCGACCTTCAGGACGCCCATGGCCTGGTAGATCTCGCCGACGCTGTCGCCGACGCGGGGCGTGGGGGCCAGCGACAGGTCGACCACGCCGAAGGGGACGCCGAGCTTGATGGCCACTTCGCGCCCGATCAGTTCGCCGGTGCGGGTGACGCGGAAGGCGGTGTGCTTGATCTCCTCCGCCACCTCGTCCAGCGTGGCGTCGGGATGCTCGCGGAGCAGGCGCTCCACGGCGCGCTTGACCACGCCGGGGCCGCTGACGCCCACGTTGATCACCGTGTCGGGCTCGCCGGCGCCAAGCATGGCGCCCGCCATGAAGGGATTGTCCTCGGGCATGTTGGCGAATACGACGATCTTGGCGGTGGCGAAGCCCTTTTGCGCAGCGCTGGCGGCGGCCGTGTCCACGATGGTTTGCGCGACGGAGAGGATGGCATCCACATTCATGCCCGCGCGTGTCGTGGCGACGTTGATGGACGAGCAGACGCGCTTCGTGCGCGTCAGCGCCCGGGGGAGCGAGGCGATCAGGGTGCGTGCGCCGGGCGTCATGCCTTTGTGGACCAGTGCCGAAAAACCGCCCAGCAGGTCGATGTTGACGGCGTCCGCCGCGCGGTCCAGCGCCTCCGCCAGCAGCACGGCGGCGTCGACGTCGTGGTCTTCGAGCAGCACGCTTGCGGGCGAAATGGCGATGCGCTTGTTGACGATGGGGAGGCCGTAGCGGTCCGAACACAGGTTGCAGACAGGCACCAGATTCCGGGCGCAGTCCACGATCCGCGCGTAGACGGCCTCCGCCTGCGCCACGGGATCGCGTCGCGCGCAGCGGTTGAGGTTGATGCCAAGGGTCACGGTACGGACGTCCAGGTGTTCCTCCTGAACCATGCGAAGCGTGCCGAGAATGTCCTTTTGTCTGAGCATGTTTGTGAGTCCCTGGCGCGTGGCCGTTAAGCGGGGGGAAGCAGGGCGCCGATGGGGCCGATTTCGTTAGTGGCCCGGAAGATGTTCTCGTGGGCCAGCGTGGCGGTCAGGCCGTGCAGCGCCATCTGGTCGCGAAAGGCCTGCTGGATGGCGTGGGTGTCGGACGCGGCCGGCAGCGTGACCTGCGCGATGTAGACGACGCGGTCGTTCTCGACTTCGACCTGCCAGTCGGCGATGTTGACGCCGTATTGCACGAAGAAGTTGCTGATGGCATGAATGGTCCCGGCCTTGTCGGGGCCGCTGGTGAGGGCGATGAAAGGGTGACCGTCGGGCAGGACGGGCTGTGGCGTCTGGCGGATGGACCGCACGGCGACGGCGGACTCGGTTCCCAGCGCCTGTTGAAGCGCCAGGGTAAGCGCTGCGGGGGTGATCGGCTTCTCGAGGATCGCCGTGAAGGTCAGGCTGAAGAAGCCGTCGACGATGGATTGGCGGATGCCGCCGATGTTCCCTTTGCTGTCGAGGATGACACGGGTGACATCGCGGAGGATGCCGACGCGGTCCGGCAGCAGGATGGTTGCGACAATGGCGTTTGCAGGTTGCATGGGGTCGGCCCGGTCGTGTGCCGTCATTGGGGAATCAGAACCATGGCCACTTCCGGGCAGGTGAAGGGATTGGCGTGCTTGGTGCAGTTGATGCACCCCATGTAGATCTTGTGCATGATCTGGGTCTTGGGGATCTCGGTGAAGCCCAGGGTGCGGAAGAACTCCGGCGCAAAGGTCAGGACGATCAACTGGGAGACTTTCAGCGGGACGACGTGGTCGATGACCGCCTGCACGAGTTTGCGGCCCAGCCCGGTGTTCCGCCAGTCGCGGAGCACGGCGACGGACTTGATTTCGACGGCCGTGTGCGAGATGTCGCCGACTTCGGGCAGGATGCTCCAGGCGGCGCAGCCCACGATTTGTCCGTCCTGGTCGGCGATGAAAAAGCGGTCGATGTTCTGGACAATGTCGTTGAACGAGCGGGCGATCAGTTCGGCCGGATGATTGCGGATGAGGTCGAAGATGCCGGGCACATCGTTCAAACTGGCGGAGCGGACCAGAGGCGCGCCGGCGGCTGGTTTTTCTTTCATGGCGGCTATCCTACACGATTTTCCAAACGTCGGCAAAGGCTTTGCCTGAGGCGTCAGCGGATGGTCCTGAACTCGGCTGGCGCGAGGGTGATCACATCGTCCCTGCCGCCATGGTGGAGGTGGAGGGTGTGCGGGTTTTCGAAGTCGATGTTGTAGAGGCAGATTTCGCCGTTTTCGGGGAAGCAGGTGTAGACGACATGCTGGCATTCCGTTCCCGGAAGCTGTCCGTCGTCGGTGATGTACGTATCGCCCCGTGTTTCCAGGGCGATCTTGCGGTAGATGGCGCCGATGAAGCCGACGCTGTCGCGCGTGGCGCTCGGGCCGACGTCGCTGTCGAGCGCGCCCGGATATTCCCACACGTTCAGAAAATAGACCGTCCCCTTGCCCAGCTTGTGCCGGATCAGCAACGGGGTGAACTGCTCGTCCTCGACGGCGATCACTTCCGTCGCCGGCCCCAGTTCGATGTCGCCGCGGTGGGTCATGCAGATGCCGAACTTGCGGAAGGGGGAGACGCCCAGCGGCCGGTCGTTGCCCGGCGTGATCGCCCAGTAGAACTGCTTGCCGCGCCCGGTGACCTTGACGCCGCAAAGCTCCGAGAAGTCGCCCCCGTGGATGAGTTCGTCGGTGCCGTAGCTGGTGAAATTGCGTGTGGTGTTGGTGGAGAGATGAGGGATGGAGATGAACAGGGTCCCGCCTTGGCGGACATAGGCCACCAGCGCCTCGTACTGCTTCGCGGTGCAGGTGTTCCAGCCGGCAAAGAGCAAGGCCGCGTACTGCCCGGCGAGGAAGTCCGCGTCGGGATCGGCCGCGAAGCTCACGATGTCCGTGATGCCGTATGGCGTCCCCGAGAGGAAGGGGTTGGGGTATTCGCCCAGCACGGGCGGCCGCGGGTAGAAGGTCCTGGCAAAGATATCCCAGCTGCGCTCGGGCATCGACTGGAACCAGCGGGCATCCTTGTCCGCCAGGTCGTACTGGCCGGCGATGACCGCGTTGGGGTGGTAGCCGGGGCCGGCCAGGTCGAGGTTCCCCTTGATGGCCGCAATGCGTGTGGCGGGCTGCCCCGCCGGCGTGCCGCTGGCCTTCAGGAAGTCGTAGAAGTCGGAGATGCGGCGGCGGTACTCCCGGCAGACGGGGGAGTTGTAGTTGATGTTGAGATAGTGCTTGCGCGCCTCGTCGACATACGGCGCCGTCAGGTGCGGGTCGTTGGTGTGGATGGGACCCAGGGCGAGCTTGGGCACCTGATGCATCGGCGTGTCCTCGACATGGTCGCTCTGCTGCCACCAGTTGCCGCTTTCGACGAGCAGGAGCTTGCATCCGCTCATGTACTTCAAATACAGCGAAGCCGTGAGCAACGGCATTTTGAGAAGGCTGGCATAGGGCAGGAAGGAATAATGCTCATGGGCGATGTCCGTTCCCCAGATCGGCAGATCGAACTGGCGGTACAGGCCGCGCGAAATCGCGGAGGCGATGTTGATGTGCGGAACGGCGAAGTCCTCGACGGCGGGGATTTCGATCCCGCCGATGATTTCGTAGTCCAGCGTGGCGATGCCGCCCGTGACCATCATCTGCGACCAGCCATCCGCCTTGTGCTTCCGCACGCAGCGCTGCACGCTCTGAATGAAGTTGTTTGCCAGTTGCCGGAGATCGCCGGTCGTCGCCTGCTTGGCCAGGGCCAGCACGGGATCTTCCTCGGAATTGAGGCGGAAGGTGAAGACCTCGCCGACATTGCAGCCGAGAAAACGGTTCAGATAGGGCTTCATCCGCTTCAGCTGCCTGGGGTCGGCTTCGGTGTAGATGGTCATCAGCGCCAGATCATTCTCCTCCGCCTGCTTCAGCATGCGGACCAGGCCGGCGCCCAGGCGCTCGGGATGCCTGCCGATCTCATCCCAGTCGCCCGGCGTGAGGTTCGTGCCGTTCTTCCAGTCGGGCTGTGGAATGGCGAGTCCGAGTTCATCGAGCGCCATGTAGTCGGCCATGGCAAGCAGGCTTTGCTTGGTGGCGCCGCCGTCCCAGATGGCCACCAGGTTTCCCTGGTTGTCCTGGATGGTCTGGTTGATGTACCAGGCCGCGTCATGATCTTCTGAAACCCAGCTCGTGTAGAAGAGGCCGGAGGTCTGGAAGACCGTATCGCCCCGGTGGAGGTAGACGGGAGTGCCGAGAAAGGTGCCGCAGGCCGGGAGTTTGGTTTTCGGATGTTTCATGGTGTCTCACGTGGGTTGAACGAGCTGTCAAAATAGCGCAATCGCCGGGTTATGATAAGACAAACGTTGTGCGCCTCGCGGTTTACGACTGGCAGCATGGACAGAAGTGCGTGCCGCGCTGGGCGACGACGGACCGCGCGAGAATCGTCCGGCAGCGGGGACAGGGTTGACCGTCGCGGCGGAAGACGTTGAGATGACCCGCATGTCGCCCGCGGTGTCCGGGCACGCTGTAGAAGTTGGTCTGGCCGCTGCCGAGCGTCGTTCCGGAATGCCGGACCGCCGCTGCCAGAACCTGGCGGATGGCCCGATGCAGCGCTTTCAGTTCCTGAGGCGTCAGACTGCCCGCCGGTCGCTCCGGGTGGATTCCGGCGAGCCAGAGCGATTCGTCCACGTAGATGTTGCCCAGCCCCGCCACGACGGTCTGATCCAGCAGCACGGGCTTGATCTTTCGCTTGTGGCGGTCGAGCCGGGCTTTGAAGCAGGCCAGCGTGAAAGACGCTTCGAGCGGCTCGGGACCCAAGGGCGCCAGCGGATTCACGGTTGGCGAGCAGAGGACGAACCGCCCGAATTTGCGCGTGTCGTTGTAGACGAGGCGGCGCTGGTCGGTGAAGGTGATGACCACGTGGTCGTGCTTGCCGACCGGCGTGGCGGCGTCGATGAAGTGGAGTTTGCCGGTCATGCGCAGATGCACCAGCACGCGGGCGCCGTCGTCGAGGTCGAGCACGATGTATTTGGCCCGCCGTCCCACCTGCGCCACGCTGCGCCCGGTCAGTGCCTGCAGCAGCGCCCGGGGTTTCGCCCCGAAGATCTGCGGACACCGAAGGTCGATCGCGATGATCTGTGCGCCCACGAGCCCATGCGCGATCAGTCCGCGGACAACAGTTTCCACTTCCGGCAATTCAGGCATGCGGTAAATCTCCCGTTCAGCGGTTGCGGGTACATGAATCTGGAACGATGGAAAGCAGGTGAGCAGGCGGGGCCGCCGGCCTATTCCCATTCGATCGTGGAAGGCGGCTTGTTCGTGATGTCGTAGACGACGCGGTTGACGCCCTTGACCTTCGTTGCGATCTCCCCGGCCACCTCGATCAGGAACTCGATGGGCAGGGGAACGACCTTGGCTGTCATGAAGTCGGGCGTCTGGATGGCCCGCAGGCAGATGACATAGCCGTAGGTGCGCGCGTGGTCGGCGACACCGACGGTCTGGACATTGGTCAGCACGGCGAAGAACTGGCTGGACTGCGCCGCATAGCCCTTGTCGTCCATGGCTTGGCGGAACAGGGCGTCGGCCTCGCGGAGGATGTCGAGTTTGTCCTTGGTCAATTCGCCCAGGCAGCGCACGCCGAGCCCGGGGCCGGGGAAGGGCTGGCGATTCGTGATGATGGCGGGGATTCCGAGGCACTCGCCGACTTTGCGCACCTCGTCCTTGAAAAGGTATTTGACCGGTTCGACGATCCCTTTGAATGCGATCCGTTCGGGAAGTCCGCCGACATTGTGGTGCGCCTTGACGGGTTTTCCGCCGTCCCAGCCGCTTTCGATGATGTCGGGATAGATCGTGCCCTGGACGAAGTAGTCGAGTTCGCCCAGCTTGCCGGCCTCTTCCTCGAAGACGCGGATGAACGCCTCGCCAATGGTCTTGCGCTTGGCTTCGGGGTCGGTCACGCCGGCCAGTTTGGCCAGAAAGCGGGCTTCGGCGTCGATCACCACGAGGTTGATGCCGAACTGGTTGCGGAAGATATCGACAACTTGCCGGGGTTCGTCCTTGCGCATGCAGCCGTGGTCGACGAAAACACAGGTGAGCTGCTTGCCGACGGCACGATGGAGCAGAACGGCGCAGACGGAGGAATCGATGCCGCCGGACATGGCGAGCAGCACCTGTCTGTCGCCGATTTGCGCGCGGAGGTCGACAATGGTCTCGTCGATGAAGCGCTGGATGGTCCAGTCCTGCTTGAATCCGCACGTGCAGACCAGGAAGGTCTTGAGTGTTGCGGCATCGCAGGCCGCGTGCAGCAGGTCCAGAACCGGGAGAGCCAGCTGGGCGATGTCGGCGGATGCTTCGCGTTTCAGGGTACGTTCGCCCGCGGCCGCTCCACGCTGGAGGATGAGCGCCTTGGGATTCAACTTCCGGATGCGTTCCAGTGTGGCGGTATAGGGAAGCACCTCGCAATAGATGTTGAGTTGGCGGACGGCTTTGGCTGCCATCTGGGCGTTGATGGCGCCAAAATCGAGGATGACAACGGTGTCGTGCTGCTTGGACATGGAATTGACCTCTTTGATTTCGATTCGTTACCAGGTGCCCGGTTCGCATGATCGGGACCAGGACGTTTCTTAAAATCGCATCTTACTGATTGTCATGCTGCCACGACAAGCAAAATGGCCATGCGCTTGATCATTGATCATTGACCGATGTCCGTAGCGCCGATCTCCGAATCGGTGCAGCGCGGAGGACCCGCGCTAAAATGAAGATCCGGGCGTATTCCATCCCTCCTCTTCTCGGCAAGTTGCACTTGTGGCGGATTCGGACTAAACTATCCGACATGACTTCTCGGAGTGATCCATGCACGCGTTGGAAGTGCGTGTAAGCAACGAGGAAAGTGGAATGCTGAACGGTTTACAGGGGAGGGGGAGGGGAAGATGAATCTCGACAGGTTGAGCATGGTGGCTGTGGGTTTGATGCTGGCGGGTATCGCTTGGGCCGGGGACCCACCCAAGTCGGCCGACCTTGCCGCGGCCCTGGCGCAGGCCAAGACCGAAGACAAATTGCTTTTTGTCCAATACGGACGGGAGGCCTGCGGAAACTGTCAGGCGCTCAAGGGGATGATCCGGAGCAAGCAGGTGAAGCTGTCGGAGAAGGACTTTGTCTATGCGGATCTCAATTGCGACGACGCCGCCACTTCACTTGCTTTCAGAAAGTCGTTCAAAGTCGAGGGGAACATGCTCCCCTTCGTCGTGATCGCCGATCCCGACGGCAAGCAGTTGGCATCACGGGCGGGCTACGGCGATGCCGAAACATTCGAGGACTTGGTCAAGGAAACCCGGCGTGCCTATGACAAATCCCGGAAAGCTCTCGCCGAACCCCGGACACTTTTGCGTCCCTCCACATCGAGCCTTGCCGATACGGGCATCGCCAAGGCTGATGACCGCGAGGTGCGTGTCTGGACGGCGACCAGCGGCGACCAGGTGACCGCCAGGCTCATCGAATTGCGCGAGGGGATGGTGCATCTCCAGAAGGACGACGGGAACCCGCTCCGGATCCGTCCGCAATCGCTGAGCAAGGGCGACCAGGACTACTTGGCGGAACTGCGCAAGCCGGTTGCGGCTCAGGTCAAGTAGTCTATAGAGTTTGAAGCGCACCCCCTGCGCGCCTATTCTTCGTAGCGTCTGACGTTCGCCGTCGCCGCCTTGTTGTCTGAAGTGAAGACGACCTCGTCGATGTTCAGGCCGGGACGGTTGGAAATGAGGGTGCGTTCCCCCGCGATTTCGACGTCGATGACCGTGGCGCACATCTTGTCGATGCGCTTCACGTTGACGCGGAGCATGAAGGGCTTGTCCATCACGTCGACGTTCTCGATGCAGAAGTTGTGGCCGTTGAAGTGGAGTCCGTTGTCCTCCGAGGCGCGGAGCCACCAGCAAAGGTTGTCCTTCTGGTCCACCTCCGCGATGGCCTCGCGGACGGTCATCAGCGTGCGCCAGAACAGTCCGGGCGCGGAGGGGCAAGGCGCGAACTGCGCGCGCTTCCCGCCGAAGTTGAGTTGGAACTCGCAGGACTCCCCGGGGTTCGTCTTGTCGATGAAGCGCATCGCGAAATGCGCTTGGCCCTTGCCGGGGTCGATCTGAATCTCGTAGTAGCGCGACGCTCTGGACGGAAAGGGCTCGGTGTAGATTTCGCCCCTCTTGAAGGTCATCGTTTCCGTTCCCTCGACGGGTCGCTCGTGCGAGGGCAGAAGTTCGGCGGGCCATTTCATGCCGAGACGTCCGCCTTTGTGGAAGGTGAGTTCGCGGAGGATGAGGCAACTGCCCCAGCCGATGCCCTTCAGCCAGCCGCCGATCAGGCGGCGGTTGTCGTGATACGGGGCGACCATCGGGACGGCGAGGCCGTCGTAGATATCGTAGCCCTCGGCGGCGGAGTTCTCGTAAGACCCGTCTCCCGTCGCGGTCCAGAAGCCGGTAACGCCCATGATGAGAAAACGGTGGCCGTTCCACAAGAAGAACGATGGGCACTCGCAGGAATTGCGCATGGGCTCCAGGATGCCGTCGCGCGGGAAGTTCGGGTCGAGCAGTTTCCAGGGTGACTCGATGTTCGCGGCGCGCCAGGTGCCCTCGCCGCAGTAGAGGTTGATCGATCCGTCGGGATTCGTGTAGACGCTCGGGTTCCAAGCGTCGTGGATGAACCTGTGCGAGTGCTTGAAGTGCACGCCATCGCTGCTGTACAGGTAGCTCGCGCCCAGGGGAGGAAGGTCAGGGTAGTCTCTCTCGTCGAGGATACCCATCTCGCCGGTGGCCTTGTACTTTTCCTGAATCGTTCCGATGAGCGTGCGCTCGACCGGGACGACGCGGTCGGTGTGCCAGCCGAAGGCGAAGATATACTTGCCCTGGTTGTAGCACATCGTGCCGGTGCCGAACGACTGCCAGGGCTCGGTGAGTTCCTGCATCGGACCGTGGTCTGTCCAGTTCACGAGGTCGGCCGTGTTGAGGTGGCAGAAGGTGTGCGCGCCCATGCCCCAGCGGCTGCCGTGGTGGCGGCGGTCGTGAAGGTACATCACGTGAAAGACGCCGTCGTGGTAGAAGCTCACGAAGTCGCCGGCCCAACTGTTGTAACCGTGCGGCATGTAGTACTGGAACGAGGTGTCGAGCTTCTCGGTAACCTTGCGGCGCGTGATATGCACGGTGTCCGTTGCGACTTCGAGCCCGGCGAGCGTGGCAGTGTCCGCGTCGATTGTGCCGGCAAGCGGGTCGAGCTCGCCGACAGGGAGGTTCTCGTCCTGAATATCGCCGTCAATCAGGATCTGGAAGCGCAACCCGGTGTAGACGATGGCGATTTCGCGCTTCGCCCAGTTCGTGCCGAGGAGCGGCAGGGGGATGCCGATGCAGAGGTGGCGCCAGGTCGGGCGGTCGGCGTAACTGACTCGGATTTCCGCTTCAATGAGCTGGCGTCCGCCCCTGTCGTCTGTGAACGAAGTGTAATTGGCGAGTTGGTCGTCCACTGGGACGGACTTGTATCCCCCCTTGAGGTAGCGTGTGCTGATGCGGAACTGACCGGGGTATTCGAGGAGCGTCGTGCCGGCGTCGGTCGTCGGATACTTGCCGAGCTTGAAGCGGAACACGAAGCCGTTGCGAATGTCCGCCGCTAACAGGTCGGTGCCGAAGGACATCTTGCGGAAGTTGTAGCGGTATAGATCTCTTGTGATCATGAAAACGAGTGCCTTGCGGCAGTTTTCCAATACGCTTCACGGGGAATCCATTCATGATGCCGAGGCGTTTGATGGATACACATTGATCATCAAGATAGCGCGGCTGGCGGCGGGTGGCAAGGACGGAAGATGAATCGTCATGCAGACTCATTGAAATCACATGCTGTTCTCACATGCCCGTAATCGAAAGACGCCATCCTGTGCCCCATGAGCGACGTTGAAGGCGATGCGGGCGAGCTGGAGCTCACCGCTGATGAAAGGACTGATATGGCCTGCATGAATTACACCGCCCCGTATTCCGGACCGCTGAAGCTCGCGGTGCTGGATCTGGCTGGAACCGTGGTTGATTATGGCAGCCTGGCGCCGACGGGGGCTTTTATCGAGCTGTTCGCGCGACACGGCATCGCCCTCGCGAACGCGGAAGTCCGCGGTCCGATGGGCATGCACAAACGCGATCATATCGCCGCGCTCTGCGACCTGCCGGACGTGCAAAAGGCTTGGCGCGAATGCCACGGGCGCGCAATCACCGGAGACGACATCGACAAGCTCTATGCCGACTTCATTCCGCTGCAACTCGAAACACTGTCCCAGTATGCCGAGCCCGTCCCCGGCGCGGCAGCGGCGATCGCTGCACTCCGCGCGCGCGGCCTCCTCATCGGCTTCACGACGGGCTATTCGCGCGAGATGACCAACGTCGTGCTGGCCGCAGCGGCTGCGCGAGGGCTGGTTGCCGATGTCGTCGTCTGTGCGACGGAGGTGCCGGCCGGGCGGCCCGCACCCTGGATGGCCATGGCGTGCGCGCAGCAGACCGGCGTGTACCCGCCGGCTGCCTGCATCAAGTTCGGAGACACCCTGGTGGACATCGGCGAAGGACGCCATGCCGGCATGTGGAGCGTCGGCGCCGCCGTCACCGGCAACATGGCCGGCTGTTCGCAAGCCGAATGGGAGTCGCTGCCGGCCGACCGGCAGCAGGCAATTCGCGAATCCGCCAGAGAGGCGTTCCTGGGCGTTGGTGCGCATGCCGTCCTGGACGGCATCGCCGATCTGCCGGACCTTGTGGACGCCATCAATGTTTACATGAAGAAGGGGGGTGCTCCCGATATTGTCGCCTAACCACATGCACGCGCTTGAAGGCGGTCTTCCGCCGATAAATATTTTTTGGAATCACCCTCGCATTAATTCACGCACAAGGAAAGGAACCGTTCAATCATGAAGAAATATCCATTGGCACTTGTAACCGCAGCTGTTGGTCTCGCGCTGACGGCGCGGACATCCGCCGCCGAAATCACGGTCTATACGGCGTTGGAGGACGACGAACTGGCGGTCTATGTACCGGCCTTTGAAAAGGCACATCCCGACATCAAGCTGAGCATCATCCGCGACTCGACCGGCATCATCACCGCCCGTATCCTGGCTGAGCGGGAGAATCCCGTGGCGGACGCCATCTGGGGCACGGCGGTCACCAGCCTGCTGGTTTGCGATGAACTCGGCATGCTGGCGCCGTACAACCCTCAGGGCATCGAAAAGGTCCGCAAGAGCATGAAGGATGCGGCGAACAGCACCGCACATTGGGTCGGCATCAAGGCCTGGGAGACCGGCATTGTCGGCAACACGATCGAGATGAAGGCCAAGGGGCTGGCGATGCCGGCATCCTACGCCGATCTGGTCAAGCCGGAATACCGCGGCATGCTGGTGATGCCCAATCCGGCCTCCTCCGGCACGGGCTTTCTGACTGTCTCGGCCATTCTGCAGTTGATGGGCGAGGAGAAAGGCTGGGCCTATCTCGACCGGTTGCACGAGAATATGGCGCTGTATACACACTCCGGATCGGCCCCCGCAAAAATGGCCGGCAAGGGCGAATTCCCGATCGGCATTTCGTTCGCCTACCGGGGGTTCAAGCAGCGGGCGGCGGGCGAACCGGTGACCGTCGTGTTCCCCAGCGAGGGATCGGGATACGACATCGAAGCGAACGCGCTGATCCGCAAAACGCGCATCAAGCCGGAGGCGAATGTCTTTCTCGACTGGGCCATCAGCGATGCAGCGATGATGCTTTACGCAAAGGTCTATCCGAACGTTGCGACGGATGTCGCGGTGCCGGTGCCCGAGGGCTGGCCGAAGGATCCGATGTCGGTTCTGATCAAGAACGATTTGATCTGGGCGGCAAAGAACCGGCAGCGCATTCTGGAGGAGTGGACCCGCCGCTACGACGGCAAGAGTCAGAAACGGTAAACTTCCGGCGCGGAGGCCGCCGTCATCGGACGGCGGTTCTCGGCGCCAGCTTGCAGGAACCTCATCATGAGCCATCGATCAGCCGGTCAACACGAGCCGCTTCGGGACTTCTTTATGGAAGTCCGCAACGTGAACAAGCATTTCGGCGCGTTTTCGGCCTTGAGCGACGTCAGCCTGGGTGTGAGGCGCGGCGAATTCGTCTCGGTGCTCGGCCCCAGCGGCTGCGGCAAGACGACGCTTTTGCGCGTGATCGCCGGGCTCGAACAGCAGAACGGCGGGTCGGTCTGGATCGATGGCCGCGACGTCTCCCGCGAGCCGGTGGCGGCGCGGAAACTGGGAATCGTCTTTCAATCGTACGCCCTGTTTCCCAACATCACGGTCGCGGGCAACGTGATGTACGGGTTGCATGAACGGAGCGCCGCCGCGCGGCAGGCGCGGGCGATGGAGATGCTCGATCTCGTCGGTCTGGCCGATCAGGCCCGCAAATATTCCGCACAGCTTTCCGGCGGACAGCAACAGCGCGTCGCGCTGGCCCGCGCGCTCGCGCCGAATCCCGCCCTGTTGCTGCTCGATGAGCCGCTCTCCGCGCTGGACGCGCGGGTCCGGCTGCGGTTGCGCGGCGAAATCCGCAGCATCCAAAAGAAACTCGGCGTCACGACCCTCATGGTCACGCACGATCAGGAGGAGGCGCTGACCATGGCCGACCGCATCGTGGTCATGGATCGCGGTCGGGCGATGCAGGTTTCGGAGCCGCAACGGCTCTATGACGCTCCGGAGAACCCGTTCGTCGCGGGTTTTATCGGTGCCATGAATTTTCTGCCGCACTGCCGGCGCGCCAATGCGCTGACGCTGCATTTTCTAGGCTATCCGCTCGAAACCGCGCGTGGCGCGAGCCTGCCCGAATCGGACGGGGACTATACCCTGGCCATCCGTCCGGAACACATCCGGGTGGTGGACGGAAACGAGCTTGGCGGAAACCGCATGCGGGTCCGCGTGCGCCAGATCGAGTTCCGCGGCGCGGTCTCGCGGGCGCGGCTCCAGATCCTGCACCCGGAGGGCGAGCCCTCGACGATCACGCTGGAGATGGATCTGCAGCCCAAGGCGGCCGACCGGCTGAGCCTGGATGAATCCCGCGATATCGAGATCCTGCTGCCGGCCCGTCATCTGTTGGCCTTTCCTGGCGATGCCGGTTCCGCCGCTGGACGTGAGCATGTCGCCTGATCAAATCGAGTCGCCTGATCAACTCGATGGACTGGCGATGCGCCCGCTGGTGGATGAGCGCCCGGTTCGTCAGCGAACCGACGCGCAGGGCTGGCTCCAGCGGGCCTTGATCCTGTTCGCCTGTCTGTGGCTGGCCGTCGGCGTTCTCCTGCCGCTGTTCGAAGTCCTCAAACGGGCCACCCATCAGGAAATACCCGTCTCCATTGAAGAACCCACCGAACAGGAGAAGACCAAGGACGCGTTCCGGGGGCGGATTGGCGTGGCAGGCTATACTGTGCTGCTTCTCGAAGAGGCGGGAACCCCGGCGCTGTATCTGAACAACCAACCGGTCGACGTTCGGGATGGACGCGTGTTGTCGTCCGGGGACCTGTGCCTCCGCTTGGAGAAGGGACATCTGCAAGCGGTGACGGTGCATTCCGCGCCCATCGCCGGCGGCGCCCGGGAGCGGCAGGCCATCCGGCCGCTGGTCGTCGCGCGGGATGCACGGGGGGCATGGACGGTCGATGGTCGCCGGTTGCCGCTCGGCGAACGTGTCCGCGTGGTCCGCCGCTTCATCGGCCTGGCCAATTTCAGGAGCTATTTCAGTTCACGGGGACTCTCGCAGACGTTGTGGAATAGCTTCGCCGTCGGCGTCGTCACCACCGTGATCGCCGTCGTCCTGGCTTTTCTATACGCCTACGGCTTGACCCGCACCTGCATGCGCGGCAAGCTGTTCTTCCGCATCTGCGCCATGCTGCCGCTCTTCGCCCCCACGATGCTCTACGGGCTCTCCCTCGTCTACCTGTTCGGCAACCAGGGCGTCGTGACCACCGGCGCCTTCGGCAAGTTTCCCGGCCTGGCCCTGAATATCGGGCTGTACGGCTTCACCGGCATCGTGCTGGCGGAAACCGCCTTCACCTTTCCACCGGCGATGATGATCCTGAGCGTCGCGCTCAGTCACACCGACGCGCGGCTCTACGAGGCCGCGCGCGCCCTCGGCGCCGGCCCGATCCGGACCTTCTTCACCGTCACGCTTCCGAGCGTGAAATACGGCCTGCTCAGCGCCGTGTTCGTGTGCTTCACGCTGTCGTTCACGGACTTCGGTGCGCCGAAAATCGTCGGCGGACGCTTTAACGTGCTGGCGGTCGATATCTACAAGCAAGTGGTCGGCCAGCAGAATTTTGGCATGGGGGCCACCGTGAGCCTGATTCTGCTGGCGCCTACGCTGCTTGCTTTTGTCGCTGATCGCCTGGTGCAGCGGCGCTCGCATGCCGCGCTGACCGCGCGCAGCGTCCCGCTCGCCGTCACTCCCTCCTTCGGACGCGATCTCGGCTATACGCTCATCTGCGGGCTCACGGCCGCGGCTATTCTTTCGATGCTGTTCACGGCGGGCATCGCCTCGTTCATCAAGATGTGGCCCTACTCCTTGACGCGACCGGAAATCTACCCTGAAACCTGGACGCTGGCGCACTATGCGTTCCGCGGCGTCGGCGGAGGCGGGTATCGCGCCTTCTCCACCAGCCTGGGCATGTCCGCCTGTACCGCGATCGCCGGCACGGTCATCACCTTCGTCGGCGCCTGGGTGATCGAGAAGACGAAGGGCGCCGAGCGCCTGCGAAAGGCCGCGTATCTGCTCTCGATCGTGCCGCTGGCCCTGCCGGGGCTGGTGATCGGCATCGCCTATGTGTTCTTTTTCAACAAGCCGTCGCTAAGCCTGCCGTTCACGTCACTGCATGTCGCCAACCCCTTCGCCTCGCTCTACGGCACCCTGGCTCTGCTGGTGCTCTCGAATATCATCCACTTCTACACCGTCAGCTTCCTGACCGCCACGACCGCGCTGCGCCAGCTCGACAAGGAATTCGAGGTCGTGTCCGAATCGATGGCGGTGCCATTCTACCGCACGTTCATCCGCGTCACGGTTCCCATCTGCTTCCCCGCGATCATCGAGATCGCCGCCTACTATTTCGTCAGTTCCATGGCCACGGTTTCGGCCGTCATCTTCCTCTACACGAGCCGCATGCCGCTGGCCTCGGTCGCGGTCGTGAACATGGATGACGCCGGCGATACGGCGGCCGCTGCGGCGATGTGCATGTTGATTGTCGGCGTAAACATTCTGGTCCGCGCCGCCACCGAAGGCGTCTGCTGGATGTTCGCCCGCCGGACTCAGACCTGGAGAAAACCGTAACCCCGAAAGGAATGACCGCATGAATCTGCCCGAAAATCCGTACCTGCTGCTGACCCCTGGTCCGCTAAGCACCACGCCCACCGTGAAAGCCGTCATGCTGCGTGACTGGTGCACCTGGGATCGCGACTACAATGACATTGTGCAGGACATCCGGCGCCGGCTCGTCGCGCTCGCCGGCGCGGACGGCTTCACCGCCACGCTCATGCAGGGCAGCGGCACGTTCAGCGTCGAGGCCGCCGTCGGCAGCATGATGCCGGCGGAGGGCAAGCTGCTCGTCCTCGCCAACGGCGCCTACGGCGACCGGATTGCGACCATCGCCCGCACTTTGCGCATTCCGCTGGAAATTCATGATAGCGGCGAAGTCGCCCCGCCCGATTCCGTCTGGCTTCACCGTGCGCTGGAAAGCGACCCCGCCATCACCCATGTGGCCGTCGTGCACTGCGAAACGACCACCGGCATGCTCAACCCCATCGAGACCCTCGGCCGGATTGTCAAGGCCGCGGGCCGCGTGTTCATGGTGGATGCGATGAGCAGTTTCGGCGGCATTCCGATCGATTTCGACGCGTGCGGAATCGACGTGCTGATCAGTTCCTCCAACAAGTGCATCCAGGGCGTGCCGGGCTTCGGCTTCATCCTGGCCCGCGAAACGCTCATCCAGACCTGGCGGGGTCAGGCCCGTTCGCACGCCCTGGACGTCTACGACCAGTGGCGGACGATGGAGGCGCAGGGCGGCAAGTGGCGTTTCACATCGCCCACCCATGTCGTGCGCGCGTTTGCGCAGGCACTGGATGAACTTGACGCCGAGGGTGGCATCCCCGCACGCCACCGGCGCTACGTCGAAAACCATCGCACCCTGACGGATGGCATGCGGGCGCTGGGCTACGAAACCCTGTTGCCACCGGTCTGGCAATCGCCGATCATCACCTCGTTTCGAAATCCCCCCGGGTTCGATTTCACGGACTTCTATTACGCGCTCAAGCGCCGCGGCTTTGTCATCTATCCCGGCAAGGTTTCGACGGCGGACTGTTTCCGCATCGGCAACATCGGGGCGGTCGCGCCGGGCGACATGCGCGCCCTGCTGGAGGCCATCGCCGCCACCCGTTGAGTACCTTGTCCGGTTTGACAGGTGTGGTTTGCTCTGCCACACTGCCTGAATGGCTTTGACAAGGCTACCCGAATTGCCGGCGCTTGCATGGGTTCGGCGTGTTCCTCTTCTGCGGGAGGAGGCGTGAACGACACCGTTGGCCAACGTGAGGTGCGTATGATGACGAGAATGGAAAAGCGATGGGTTGGAATTCTGGCGACTGCCTGCATCTTGGGGCTGGCGTCTGGAGCCCACGCGGTACCGAGCGATGACGGGAAGGGCGCCGTGCAGACGAATGAAGTCCCCGTCAAATTCATCGTCAAGGACGGTCTTGCCCAGGGCAGCGTCTATCTGCCGGCCGCCTGCTCCAAGGCGATGCTGTTCGCGGTGCAGGAATTGCGCGATCATCTCCGGAAGATGACCGGCGCCGATGTGGAACTGGCGTGGCGCGAGGCCAAACCCGGCGATAGCGGTTTCATTCTGAGCGTCCGACCCGAAGGCGAATGGAAGGGGCGCGAGTCGGCCCAGGCCTTCACGATTACGGAATCGGATGCGCCGGTCCCCGTGGTCGCCATCACGGGGAACACCAGTCTGGCCGTGCTCTACGGTGTCTACCAGTATCTGGGCGATCTGGGGGTTCGCTGGCTGACCCCCGGCGACATCGGCGCCAACATCCCCCGTCTGGCCGACATCCCCATCCGTTCCGGCTCACGCCACGGTGCGCCATCCTTTGCTTCCCGCTCCCTCGCGCTCTCATCCACGGAGCAGGGACATTTCGGCGGCACGGAAAACGTCAAGGCGGCCGTCTACGACTACCTCGTCTATCTCCTCCGCAACCGGACACAGTTCGGCCGCACGCGGTTTGCATCACGGGGCGCCTTTGGGTTCAACGTGGAAAGAACCGGCAGCGGCCACGCCGTGAAGCCCATGACGGGGCTGACCCCGGCGCTCATGGAGCAGGAACCGGAGCGCTTTGCGCTGGTGACGGGCGATGACTTTGTGCAGAAGCGCCGCTACGATGGCGCCCAGGTCTGCCTCTCCAACGAGAAGAACATCCAGACGGCCATCTCGAATTGCATCGCCTTTTTCGTCGACCTGGAACGCACCAGGGATGCGCGCAATGCCGACCTGGATGAAGAGGTCACCGTCCCCCTGGGGCTCTCGGATGCCTTCGGCCTCTGCGAATGCGACTCCTGCCGGAAGATCGCGGGGACTGAACCCCACAGCAAGGATCGCCTGGTCTGGACGTTCTGGAACCGGGTGGCGCGGGAACTCGACGCCAAGATGCCCGGACGGAAGATCGCCGTCCACTCGCCCTACATGGATCTGACCCAGCCGCCGGACGACGTCACGATCGCGTCCAATATCCTGGTTGAAACGCCCCTGGTGAACAGCTGGGAGAAGGCGCCCGAAAACCAGGCCTCGTATCCTTTCCCGAAAACGTTTCTCCAGCAGGTGACGAAGACGCGTCAGGCCGGCGCCACGCTGGGATGCTACGCCTATCTCAACTTCCCCTGGAGCCCGACGCCCCTGACGGTGCTTGATGCGGCCGAGGGGTTCGCCAAACTGGGCTACCGCTCCTATCACATCGAGGCGATGCAGCGAACGGAGTATACCTGGCCCATCATCTGGTCGCTGGCGCAGTTCACCTGGGACAGCAGCCGGGCGCCGCGGGAATACCTGAAGGACTTCTGCAGGGACTACTACGGCACTCCCCATGATCAGGAAGTCCTCGGGCTTCTGGAGGAAATGACCCGCAATGCCCTCGAGATGGAACGGATCGTGTTCGGCAGCGCGGCCGATACGTCGGCGATGCTGCCCGACGAACTGATCACACGGTCGCGCGAGCGCCTCCGCAGCGCCGTGCGGCAGACGCAGGGCCGCCAGCAGGAGCGCCTGCGCCGGTTCGCCGACGCCATGGAGTCACAGTTCCTGTTGGCGACCACCTACCGGGCCTATGCACGTGCGCTGAACAGTCGGACCGAGGCGGATATCGCCGAACTGAAGAAACGCGCGGTTGGCCTGGAGGATTTCTGGCGGAAAAACAAGCTGGCGGTGATCAACACCACCGCCCGGACGCCTGCGGACGCGGCAGGCCTGTTCCTGAAGACCGACTTTGCCAACTTGAAGCCTGTTGCCCGCAAGGAGTTGGAAGGCAAGGGACCGCAGGATGATCGCTGGATGAAGGAACTGTTTGCCGGTACGCCGGTGCCCCAGGAGGTGCCCAATCTGTTTCCCTTGCCCGAGGCCTGGAAATTCCATCTCGACACCGCCAACCAGGGCCTCGCGGAGGGTTATTTCAAGGCGGACTACGACGACCGCGCAGACTGGCCGCTCGTTTCCAGCTGGAACTTTCCCACATCCCAGGGCTATGCCCCCCAGGTGGGCGGACACTTCTGGTATCGGGTGAAATTTAATGCGCCCGCGTTTCCCGACGGACGGAAAATCTTGCTGCGGATCGGCTCGCTGGACGACACCGGCGAAATCTATCTGAACGGCGTCAAGGTCGGCTCGCAACCCGATCCGAACAACTGGGACAAATCCTTTGTCCTGGATGTGACCCGGCAGATCAAGCCCGGCGTCGAAAATGTCCTGGCCGTGCACGGCTACGATTCGGCCGGCGGCGAAGGCGTGTGGCGCCCCAGCGCACTCTACACCGATTGAGACCAGGAATAGCCGGAAGCAATCATGAAATTCAGACCCGATCTCGTGGATGCCGATTCAGCAACCGGCATCGAGGTGTTTCAACTCACTGCTGAGCCGGATGTCCCCAGTTCCCACGTCTACATGGAGTCGCAGATTTTCACGCCGGATTCGAAGCGGTTTGTGCTTCACCGCTCCGCCCATTCCCATGGCAGCGATCCGCACGACGCCAAACACCAGTACCTGGTCTGCGACATTGAGAACGGCTGCAGCCTGACGCCCGTCACGCAGGAGGTCGGGGTGACCGCCCCCAGCGTATCGCCCGATGGACGGTACCTCTATTATTTTGTCAATGAAACCGAACTCAACGGCGGACGCCTGCTCCTCAAGCGGGTCGGACTGGATGGAAGCGACCGCCAGACCATCCTTGTCGTCGACGCGGCGATTCCCGGCACGTCATTCCGCCCCAGCCGCATTTATTCGCTCTCCACCATCTCCTCCGACGGGAAACGGATGGCGGTCTCGGCCTTTCTGGGCGATGGCCGAACCGAAGAGCCGCCCTTTGGTCTGCTGGTCTTCGACCTGGAGCGGGCAAGCGTGCAGGTGGCGATCCATGGGCCGACCTGGCTCAACATGCATCCCCAGTATTGCCGCTCGACCGATCCCGAGGCCAGCCACGACATCCTGATCCAGGAGTCGCACAATTACGGCGCCAATGCCCGCGGCGAATCCTTCAGCAAGCCCGATGGGAAAGGGACGGATATTCACGTCGTCCGCGACGACGGCACGAACTTCCGCACCCTCCCCTGGGGGCGGGACGGCAACGAGGGCTGCCAGGGACATCAGTGCTGGCGCGGCACAGGCACCTGGGCGATCACCAGCACGCACACCCGTCAGCCGCCGGAGGGTCAGCTCATCGAAGGCCGCCCCGTGGCCGACGCCGGACATATCGGCATCCACACGCCCGGAGGCCTCCGCAACGACCTCACCCGCGACTTTAACGGCCCCTATTTCTATCATTTCGCCACCGACATCGCCGGGCGAAGGCTGATCACGGACTCCGCGCCGCTGAATGGTGGCGGGCCCATCTTCATGGCTGAGTTCGGCGAGGCGGGGAAGGCCCCCCTGGGCAACTTCCGGTTTCTGCTGAACCCGCGCAACGGCCCCTACGTGCAGGCCCCCAAGGGCTGTCACATCCATCCCTTTCTCTCCCCGGATGGCACGCTCGCCTTCTTCAACTCCGATGAATCTGGGATACCCCAGGCTTACATGATCCGGGGGCTATAAAAAGAAGTCGACAAAGCTCGCGACAAAGATGTACTAAGCGTCGCATTGTAGACCTTACACGGAGCATCCGTAAAA
>CAZQKI010000003.1:0-56243 GCA_964592855.1 uncultured Lentisphaerales bacterium
GCCGCCCCAGTCTGTTCGGCGCGGCGGAAATCAAGCAGTTGCTGATGAAGAACGACGCCCGCCTGCTTTACCAGTGGCGGATGCCCTAGCTACGGCGAGCGCGGCTTGGCCATGTTTGGCTTGGATCATGCGATGTACGCCTTGCAGAGGCTCATCGGCTCCGAGAACTTCGCACTTTGGAGCCTCACAGATGACGAACTGTTGCTGGAGGCCATGCAGGCCACGGCAAGATGCGCCCGGTCATCCGTCGTTTCGTCGACATGGGGGTGGACGTGCTCAACCCGATTGAGCCGCCGCCGATGGGGGATATCTGCATGGCCGAGGCCTTCGCGCGTGTGGATGATCGCATGGGGCTCGAAGGCGGTGTGGAAACGCACGATCTGATTCATTGACGAAGGCGTGTGCTACGCCGAGAGCCTCGTAAACGGTTGATGTCGGGTTTTGGGAGAACATGTTATCTCGTACAAGGTCAACGTTCAGTGGCAATCCCTCGCATGATGCGAAGCGAGACCAGGAACGTGACGTTCAGAAGGCACTTCGCGAGGTGACGGAATGAAGACCAGTGATCGATATCTCAAGATTGTCGAGTGGTCGGAAGAGGACCAGTGCTCTGTCGGCACATGCCCCGGTGTCATGCTTGGCGGCATCCACGGGGTCGATGAGGCGAAGGTGTACAAAGCGCTCTGCCAGGCGGTCGAGGAATGGATCGCCATTTACGAGCAGGACAATGAGCCGCTTCCAGAGGCAACCGCCGGGAAAGAATACTCCGGCAAGTTTGTGGTCCGTGTCGGGAGTGATCTTCACAAGGCACTTGCCATCGGCGCTATGCGCCATGGCGAGAGCTTGAATGAACACTGTCTGCATCTCCTGCGCGGAGAACGGGCACACAGAGGAAATCGTGATCCGTAGTCGTCGCCGTAGTCGTCCACCGAAAAGCTCGACAAAATGGCCAAGTTGCGGGCAAAAGCCGATCCGTCACAACTCCATGGCGCCCCTGCAATCGGGATACGCCGAGCAGCCCCAGAACTGTTTCCCGGCGTTGTTGCCCTTCTGGGCGGTGCGCAGGACCATTGGCTTGCCGCACTGCGGGCATGGGGGAATGCGCTCCGACTGATCGGTCTGATCCGACTGATCTGTCCGCCTTGCCCATCGAGCGTCGAAAGGCTACTATTTCCCTGTCATCCGCGTGAAACGCATGCTGGCTGGAATGCAAGAACATGACGCGATATCCAATATCATTCGGCTTTCTTTTAGCCGTCGGCCTGCTGGTTTGCGTCATCACGCACGCCCAGGAAACCGCGCTGAAGGCCTTTCCGGTTGAGCCCAACGCCTTCTACCGGCTCTCCTTCGAGGCCGAAGGGGCCGCGGCGCCGGCGGTTCGGTGGACCATCCATCAGGTCGACGGCGAGGGTGAACTGCCTTACGACGGCTGCCTCGAAGCCGACTGGCAGCATCTCCGTGCAGGGGAGTCCCGTTATCACCACGACTTCCTGACAGTCGGCGATGCGGTCGAGCTGCGGTTCAGCCTGATCCCCGCGGCACGCGCGCCGGCGCTGAAGTCGGTCACCCTCGAGCGGATCACCGTGACGAATCTCATGTTGAACGGCGACTTTGCGCTGGGTGCAGGCAACCAGTCGGGCTGGAACGAGATGCACGGGGCGACGGTGATCGGGGAGGGAGGCACCAACCTGCTGCAGGTCAACCCGAACGGCTATGCGCTGAGCGACTGCTTCCCCGTTGCCGATCAGGGCGGCTACACCTTCGTCAAGGGCGCCAAGACGTGGCCGGGCGTCGCCGTGCTGGCCTATGACCGCAACCGGCGGCTGATCGACCGCGTACCCTACGCATTCAGAAACCGTCCGCCTTTGCGGATGCCGGCCGGCGCCGCATACGCCCGTCTGCTGTTCACAACCAGCCACGATCACATTCCCTCCTTCTGCACCAACCGCATCGTTTTCACGGGTCTGTTTCCGTCCGGAACCAATCCGCCCCCCGCGCATGCGCCCGCCGTGCGGTTGCGGGCGGATTCGGAGATTGTCGTGAGCCCGCACGCCGATCCGCGCGAAGTCCATGCGGCGCGCGAACTGCGGCACTGGATCGGGGCGATCTCCGGCAGGACGCCGACGCTGCTGGCACGCCCGTCGGTCAAACGCAACGTTAAACTGCATGTGGGCATCTCCCTCGCAGGTGCTTTCCGCGAGGATCTGGCGTGGCTGAAAGGATCCGACGGCTATGCCGTCAGAAGCCGTGACGGCGGAATCTACATTTTCGCGGCCAAGCCCCGTGGCACGCTCTTCGGCGTCTACGCGCTGCTCGAGCGCAACTCGGACATCCTCTGGCCCCGTCCGAATCCCGCTTTCGAAGCGATCTTCACTCCCGATCCCGGCCTTGCGTTCAAGGCGGCCGACTTCCGGTCGCGCCCGGTATTCGCCCTGCGCCACATCAGCACGGGCGGCTATGACGGCGAGCGGAATGCGTTCCGCTTCCAGGACTGGATGGCGCGCAACGGGTTGAACACCGACACGCGGATGCACCGGGGGCTCGACTACCTCGTCTGGCAGCGCGGCGCACCGGCCGTCTACGGCACCAGCCACATCGGCTGGCTCGGCGCGGCTCCCGACCGCGATAACACCCTCTATCCGCTGATCGACGGTGCGCACAGCATCAGCCGCTGGCGCCAGCCCTGCTACACGCACCCCGACACGGTCCCGACCATCGTCGCCGCGATCCGGGCCAAGCTCGCACTGCTACCGGACCAGCCGGTCGAACAGGTCCACTCGATCATCGCCGACAACTGGAGCGTCTGCGCCTGCGCGCGCTGCATGCAGCCGATCCGTCTGCCCGACGGCAGCCTGCTGAAACCGCAGTCGCCTTACGCCAACAAGGACTCGCTCTTCTTTTCGACGCGCAATTTCATCATGCTCAACGCCGTCGCGGAGGCGCTGGCCAAGGACTTTCCCAACCTGCGCATCCTCACCCACGCCTACATCTTCACGGCAGAGCCGCCCAAAGTGCCGGTTCACCCGAACATCATTCCGCAGTTTGCCGCCTATCCGACGCAGAACGCGCGCTATCCGATCCTGGCCGGCAAAGGGATGCCGCTCAGCGAATATTCGGCCGACGTCTGGAAACGCCGCTTCGCGGGGTGGGGAACTTGGAAACCGGATGGCCTGGGTTTCTTCGGCTACTACTACATGCCGGGCTTCAATGCGCTGGCCGAAACGGCGGCGGACGATTTCAGGGACCTGGCGCGATTCGGCGGGGTCTATGTCCACACCGAAGGCTTTCCGGTCGACGACGAAGCGCTTTCGACCTGGGATGTCGACGGCCCCGAGAAGTGGATCATGGCCCGGCTGATGTGGGACCCCGCCCAGTCCGCTGCCGACTTGCGTGACACCTATATTCAAAAGGTGTACCGCGAGGCCGCGCCGCAAATGCGAGCTTTTCACGCGCTCATCGGGAAGGCCTGGCATGACGAGGCGAACGATCTTTTTGTGAATTGTCACTCCCAGGTCCGGGATCTTTACGAAGGCCTGCTGGTAAAGCCGGGAATCGAGCAGGAGGCGCGTGCGCGGCTGGTCGAGGCCGCTGCCGCGGCACAGCATCCCCAGGCGAAGGCGATGATCCAACGGACCCTGGCGCATTTTGATCAGTTCAGGGATAGCCTGGGTAGGCATGTGGTGCCGCTCGTGGAGGAGTCGCGTCAGGCATGGAGCGACGCCGTCTCGCCCCACTGGGAGAAGGCGCTGGTGCTCGGGCCGTTCAAGCAGGTGGACGACTGGCGGCGGTTTGAGGGTGCACTCGCCGTGCATCAGACCGAGGTGCGCATCATGCACGACGGCGAACAACTGTACATCCGGGTCGTGGCCCATGACGATAGGCCCGGCGAAGTGGTGGCCCCGCCGAAAGCTGAGACCGAGCGCTTTCCGAACGGCGACCGCTTCGAACTGATCGGTGTCGGCGGAAAACCCGGGCGCCGGTATTTCGCGGCCGGTCCGAACGGCAACCGCTACGCCGATCCGAAGACCGATACCCCCTGGCGGGTTCAAACGACTGTGCGGCCCGATGCCTGGATAGACATGATCGCCATTCCACTTGCGGAGTTCGGTCTGAACCCGGCGGATCCAACCTTCAAAGCCAGGGTGGGGCGGGTCTACCGGCTTGCAGGCGAGGTGCGCGAAGAGAGCACGCCGAGCGGGACCAGCCTCTACAACGAGCACGAATCGTTTTGGATGACCCTGAATCTGGAAAGGAAGGAGCGCTGACATGCGTGCGATCCTGCTTGCCCTCTGCGCCCTGTTCGGCGTGGCGCGCGTCGGCCTCGGTGCGGAGCCTCCTGCCGTCCGCGACTTCACGGCGGCCTCGGCCGGACAACAGCTGCGCGACGCGCCCAAGGGCGTTGCTGTTGCCGAGTCGGCCGGCGGTGGACGGTGCCTCGCCGTCGCGGGGTCGGTCGGCCAGTACGACCTGATCGCGGTCGCGGTCCAACCGGAGACCAAGTACCGGATCAACCTGCGCGCCCGCATCGACGGCGAGCGGACCATCGAGCAGAACGACCGTGCGCATATCGATGCGGTGCAGCGGAACGGGCGTTGGGAAGCCAGCTATCAGGTCGTGTTTTTCGACGATTCCACTAATGCAGAGGGGTGGGTGCAGAACGGCGGCTTCATTCTCACGGCCGCGTGGCACGATTACGTGCATGTCTTCCACACGCCGCCGAACGTGCGGCGCGTCTGCATTCGCCTGCTGCCGCGCAAGCACGGCACCTACGTCGAACGCGTCTCGCTGGTGCCAGACGACGAAGGGGGCACGGTCAACGCCAATCCCGACTTCCGTTACGGCGAGTTGAACTACTGCGGCTGGCGTCCGCAGCGGGATGGGCGCATCTACCGGCGGCCCGACGGCTCCTGCGTGTTCCGTTCCGGCTACGGCGGAGCGTCGCCGCTATTTCCCCTGCGTGCCGGCCTGCCGTATCGCCTGGCGGCAACGGGTGATGGCGGCCACATGAACCTGGACTACTCCGATGCGCAAGGGAAGATCATCACCAGCCGTTTTCTGCTCCGGCCGACGCCGGAAGGGGTTTCTGTTGAGCTAACCCCGCCGGACGGGACGGTGTCGGGCCGCGTCGTTCTTTACGGCGTTCTGCTGGATGCGTTCACCGTGATTCCGGGCAAATGAGCGTTCCCAGGGAGGCAACATGACGCGAGTTTTTCTAACGTGAATTTAACCAAAAAATAACTGAAAAGGCCTTGCCGACATGGCGCATCTTTGGGAAAATGACGTCGTTCAACTGCCCGTGTGCCCGTGCATTGTTCGCTGAAGTGCCGTCGGCCGGCGGAGGATGACCACGGCGAAATGATGATCCATGAGGGGGACGTATGCAAAACAGCAGTCAACTGGTCTTGGCTTCCATGCTCGTCTTGTTCAGCTTCTTCGGCCTTCCGGGGCAAATGCGCGGGGCGGGCGTTACGGTCGTCTCCGAAAATTTCAACGCGCTGGGCACCTCGGCGACGGCTGCTTTGCCCGGCGGCTGGAAGGTCGATGGCCAAACAACGACGGCTCGAAGCCCGGTCTCCCATGCCGCTGCGGGCACGGCCACGACCCAGCAAGCGACGGGTGGAAATCCCACAACATCCGGCATCTACAATTTCGGCAGCGATGCATCGGACCGCGCCGTCGGCTGGCTCGCTACCGGAACCGCCTTCAAGAACTGCAATCTCTATGTCTCATATGTCAATAGCGGCGCCGTTGCCATCGACCATTTCACAGTCTCCTTCACCGGGCGGAAGTTCAAGCACAATTCCAATGCCGCCGGCTTTTCGCTGCGCCTGTTCACCTCCACCGACGATGCGAACTGGACGGAGGTTGCCGCCGGGCGCTTGACCTGGACTGTCGACGAATCGACGCTGTCCCCGAAGGTTGTCGTCGACGCCCTCGTGCAGCAGACGTTGGAGCCGGGGCAGACTCTCTATTTTGCCTGGAACTACTGCGTGACGACCGGCACCACCACCTCGTATGCGCAGGGTCTGGGTGTCGACAATGTCACGATCACGGCCTATCCCGTTGAGGCGGATGCGCCGGCGGTTTACGTGTCGACCAACGCGTTGAGCGGCTTTTCCGCGATCATTGGTGCGCCCTCGACGGCTCAGTCCTTCAGCTTCACCGGCAGCAACCTGACGGCCGAGGTGACGCTGACCGCGCCGGACGGCTTTGAGCTTTCGTGGGACGGCAGCACCTATGCCCCCAGTCTCACGAATGCCAACAGCGGCACCATCGCCCCCCGCTCCGTCCAGGTGCGCCTGGCCGCGGCCGGTTCGGTCAACGACAACGTGGCCGGCAACCTGAGCCTGGCCGGTGGCGGACTGCTCTACCCCGTGAGCCTCGCGCTGACAGGAGCCGTGCTGCGCGACAGGTCCGGCGATACCTTTTGCGAGGATTTCGAAGCCGGAAGCAAAGCCACGTATGCCTCCAATGACGTCACCTGCGCATCGGGTCGATGGAGCCTCGACAACATGCTTCTGGGCACGGGCGTCAACGACAAGAAGCACGACACCCAGGCGGTCCGCGGCTACGGCACGGTGACTATGCTGTTCGACAAGACCAATGGCGTGGGCCAGATCAGCATCCATCATGGCATGTATGGCACGGACAGCGCAGCCGGCGTGGCGTGGACGCTCTTGGTTTCGCAGAACGCCGGCAACACGTGGACGGCCTACGCATCCGCGCCGCAGGCGCCTGATTCGACGTTGCGGGAGGTTGTCTTTGAATCGGTCAACCTGCCGGGTTCCGTCCGCATCAAGGTTGTGGTATCCGGCGGATCATCCACCAAGCGCGTCAACTTCGACGATATCTGCATGACCGACTACATTGCGCCGGTGGTTTCGGCTCTGCCGGCGGTGCTGAATCCGTTTTCCGTGCGTCTGCAGGTGCCGGCCGTCCCCTCGGCGCCACGAACCTTCGTCGTCTCGGGGCTCAACCTGAGCAACGTGGTTGTCGTCGCGGCCCCAGCGGGATTTGCCGTCTCCCGTGAAAGCAACGCCGGCTATGCCGACTCGCTGACGCTGCCGCAGATGAATGGCGTCGTCCAGAACACGACGATCCACGTCCGCCTGACGGGCGCCGCTTCGGGCAGTTTCGCGGGGAATGTCGTCGTATCGAGCTCCGGCGCCGCCCCGGTGAACGTGGCGGTCGCGGGCGAGGTGGTCGACAACCTGCGTCCGGTGCTGACGGGTCTGCCCATCGCGACGAACACGCTGGCGAACCATCGGATCGAGCTCGAGGTCCTGGCCTCCGATACCGATGGCTCGGTCGCGGATCTTGCCGTGTCGAGCGTGGACATCCCTGGCGCTTCCGCCGGACTCGACGTGCAGATCGAGGGCGGCGCACGGCGCGGCGTCTGGTCGTGGACGCCGTCGCAGGCGGGAACCCACACCGTGACCTTCACCGCAACTGACAACGAGGGCGGCATCACCGCGTGTACCGTGACGATTGTCGTGGCGCCGGAGTGGATTCTCGCCGTCGCCCCCGGCAAGACCTTCCGCCAGTCTTTTGACGGCATCGGCACGAATGCGGCAGCCCCGCTCCCGGCGGGGTGGAAGGTGGAGAAGCAAGCTTCCGTCCGGACGGTCGGCTCCTTTGCGGCGGCGCTCCAGGCGACGGAGAAAATCGGCGGCAACGCGTTGGCTTCGAATGCCCCAAATGGTATCTACAACTTCGGCGCCGGCGACGAAGCCACGGCGTCGGACCGCGCCGTCGGTTTCCTCAGCAGCAGCAGCGACACCAAATCGGGATCCCTGATGGTTTGCCTGGTGAACCGTTCAAAAGATCCCATCCCCGGGTTCACACTCGCCTTTGATGTGGAGAAGTACCGGTCGGGCACGAACGTCAATGGGTTCGCCGTCCAGGTCTACGCCTCACCCGACGGCGAAACCTGGAGCGAAGCGGGGCCGGCGGCCCGCGTGTCCTTCCCGGCCGATGCCGTGACGGACGGCTACAATCCGGCGCCGGGGCCGGTGGCGACGGCAGCGGGCGGCGTGAGTCTGGGCAAACTCCGGCCCGGCGAGTCGCTCTATCTGGCCTGGAACTATTCCGTTGCCGGAGGTACCTACACCGCCTATGCACAGGCGTTGGCGATCGACGACATCGTCATCAAGGCCGAAGCGTCTCCGCAAACCGTGTTGATTGTGCGGTGACGATGTGGCTTGCATAAAACGCTGATTTGGTGTCAAATAGAACCCGTCGGCAGGCGCGGGGTTTTGATTCAGCCCCCCCTCTGCAATTTTTCGTGCATGCTTTGTCTAGGAGCCTTTTCCATGCGTTGGACCCGTTCGCTGATTAACACCTTGCGTGAGGAACCCCAGGAGGCGGAGATCGTCAGCCACAAGCTGATGCTGCGCGCGGGGTTGATTCGCCGTCTCGGCGGCGGCCTCTACACCTTCATGCCGCTGGGCTTGCGTGCCTTGCGCAAGGTCGAGCGGATCGTCCGCGAGGAGATGGACCGTGCGGGTGCCCTCGAGATTCTGATGCCTGCGCTTCAACCTTCCGAGCTCTGGGAGCAGTCGGGCCGCCTCGGCGCGATGGGCGCGAGCATGTTCAGGCTGCGGGACCGCGCGGAGCGGACGCTGGTTCTCGGGCCGACGCATGAGGAGGTCGTGACCGATCTCGCCGCCCGCGAAATCAATTCGTACCGTCAGCTTCCCTGCACGCTCTACCAGATCCAGACGAAGTTCCGCGACGAGATCCGTCCGCGCTTCGGCCTGATGCGCGCCAAGGAATTCATCATGAAGGACGCCTACAGCTTCGACGTCAGCCTGGACGCGGCCGATGCCAGCTACCAGGCGATGTACGACGCCTACGTGAGGATCTTCGCCCGCTGCGGGCTGGAGACGCGCCCCGTCGAGGCCGACACGGGCGACATCGGGGGCAACTGGTCACACGAGTTCATGGTCATGGCGGATGCGGGGGAGGACGCCATCATCCTCTGCGACGCCTGCGCCTATGCCGCCAACCAGGAGCGTGCCGAGCGCCGTCCGGCGGCCGCGACCGCGGCGGCGGCGACGCTCGCGCTGGAAGCGGTCGAGACGCCGAACGTGCGGACGATCGACGAGGTGGCGCGTTTTCTGAATTGCCCGCCGCGGCAGCTGGTCAAGACGATCATCTGCCTGATCGACGGCCAGCCGGCGGCGGTGCTGGTCGAAGGTGACCGCGAGCTCAACCTGCACAAGCTGAAGCGCGCCGTGGGCGCCCGGAGCGTGGAGCTGGCCGACGAAGCGGCCATCCTGAAGGCCACGGGGGCGCCGATCGGGTTTGCCGGTCCGGCGGGTCTGAAGATTCCGATCTACGCCGACCGCGCGCTGCAGGGGGCGACGGACCGCGTCAGCGGCGCCAACCGCGCCGACACCCATGTGCGCCATCTGGACCTGGCCCGCGATGCGTCGGTGACGGCCTTTCACGATCTGGCGCTGGTCGTGGCCGGCGATGATTGTCCGCACTGTGCAGGCAAGCTGATCGAGAAGCGCGGCATCGAGGTCGGGCATGTCTTCAAGCTCGGCACCAAGTACACCGAGTCTTTCAACGCCAAGTTTCTGGGCGAGCAGGGAGGGGCGGCGGAGACGATCGTCATGGGCTGCTACGGCATCGGCGTGACGCGCACCCTGCAGGCGGTCATCGAGCAGCGGCATGATGGAGACGGGATACTCTGGCCGGCCTCGGTCGCGCCCTACGCCGTTGCGCTGTTGCTGCTGGATCCCAAAGACCCGAAGGTTGCGGCGGCCGTCACGAAGCTGGAGGCCGAGTTGGAGGCGCTCGGGCTGGACGTGCTGGTCGACGACCGGGAGGAGCGTCCCGGCGTGAAGTTCAAGGATGCCGATCTGATCGGGTGTCCCTTCCGCGTCGTGGCGGGCGCGAAGGCCCTGGCGAAGGACTGCGTGGAAGTGCGTCCGCGCGGGGCGAAGGAGAGCGTGCTGGTTCCGGTGGCCGAAGTTGCGGCTTGGCTGGATGGTCGGTATCGTGAATCATTGAAGACGGTGAACGCGTAGAGAGGGGATAACATGGAACACTTGCCGAAGAAACCACGTCCGGGGCGCCGTGCGCGCGCGCTGCACGAAACCATGACGCGTCGTGAACTGGCGCAGAAGATCCACGAGAAGCTGGACAAGCGGCGCTCCTCCAGCGAGATGCTGGAATATGTGCAGGCGATGATCGACTGCATGACAGAGGCGATGCTGGAGGGACGCCATATCGAGTTCCGGGATTTTGGCGTCTTTGAAGTGGTTGAGCGCAAGGCGCGGTTGGGACGCAATCCCAAGAAGCCGGACGATGTTTTCGAAATACCGCCCCGCAGGGTCATCAAGTTCAAGGTCGCGCGGAAGTTGTCGGTGCGCATTGCGATGGCCCAAGTGCCGGGCGTTAACAACGGAATGAAATGATGGATGCCCTGAACCGGATCAACAGCACGGAACCGATGTCGTTCGAGCCCCCCCGCGGCATGCGGGATTTCTACCCGGAGGAGATGGCCTGGCGGAACCGCATTTTCGAAGCCTTCCGCCGGGCGGCCGACCGGTTTGGCTTTGCACCTTACGATGCCTGCGTCGTCGAGCGGCTGGAACTGCTCCAGCGCAAAAGCGGCGAAGAGGTCTCCGAGCAGATCTACGGCTTCGAGGACAAGAGCGGGCGCAAGCTCGCGTTGCGGCCGGAGATGACGCCGACGCTGGCGCGGATGATCGCGGCGCGGCAGGGGCAGTTGCAGTTTCCGCTCAAGTGGTCGGCGATCGCGCAATGCTTCCGCTACGAGCGGATGACGCGGGGGCGGAAGCGCGAGCATTACCAGTGGAACCTGGACATCGTCGGCGAAGCCGGCGTGAGCGCGGAGGTGGAAGTGCTGGCCGCCGCGGCGCTGGCGTTGCAGTTGATGGGGATGCCCGACGACGCCTACCGCATCCATGTGAACAACCGCGCGCTGCTGAGCGAGCTCCTGCTGAAGCTCGGCATCGAGGCCCGGCACCATGCCGCCGTGTTCCTCGCGCTGGACAAGCGGGGCAAGCTGCCGGACGCGGAGATCACGGCCTTGCTGACCGCCGAAGGGCTGCCGCAAGGCGTCATCGACCGCGCCTTCGAGCTGATGGCCGTGCAAAGTCTCGACCAGGCGGCGGCGATGGCCGGCGAAGGTTCTCCGGCTGTTGCGCGTCTGCGCGAACTCTTCGACCTGGCGGGGCGCTATGGCATCGCGGACCGGATGGTTTTCGACATCTCCGTCATCCGGGGCCTGGCCTACTACACGGACATTGTCTTCGAGGCGTTTGATGCGCAACGCCAGTGCCGGGCGATTTTCGGCGGCGGCCGCTACGACAATCTGCTGACGGCCATCGGCGGCGTGCCCACGCCCGCCGTCGGCATCGGCTTCGGCGACGTGGTCATCGTGGACGTGTTGAAGGCGCTTCTCGGCGACGAGGCGGGAGCGGCGCGCGAAGGCGTCGCCATCGGCTACATGTTCGCCGAACAGCGGAATGCGGCGGTGGCGCTGGCGGTTCGCCTGCGCAACGAGGGGCGCCCCGTGAATCTTTCGCTCGCCCCGCAGAAGCCCAAGGCCTTTTTTGCCCGCGCCGGCGCCGGGACCTGCAGCCATGCGGTTTTCATCGGCCCCGACGACGTGGCGGCGTCGCGTGCGCAGATGAAGGATCTGGCCACGCGCGAGGCCATTGACATCACGCTGCAAGCAGAGGGTATTTGACATGATGAAGATCAGCGTTTCATCGGCGCGGTGCACGCGTTGCGGGCGATGTCAGCGGGTCTGCCCGATGAAGCTTTTCAACGTCGACCCTCAGGCCGCGACCACACCGAAGGACGACGCCAACGAAAGGTGCCTCGCGTGCGGGCACTGCGTGGCCGCCTGTCCGACCGGGGCGATTCTTCTGGATGGCGTCCGCCCGGACACCCTGGAGAGCGCGAATGGACCGCTCCCCGGCTTCGATGATGTGCGACGTCTGGTGGTGCGGCGCCGTTCGGTGCGCCTCTATCAGAATCGTCTGGTTCCCAAGAGCGAGGTGGCGCGGATCATCGATGCCGCGCGCTGGTCGCCGACGGCCATGAACCGGCAGCAGGTTGGCTGGACGGTGGTCATGCAGCCCGAGCGGGTCAAGGAGATCGCCGGGCAAGTGGTTGAATACATGCGGTTGAAGGGGGGGCGCGACGGAATCGTCGGAGCCTGGGATCATGGCTTTGATCCGGTCATGCGCGGCGCGCCGCATTTCATCGCCGCCCATGCCGCCACGGATGATCGCTGGGCGCAGACCGATTGCGTCGTCGCGACGACGATGGTCGATCTGCTGGCGCGGGCCGCCGGCATCGGCACCTGCTGGGGCGGCTTCTTTCTGTTGACGGCCCAGGAGCATCGTCCGATTGCCGATGCGCTCGGCATCCCCGCGGACCATACGTTTTATGGCGGCTTGATGCTGGGATACCCGCTGGCGGCCTATCTGCGGATTCCAGTGCGGAAGCCAGCCGCGGTCTCGTGGCTGGATTGAGCCTGCGTCGCGCGGAGGAATGGTGATGAAGTATTCCTTTATGAGTTTTTCGACGCCGGAACTCGATTTGGCCGCCGTGCTGGATGTCGCGCGGCGCATCGGGTACGACGGCATCGAGCCGCGTCTGGACTCGGGCCATGCCCATGGCATCGAGGTCGGTCTGTCCCGTGAACGGTGCGACGCCGTCCGTGCGCAGGCCGCCGATGCCGGGATTGAGCTGGCCTGCCTGGCCACCTCCCTGAAGTTTGCCGATCCCGCCGCGACGGAGACGGTGCTGGCGCAGACCCGCGAACGGATCGACCTGGCCGGCAACCTGGGCGTCAAGACCGTGCGTGTGTTCGGCGGCAAGATCCCGGACGGCATTGAGCGTGAGCAGGCGATCGACCAGGTCGCCCGGTGCCTCGCCGCCGTGGCCGACCAGGCGGAGGCGCGCGGCGTGACGCTGTGCCTCGAGACGCATGACGACTGGTGTGACCCGCGTCACGTGGCCGCCGTCATGCTTCGGGTCGGCCAGCCGGGCATCGCCGTCAACTGGGATATCATGCATCCGGTCCGGACGGGCAAGGCGACCATTGGCGAATCCTTTGAAACGCTCCGGCCCTGGATCCGCCACGTCCATGTGCACGACGGGGTGGGTCGGGAACTCAAGATGGTGCCGATCGGCACGGGCGAGATCGACCACCGGTCCGCGCTGGCCTGCCTGGCTGCGGCGGAATATGGCGGATTCATCAGCGGCGAATGGATCCGGTGGGAACCGTACGCGACGCACCTCCCGCGCGAGCTGGAAACG
The DNA here is from genome assembly GCA_964592855.1 of uncultured Lentisphaerales bacterium. Lineage (GTDB taxonomy): Bacteria > Verrucomicrobiota > Kiritimatiellia > RFP12 > JAAYLN01 > JAAYLN01. Next base: position 13,312 of record CAZQKI010000003.1, read on the forward strand.
CTGAAGCGCTACGAACGGGCGGCGCGGGGGGGATAGGGGCGCGATTCAACTTTGTTGAATCCGCACCCGATTCAGGCGTTAGGAGTTAGGCGTTAGGAGTTAGAAGATTCCATAAAGGGTGTTCTTGGTGTCTTCATGATGAAGACTCAAAGCTTTTTGCGGCAAGCCTGATCCTGAGAAGACTCAAGCTCAAAAAGGGCACCATGTTTTCGCGGGTTGTTGCGCAGACAATGCCTAACTCCTAACGCCTAGCGCCTAACTCCTTTGGTGCGATTCAGTTTCAACTAAACTGAATCGCACCCGGGGGATAGAGCAAAACATTTTGGGTTTGCTTTTTCGGGGGGGATTCACTACGATTGTGGTGTTTTCCGACATGGCGATAGTAGCTCAGTTGGTAGAGCGCCAGATTGTGGTTCTGGATGTCGCGGGTTCGAGCCCCGTCCATCGCCCCATTTTCAAGACCGGTGGGTGAAGACCCGCCGGTCTTTTTTTTACGGCGGTGCGCCTGGACCGCAAAAAGCCTCTGGTTTCCATGCGGTTCTGTCATTTGCGGTTCATTTTTGCTCGTTTATTGCTTGAATCAGCGAAGCCAAACAGTTGTCAAAGGACGGCTGTTCCGGTAAAATACCGCCGACCGTCGACGTTCAGTGCGAACTGCCGCTGTTGTTTAAACATTACGGCAAGACGGAAATGGAATTGAGAGGGGTTTGCTGCGGCTTCGACAACCCCTCCACCGACTGGAGTCAGCAGACGAGAGAAGGTCTTTTTATGTCAAAGAGTGTTGTGATTCGTTCATTGGGTGCCTGTCTGCCCAACCGGCGCGTTTCGAATGACGAGTTGGCGCAGCAGATGAACGTGGATACCTCGGATGAGTGGATTCGTTCCCATACGGGGATCGGGTGGCGTCATATCATCGACGACGGTCAGACCAATGCCGACTTGGGGATGGTTGCTGCGCGCGAGGCCCTGACGCGGGCCGGGGTTGAAGCAGCCGACATTGACCTGATCATCCTTTCGACGACCACGCCCGATTACATCGGCTGCCCGTCGACGGCCTGTCTGGTCCAGGATAAGATCGGCGCGATCAATGCCATGGCCTTTGACATTACCGCGGCCTGTTCAGGCTTCGTGTACGGGGTGACGGTTGCCAAGAGCATGCTGCTGACCGGACTTGCCCGGCGCGCCCTGGTCGTCAGTTCGGAAGCGCTGACCCGGGTGACGGACTGGTCGGACCGCAACACCTGCGTCCTGTTCGGCGATGGCGCCGGCGTGGCGCTGTTGGAAGTCTCCGACGCCGAAAATCAGGGCATTCTGAATACGCGCCTGCGTGCGGACGGCAGCGGATGGGAATACATTGTGACGCGGGACGGGGGCTGTGCCAACCCCTATCAACGTGGCAAGATGGCCCAGCGGAATCCGCCCGTGATCGAAATGAAGGGCAAGAAGGTCTATGCCTTCGCCATCAAGGCGATTCCCGAGATTGTGCAGGGACTGGTCGCGGATGCCGGGATCACCCTGGAAGACGTCAAGTGGATTGTTCCGCATCAGGCCAACGGACGGATCATTCAGGCGGCTGCGAGCCAGATGCAGATTCCGGAGTCCCGGTTCTTCGTGAATCTCGAACAGCGCGCCAACACGTCGAGCGCGTCAATTCCGATTGCCCTTTATGATTTGGAGGCGCAGGGAGGACTGCAGCGCGGCGATCTCATCGCCATCGTGGGGTTTGGCGGAGGTTTGACATCTGCCGGCGCGTTGATTCGCTGGTAGAGCGTGTGAGCAAACTGAAACGTCCATGCCGATAACAAGGAACTAATATGCAGCGTAGAGTGGTGATCACAGGACTGGGCACGATAAACCCATTGGGCAATGATGTGGCATCCTTTTGGGAGGGTATACAGCAGGGGCGCAGCGGCGTCGGCCCCATCACCCGCTTTGATCCGGCTGCCCTGGAAGTCAAGATCGCGGCGGAGGTCAAGGGATTTGTCCCCGACCAGTGGATGGATGCCAAGGCAGCCCGCAAGATGGCGCTTTTTTCGCAGTATGCCGTGGCCGCCACGGCGCAGGCGCTGCAGGATGCCGGCTTGAACCAGGAGACCCTCGAACCGCTCCGCACGGGCATTGTCATCGGCAATGGCATCGGCGGATATGAAATCATCGAAGAGTCGATGGGCAAGTATTTTGCACAGGGTCCGCGCCGCATTCTCCCCTTCACGGTGCCGCAGATCATCTCGAACGAGGCGGCCGGCAATGTGGCCATGGCCTTTGGCATCAAGGGTTTTGCGCTGACCAGCGTGACCGCTTGCGCGTCGGGTACGGATGCGTTGGGCGCGGCGCTTGACCTGGTGCGCCACGGGCGCTGCGATGTCTGTGTTTCCGGAGGGACGGAATCCGCGATCACGGGGTTCGGCATAGCCGGGTTCCAGGTCATCCGCGCGCTCTCCACCAAGTACAACGCGACCCCTGCCAAGGCCAGCCGTCCGTTCGACCGGGACCGGGATGGATTCATCATGGGCGAGGGGGCCGGCATTCTCATTCTCGAATCGCTGGATCATGCGCTGGCCCGCGGGGCCCGGATCTATGCCGAACTGGCGGGGTATGGCGTCACCTGCGACGCCTACCACCTGACGGCCCCCGATCCCGAGGGCGCGGGCGGGGCGCGGGCCATCAAGCTGGCCTTGGAAGATGCCGGCATCCGGCCGGACGAGGTGCAATACTACAACGCCCACGGCACCTCCACGCCGATCAACGACCCGCTGGAGACCAAGATGATCAAGCTGGCCTTCGGCGACCATGCCAGGGCCATGAAGATTTCAAGCACCAAAAGCATGACGGGGCATCTGATTGCCGCGGCAGGTGCGGTCGAGGCACTGGCCTGCGTCCTGGCGATTCAAAATGGATTCTACCCACCGACGATCAACTTGGAAAATCAGGATGTCGAAGGCGGTTGCGATCTCGACTATGTGCCGAACCATGGGGTTCGCGGCGACATTGAGGTTGCCGTCTCCGGTTCGCTTGGCTTTGGCGGACATAATGCCGTAATTGTCATGAGGAAATACCGAACATGAGTGCCGACATCACAAAACTGCTGCCCCACCGCAAACCCTTTCTCTTCCTCGACGATGTCGCGACGCGCGAGGACGGCGTGATTACCGGTTTGCACCGGTATGACGATAATGAATTTTTCTTTTCGGGACATTTCCCCGGATATCCCGTGGTTCCCGGCGTCATTCTGGTCGAGTCGATGGCGCAATGCGGAGGTGCCGCATTGGTGCAGGATGGGGCCATTCCCAGCAAATTCCATTTCTTCCTCGCGACGGTGAGGGACGTCAAATTCAGGCGGAAGGTCACACCCGGCGAAACTGTGCGTTTTGAAATTCGCACGATGCGCGTCACGAAGAAGATGTTTCGCCAGCGGGGACTGTGCTATGTTGGCGATGAGCTCACGGCAGAGGCGGAGTGGATGTGCATCATCACACCCCAGGGGGCCGATTAGCCTTCTGGACGCAACGGATCATGTTGGATTATTTCAGTTCGATGTACCATTGACTGCGAAGGTATCGATGTGAGCGTGTTCACCTTGAAACAAAGCCTGGGTTACCCTGCGCTGTCCCTTTTGGCGATGGCCTGCTTGCTGGCATGGCCGTTGTCGGGTCAGACGCAGCAACCGCCGGAGATGGTGGAGATGGCGCGTGTCTTCCGCGTGCATGCGCGGGATCTGAGCTCGCGGTACAACGAAACCATCAAGGCCCTGCCAGCGCAATACGCGAACGATATCAAGACGTTGCATGATCGGTATCAGCAGAATGGCGATCTCGATGGCGTTCTGGCAACGGCACGGGAACAGAAACGCTATCAGGAGGCGATGGCCGCGGAGCGTGATCCCTTCGAGTTGACACCCGAGATGCCGCCCGAGGCCATCGTCGCCAAACCGCAGGAGCTCCGCCAGTTGCAGGAACAGTATGTCAGTCGGTTCAAGGATGCGGCGACGGTGCGCACGCGCGACATCAAGGAACTGGCGGGCAAATATGTCAAGAGCCTCCAGAAGGTGCAAAGCGAGCTGACCCGGGCGGGACGCATCGACGAGGCGGTCGTCATCAAGGCGGAGTCCGAGTGCCTGCAGCAAGGAATGGAGGATGGAAGCATGATGCAATTGGTCGAGAAAATGGCGACGGAACTGCCGAAGACCGCCTCCGGTTCGTCCGTGGACGCCACGGCCGAGGTTGCGAAGCCCGGGGAGGTTCCCGTGTACGGGGTCGTTCCCAATTGGGCGAAGTGGAAATTTGTGAGTTCCAACCGTTTTTCCCGTGAGCGGACGCAGTATGACCATCCGGATGTGCCGGACGAACTGAAGGTGATGTACAGCGAGAAGACCGGGCGCGGGAACTTCTCGGGACGTTGTCTCGTCAATTCCGTGCAGATCGGGGAGATGATGTGCCGCTGGTTTGGCAAAGCGCTTGTTTGGCGGGTGGATGATGTCAGCACGTTGACGACGACCTTCGTGCTCACTTCCAGGCATATTTCGGCGGGTGAGGAGCACGGTCCAGCCGTGCAGTTGGCCGTGTTGTCCAATGGACAGCCGCTTCGGAAGATCAATGTCAACCTGCAGGAGACAGAAACCACGCTTCGCCTGGTCAAGGACACCAACTCGAACCGCTGTGCGCTCATGTGGCCGCGGGGGAGCCTGACGGAGACGTTCGAACTGCCGGAGGGCGGTGCGATCAGCGTGCTTCTCGGTGTCACCGTCCGCAATCCCGGCGAAATCTGCGACACCTCGTTTATCATGCAGTAGCGGACGCCGGTTGCTTGCCGCGACAAGGAAGGTGCATACGCATGATCAGCGATACAGTTCAGACCGCGCTGCTGGCCTATCAGCGTGATGAAATCACGGAACATCACATTTATCTGCGTCTGGCCGGGCTCCAGAAAGATGCGCATAACCGCGATGTCCTCACGCGCATCGCCGCTGACGAACTGCGGCATGCCGAGACCTGGCGGCTCTACACCGGACAGGCGGTGGCCCCCAACTGGCACAAGGTGTATCGCTGCGTGTGGCTGTGCAAGATCGGCGGTTTCACGTTCGGCGCCAAGCTGATGGAGCGCGGCGAAGACCGCGCGCAGGCGAACTACGACGCGCTGCCGCCGCAGATCGTGCAGGCCGTCGCCATCCGCCAGGACGAAGCCGCCCACGAGCAGAGCCTGCTCAACATGCTCGACGAGGAGCGGATGCGCTATGTCGGCTCGATCGTGCTTGGCCTCAACGATGCGCTGGTGGAATTGACGGGCGCCCTGGCCGGCCTGACGCTGGCGTTGCAGGACACGCGCAAGATCGCCATGACCGGGTGCATCACCGGCATCGCGGCATCCTTCTCCATGGCTGCCTCGGAATATCTCTCGACCAAGACCGAGGGCAGCAGACTCCACCCGCTCAAGGCGTCCCTCTACACGGGCATGACCTACGTCTCCACGGTGTTGCTCCTGATTCTCCCCTATCTCCTGCTGGCCAACTACTTCGTGGCGTTGGGTTGCACCCTCGCCATCGCCGTGGGGATCATGGCCGTGTTCAACTACTATATCTCCGTTGCACAGGACGTTCCCTTTGGACGGCGCTTTTCGGAGATGGCCGGATTGAGCCTGAGCGTTGCCGCCTTGAGCTTTGTCGTGGGCTATCTGCTGCGCGGCATGGGTGGCTGAGGTCCGGAGTCCTGCGCCGCGACGTGCGATGCATACAAGGATGCCCTCTGTCCCGAAGCCTCCACGGATGGGAAAGGTCTTCATGCGGTACAACATCTACTACCGAAAGTGCGATGGCGCCCCGGCCAATCTCTTCAAGGAGAAATACGCCGGGAGCGGCATCGAGGCACAGGTGTCTGCCGCCTGCCGTGCTTTCGCCGGCACCGATGCCGAGACGATCACGCCGCTCAACAGCGATGGCGATCACTATGCCTACCGCGTTAAACTGGCCGGCGAGGAGATGATTTTTCGCGCCGATACCTCCACCGATAACGATGACTACATGCTTGCGGAGGCGGCGGCGATGCGGCTGGCGCGCGGCGCCGGCGTCCCCGTGCCCACAGTCTTTACCACCGACGTTTCCCGGGTGTGTGTCCCGTGCCGCTGGCAGCTTCTCGAATGGGTTCCCGGCAAGGCGCTGGTGGACTATGATCGCGACAAGACGCTGAACCGTGTCGCGATTGCCCGCCAGATCGGGACGCTATTCCGCCGGCTCCACTCCGTGCCGCTGGAAGGATTCGGCTTCTTCAACACAAAGCTGCTTTCGGAAACGGGCCGCGTGCGCGGCCTTTACGCGAGCTACCGGGAATACTTCTGCTGCCGTCTGGACGACCATTGCCGCTATTTACTCGAACACGCCCTGGCCGATTGCGGCACGCTGAAGCGCGTCGCGGCCGTTTTCGAGGGGGCGCAGGCGCTCCTCGACCTGAAGGCGGGGGTTCTGGTTCACCGTGATCCTGCCTTCTGGAACCTGGTGGGTGAATCGGATCGCATTTCCGCCTTGATCGACTGGGATGATGTCGTTTCCGGCGATGCCGCGGACGACCTCGGGTTGATGTGGTGCTTTCACGATGCCCGCTTCATGCGGGACGTGCTGGCCGCCTATGGGAACGAAGAACCGGGCTTCGAGAGGCGAATATCCCTCCACTATCTGCGGAACATGCTTTGGAAGACCGTCATCCGCCATCGGATGGGTTACTTCGAAAAAGGGCGGGATTTCTTTCTGAATGTGGCGCAAGGCAACGCCGTCACATTGAAGGACGTAACCCTGAACAAGCTCAGCGAAGCATTGGAAAGGTGCGAATCGTCATGCAGTACTTGAAAATGGATCGGGATTTTTTGGCGGGACTCTGGCTGTCATCCGGCTCCGTTACCGCCGCCGAAATCGCCGGGGCTGCCGGTTTCGACTGGCTCCTGATCGACGGGGAGCACGGACTCGCGAGCGAGTCGGGCATCCTCGAAATTCTGCGGGCGCTGGCCGCCTCGACCGCATGCCCGGTCGTTCGGATACCGAGCCACGATTCGCCGCTGCTTGGGCGCGTCCTCGATTTCGGGGCGGGCGGCATCATGGCGCCGGGCGTTGAATCGGCCGACGAGGCCAGGCAGCTTGTGCAACGGATGCGCTATCCGCCCCGGGGAAAACGCGGGCTGACGGCCTCCAGCCGTGCCGCGGGACATGGAAGTCAGTTCAAGACCTACTTTTCAGAGGCGAATGAGAAACTGGCCCTGATCGCCCAGATCGAAACCGCCGACGGTGTGGCCCATGCCGATGAGATCGCCGCGGTTGACGGTGTTTCCGCCCTCTTCGTGGGACATTCCGATCTGAGTCTGAATCTCGGCGTTTTCGGCGATTGGGAGCATGATGCCCTGAAGGCGGCCGAATCCCGGGTGATTGCGGCTTGCAGAAAATCGGGAAAGCTTCCGGGCATGCTGCTGAAAAGCGGTCAGAGCCCCGCTCCGTACCGCGAAAAGGGATTCCGGCTGATCGCGCTCGGAACCGATAGCGGGCTCCTCAGAAGCGGTTGCGCGAGCCTGCTCGCCGGCTGGCGCCAGGCGCCGGCAACTTAGGGAGTTGCCGCTTCGTCCTCGTCGTCGAAAACCCTCGGTGGTTTCGAGTACGATTACGAGGACCGCTTCGCTGAGGACGAGGACGAAACTCAACTGGGCGCTTCAGGGTGATTTCTTCTTTGTCGCGAGCTTTGTCGACTGCATCGTCGCCATTGCATCTCCCAGCAAACAAGATGCTGTGGACCCGGCGGTCCTCCGCCGTAGCGAATAGGAGGCCGGAGCGACCGCTCCACTCGCCACCGCCGGGGACGGCGGGGTCCAGTTCGTCCCCTGTCGCGCCCGTTTGATTGGACGTACAGGACTCGCGCTTGCTCGTCAACCGTTCTCGTCGCCCGCTCTCGTTGACCGATTCTTCCGCCTTCCGCTTTTCGATGGACGATAGCGGACGACGCGAGCGGATCACGATTTCGTCCCGTCGTTCCCTTTTCTCTCTTCTCGCCAACGGTCACGGCGAGCGTTTGACCGACCGTCGCGGGCGGGCAATACGCTCCGCCGTGTTGTTCGGCAATGCTTCCGCCCCTGACGTTCCGCGCTCTGCTTTGATGCCCCACGCAAGATAGAGTTTGGCAAGACTCTGGTAGGGCACATCACGTTTGTTCGCGAGGACTTTCAGATCGTCCAGCATACCCGCCGGCAGGCGGATTGAGATGGATCGCAGGGTCGGTCGCAGGTTAGGAAACGACACCCGTTTAGCGGCCTTGACATTGAAGTAGTCCAGCGGGGAGTGGTTAGCCCAGAACTCCCTCTCTTCGTCTTCTGTCTGGAACACTGGTCTAGTCTTCGTTTGCGTGCTCATAGAATTCGCGCTCCCTTCGGTTCATATCTCGTGCGGAAATGATTCGAATTAAACTGCCTCTCGGCGTATAGACGACAACAAGCCTCCGCCCCAAGTCGGTCTGTCCGAAGGCAGCAAACCTATCCTCGGCTGCAGAATGCTTCGGATCATCCAGGATCACGAGCGGTTCATTGAAGAAGACCTGTTCGCACTCAGAAGCATGAACCCCATGCTTCAGGTTCTTCTCCTTGTTGCCGGCATCCCAGTCAAATCCGCTGGCATCCAAGTATTCGCCTGTCATGGACATACAGTATACTTATGAGATATACGAGTCAACCTCCATCTTCTGACTTCTTTCTGGGTGCCGAACGTTGCGCCTAACGGACGGCGAGCTTGCGAGCCGTACCTTTCAGGCGCTGGTTGTGTGCCGGGTATGCCCGGTCGCTTGTCGTCACGCTCCGCGAGACGATTGCAAAGAAACGGGATTGACTTCGAAATTCTGCGGTTCAGTATTCGTCGGGTTATGCGCCCGCGCAGCGGGAAATCTGCGGTTCGATTAGGTTGCGGGCGGAGCCCGCATTCGAGCAGGACGCCGGAGCGACCTTTCCATTCGCCACCGCCGGGGACGGCGGGGGCCAGTTCGTCCCATGTCGCGCCCGTCTGATTGCAGTCTTGCCCTCCAGTGGCTGTTGATTGTCCCACTGTCCGCCGTAGTCGTCGACCCTGGGAGAGGAAGAATCGGCGGACGACTACGGCGACGACTACGGCTTACGATTTCCTTCGGTCGTTCCGCTTGTCAATCCTACTCGCACGCTCCTGTCCGCCAATCCCGGCGGAGCCGTGAACCGCCATGGGCTCGCACCGCGAGGATCGGAAGGGACGCACAGGACTCGCGCTCGCACGTCAACCGTTCTCGTCGCCCGCTCTCGTTGACCGAGACTTCCGCCTTCCGCTTTTCGGTGGACGATAGCGGACGACGAGAGCGGATCACGATTTTGCCCCATCGTTCCATCTTCTCTCTTCTCGCCAACTTCGACATTCGGACCTCATGATTCGAAAATCTGCGGTTCTTCTGCCGAGTTCCCGTGGCGTCTCGCACATGATCCAAAACCCGACAGGCTGCTACACGCTGGGGAAGAGGCGGCGCGCCTGGACGATGTCCTGCTGAACCTGGACCATGAGGGCTTGCGCATCGGGAAACTTGATTTCGTCGCGGAGGCGGGCCAGGAAGGCGACGTCCAGGGTCGCGCCGTAGAGGTCGCCCTCGAAGTCGAGCAGGTGGATCTCGAGCACGGGCGCATCGGGGCGCGCGTCGGCAAAGGTCGGGCGCCAGCCGAGCCCCGCGACGCCATCCACCGGGCGGTCGCCGATCCACGTCCGGACGGCATAGACGCCGATTTTCGGCAGCACTTCCGCCGCCGGATGCAGGTTAGCCGTGGCCATGCCGATGGTGCGGCCGACCCCGCGGCCGCGGACGACCGTCTCGCGGATGGCATAGGGACGTCCGAGCATCTGCGTGGCCTCCTCGATGTCGCCCGCCTGGATGGCTTTGCGGATGCGGGTGCTGGAGATGGGCTTGCCCTTGTATTGCTCGGCGGTGGCGATGACCACGTCGAAACCGTATTGCCGCCCCAGTACCGTGAGCAGCCCCGGGTTACCTTGTCCCTTGGCGCCAAACGTCCAGTTGTCGCCACAGCGGATCTCGACGATCGCCTTTCGGTCGCCGCAGAGCAGGGCGATGAAGTCGGCCGGCGAAAGACCGGCGAGTTCATGCGTGAAGGGGAGCATGAGACAGCCGTCGAGGCCTGTGCTCGCGAGGAGCTCGAGCCGGCCGGGGATCGGCGTCAGCAGCGGGGGCTGGCGGCCGGGGGCGAGAATGGCGCAGGGATGCTGGTCGAAGGTGAGCGCCCACGCCTGCCCGCCGATCTCGCGGGCACGAGCAACGGCACCCTCGAGGACGCGGCGATGTCCGAGGTGGACGCCATCGAAGAAACCGGTGGCGAGGACCAGGGGGCCGGGTATCTGACGGAATGATTCGGGAAGAACGAGCGTATGCACGTGGATCCAGGGTGATCAGGGGCTCTTGGTGTCGTGTACGACCGTCAGGACGAACATCCGCATGCCGCCCTCCCGCGCCGGAAAGCCGCCGAGGATGACGGGATGGTCGGGACGAACCGTCGCGACGGTGCTCAGAATGCGTTTGCCTTTGCGGACAATCTTTACGCTGAGCTGGCTTGCCGGCCCCGAGCAGGTCACTTCGTAGACGCGGAGCAGCTTCATATCCTCTTTGGTCGGAAGGTCGAAGTGCACTTCGGCGTCCAGCGCGTAGGCCTGGAAGGCAAGCGTGTTCGCCATCATGGCGACGACGTCGGCCAGCGCGTCGGGGGTCGCGCCCGGCACGTTGCTGCCGCGGATCATGCGGATGCGCAGGGCTTCGGCGCCATGCGCCGAGGCGGTGATCGCCATCACCAGGCAGACCGACAGGATCAGTCGGGCGAAGCGGGAATGGTGCGCCCCGGTCATTGCGAGGCCTCCCCGTCGCGTGCCTCGTCGTTGAAGTCGAGGTCGGATATCCAGAAGATGGTGGCTTTGCACGATTCCTCCTGCCAGATCATCACGGAACCGTGTTGCGGCGTGATCGCATAGGAATGAATGGCGGAACCGGCCTGCAGCGGCGCCGGCTGGAGGAACAGCAGCCAAGCACCAACGGCCATGATCGATGTGGCGCCGAGGCTGCCGAGCGTCCAGATCCAGGAGGCCCGGTGCGGGTGCCGCGCGGTCGCAGCGGGGTGCTGGGGATAGAGATGAAGGCGGCCGTGGAAATCGCTCCAGAACCGGGCGGCGTCGGACTTGGGCGCAACGCCACGGACCGCCAACTGCGTCGCTAGCTTCGACCATTTGGGCGTGTTCCTATTCATGGTTCGCGTTCCTCACTATCCTCATCCTGTCGCTGTTCCAAAACCTGCCTCAATTTGCGCTTGCCGTTGAAGAGCCGTGACATCACGGTGCCGATCGGCAGCCCCGTGGCCGCGGCGATTTCAACGTAGCTCAAGCCGTCGCTGTACCTCAGGAGCAGGACGAGACGATGCTCTTCCGGGAGACACTGCAAGGCGCGATCCAAGTCGTCGCGCGCCTCCGCGCTCTCGAGACCGCTGGCGGGATGCAGCGCCGTGGCGTCCGCCACCGATTCAATCGGATTCTCGCCATCCTCGCGTGGCTCCGGATGAACCTCCCTTTGGCGTTTCCGCTTCCGGATGGCGTCGATCGCGCAGTTGTGCGCGATCCGGTAGAGCCAGGACTTCAGCGATGAGCGTCCGTTGAACTGATTCACGGCCTGCCAAGCCCGCAAAAAGGTCTCCATCGTCACATCTTCGGCATCGTCCGGCCCGACGAGACGCGCGGCAACGGCGAAAACGGTAGACCGCAATCCTTCGAATGCTTGGGCGAAGGCTTCGGCATCGCCTGCTTGCGAACGTGCTAACCAGTCGCCGGACAATTGCTCCATGACTTAGACGCTCAAGTCGGGCAGCCTATTCACGCATGCGCAAAGTTTTTTTTGCCCGATTTGCCGTGGAAGTGCGGCTGCGGTTTGCGCGCGGGATACCCGGGACCATTCTTGCGGTTGGGATTGAAGTGTTTGACGGGGTGGGGGCGTGCCGGACGTCCGCTGGCGGGGGCGACATCGGCGTCGCGGATTTTGACGGGGTTGCCATCCAGCTGCGCCTGCTGCAGCCCCTCGCGGATCTGCTCGGCGGCCCCTTCGGCGACATCGAAGAACGTGCTATGCGCCTGCATCTGAATGCTGCCGATCTGCCGTGAGACAACTGCACCGTTTTCGCACACGAGGCGCACGATGGCGCCCTCGTTGATGCCGTCTTCACGGCCGACATTCAGCTCGAAGGTGTGCATCGGCCCCGTTTCCTGTCCGCGACGGGACTGGACGGGGCCCTCGGGAGATGATCCCGCGGCACCGGCATTCAGGTTCTGGTGGGAGACATGCGTCCCCTTGATCCGCTTCAGCTCGGCGGATAGCAGGCGCTTGAGCAGGTCCTCGCGGGTCAGTCCGGCCAGCTTCTCGTCGATGGAGGGATAGTATTTCTCAAGGCCTTTTTCGTCGATCTCCATCCGCGTGAGTTCTTCGGCCATGTTCATCAGGCGCTGGCGGCAGACCTCGTGTCCGTCGGGGACCTGCTGGTCCGCGAAATGGATGCGGAGCCGGCGCTCCATCTGGCCGATACGGTATTTTTCGGCGGGGCTGATGAAGACGATCGAGAACCCCGATTTTCCGGCGCGGGCGGTGCGGCCGCTGCGATGAGTGTAGACGTCGATGTCGTCGGGCAGATCGTAGTGGATGATGTGCGTGATGTCGTCGACGTCGATGCCGCGCGCCGCAACGTCGGTCGCGATCAGCAGACGGACCTGATGGCGGCGGAAGCGCCCCATCACATTGTCGCGCTGGGCCTGGGAAAGGTCGCCATGCAGCGGTTCGGCGGCGTAGCCGTCGCGGGACAGCATGTCCGCGAGATCCTGCGTATCCCGACGCGTGCGGCGGAACACCAGGCCGAACAGGTCGGGCGTCATGTCGATGATGCGGCGCAGGCTGGCGTAGCGGTGCGAGGGATGGACGATGTAGCAATGGTGGATGATGTTGATCGCCGTCTGGTTGCGCGTTCCGATCGTGACCTCGACGGGGTCGCGGAGATAGCGCTTGGAAATGGAGGCGACCTCCTTGCCCATCGTCGCGGAGAACATCCACGTCTTCTTCGTCTCGGGCAGCGCCTTGATGATGCGGTCGATGTCCTCCTGGAACCCCATGTCGAGCATCTCGTCCGCCTCGTCCAGCACGGCGACCTTGATCTTCGTGAGGTCGATGGCGCCGCGCTGAATCACATCGAGGAGACGGCCCGGGGTCGCCACGACAACTTGCGCGCCGCGGCGGAGTTCGTTGATCTGAAAGGAGATGCTCGATCCCCCGTAGATGGCGACGACGCGGAAGCCCTTCAGGTGGTTGCCGAACTGACGCAGTTCCTGCACGATTTGGAGACACAGTTCGCGGGTCGGACAGAGAATGATGCTCTGGGGAGCCTTCTGCTTGACATCCAGCTTGTTGAGCAGGGGGAGCCCGAAGGCGCCGGTCTTGCCCGTTCCGGTTTGCGCGAGGCCGATAAAGTCGGTGTCTCGTTCAAGCAGCGCGGGGATGGTCTGCTCCTGGATGGGCATGGGATTCACGAAGCCCATCTCGGCAATCGCCTTTATCAATTCGTCGCGGAGTCCTAGTTCAAGAAAAGTCATCAAGGTCTTTCAATAATGGATCGGAACAAATATAGTAGCAGAATTACGCCCCTTTGCCCATCTAAAAGCGACATCTAAAAGCGGCACTGTCCAAACCAACAGGCGGGCAGCGGCAGGAAACCGTCGTGCCGGCAGCAAGTTGGGCGTTGAGCGTTCAGTTTGACTTTTGCCCCATCCCCGGCATAATGAACGCCGACCTTGGCCCCGGAACGTATCCGGGATGGCCAACGGGACACGAGTGAACAGGAATCGTCCGATGAATGTGAAACGGGATGCAAAGGCAGTCACCTCGGGATTGATGATGCTCGGAGGGCTCTTGCTCATTGCAGGATGCGTCGGGCCAGGTGTCGCAAACCAGCCGTCTATTCCTTCCGGGACGCCGGTGGGCGTTGCGCTGGTTTTGGACGGTGTGCCGCAGGCCGTCATCGTCGCCCCGGCAGATCGCAAGCCTTTGCAGCGAAACGGAGTCGACGGTGTCGAGGAACTGGTCGAGCACATCCGGCTGATCTCGGGCGCGACCCTGCTCGTGGTCACCAATGCCGCCGACCTGCCGAAGGGTTTGGTGCCGATTCGGCTGGGCGAGATGACCGATGCCGATCTCGACGGGACGATCCGCGCCCGGGGCGATCTTCCCTCGGCGTTTGCCCTTCGCGTGGCGGCCGATCGGATCGACATCCGCGGCCTCGGCGGCGAAGGGACCCTGTTCGGCATCTACGAACTGCTCGAACAACTCGGCGTCCGCTGGTACGCCCCCGGCGACTGGGGCCGCGTGGTGCCGGAAGCGCGCACCCTGCGACTCGCCGTGCAGCTGACGGTACAGTCGCCTTCGCTGAAGATCCGCAGCCTCGGTGGCTGGATGGCGCCGAACACCGGCTGGTGGATCCGCCAGCGGCAGGGGCGGGATATCGAGCGTGCGACGGGTCGCCACGGCATGCCGGGCAACCCGCCCAAGGGCACGGGGGGGCAGACCTGCCTGTCGGGCGGACACGCGCCCGGCGCGCTGGAGGCGGTCGTCGCGGGCATCCGGCAGGAGCTTGAAAATAATCCCGGCCGGCGGGAGATCAGCCTGGGGCCGCACGATGGCGGCGGCTATTGCCAGTGCGACGGGTGCCGGGCTCTGGACGGCGATTCGTGGGATCCGCTGCGCAAGGCGCCCGCCATGACCGACCGCTACATCGGGTTCTTCAACCGCGTCCTCGAAGCGCTGGACAAGGACTATCCCGATCTGCGGCTCGCCTGGTATGTCTATGCGGCGCATTTCTTTCCGCCGAAGCATGTCGTCCCCAATCCGCGCATCATCCACACCTTCGCGCCGATCGACCTCGACCGCAACCGCGGCATGGACAACCCGATGGGGACCGACCGTCATATCTTCAAGCACATCATCGAGGGCTGGTCGGCCTTCAAGCCGGCGGCGATGAACTACCGCGGCTATTACAACAACCTCGCCTGCCCGCAGTTTCCCTGGAGCCAGATCGACCGCGTCCGCCACGAAATCCCCGCGCTCCAGGCGCTGGGATTCGATGCCTTCACGGTCGAGGTGATCCGGCAGTCGTGGGCTTCGTCGGTCATCACGCCCTACGTCGCAGCCCGCGTCATGTGGAATGTCGAGACGGATGTGGACGCGCTGCTTGCCGAGTTTTACAAACTGTTTTACGGCCCTGCGGAGGACCCGATGCGCGCCTATCTCGAGGGGCTCGAGTCCGCCTTTCGCGACACGCCTTACCGGACCGGCGGAAGCGCCGTCTATTTCCCGATCTTCGACGTCGCGCGCCGCGACACCCTGCGCGGACACCTGGACCGGGCCGCGCGCCGCGCGCCGCGCGGGCGCACCGGCCTCTATGGCGAACGCGTCTGGGCCGCCCGGCAGGGGTTCGACCGCCTGGAAATCTTCCTCGACATGATCGCCGCGCGCAACCGCCATGACTACGCCGCCGCCCGGGCGAAGATGGAGGCTTACTGGACGCTCACCGATGCGCTCGCCGACACCGTGCTTGAAGGAGGGAACCTGAAGTGGCCGGGCATGCGCTCGCGCCTGGCGCTGATCAATTTCATGGAACGGTCGGATCGGCACAAGGATTACGGACGCGACAACTACTTCAAGCGATTCTGGGAGCCGGCCATCGTATCCGGCCATTTGCGCACGGTCGAAGCGGGGCAGTTCGTCAAGGGACTGGAGGACGAATGGGACTTCCTGCTCGATCCGGCCGAGATCGGCGAAATTGGCGGCTGGCATCGGCCCGGCCCGCTGGGGGGCAACTGGCAGCGGCTCAAAACAACCTCGCGGAGCTGGTCCGATCAGGGGTTTCACGACTACAAGGGCGTGGCGTGGTACCGTCAGCATGTCGTAATCCCAAAAACGTTTGAGGGGCGTCCTGTCTACCTGTGGTTTGGCGGGGTCGGGGTGACCGCCAAGGTGTGGGTCAACGGTGAACTGCTCGGCACCAGCAGCGAACCCAATGCCGGATTGCCCGGCGCCCCCGGCACCTTCAAGCCGTTCGATTTGCTTGCGACGGATGCGATCCGGTTCGGCAAGTCGAACACGGTGAGCGTCAAGATCACCAATGACCGCCTGGCGGAACTGGGCGTCGGCGGGATCATTTCGCCGGTGATGTTCTGGACACCGAAAGATCCCGCGTGGCGACCGTAAAAGGATGTTATCTATGGAACTGACTAACGAAATGCGAGTGCCGGCCGATGGACGGCTGGACAAACTGAAGGATTGCGACGGGTACTTCCCGTTCGAGCCGCCCCGGACCCGGGAGGAATGGGAGCGTCGTTCGGAAGCCGTTCGGCGGGGGATTCTCGTCGCGCTGGGCCTGTGGCCCATGCCGGCGAAGAAGCCGCTGTCCCCGGTCATCCATGGGCGCCGCGACTGCGGCGACTATACGTTCGAGAAGGTTATTTTCGAGAGTTTCCTGGGGTTTACTGTCACCGGCAGCCTCTATCGGCCCACGAATCAGGCGGGGCTGGCTCCGGGCGTGCTTTGTCCGCACGGGCATTGGCCGTCGGGACGCTTCCACGACGCCGGCGTGGAGAAGGCGGCCGAGGCGATCACGCAGGGGGCGGAGCAAATTGAAGCGGGCGCCCGCAGCCCGCTGCAGGCCCGCTGCGTGCAACTGGCGCGGATGGGATGCGTCGTCTTTCACTACGACATGGCGGGCTACGCCGACAGCACGCAGATCCCATTCGAAGTGGCCCACACCTTTGCCAAGCAGCGACCCGGAATGAATGCGCCAACCGATTGGGGCTTCTTCAGCCCCGCGGCCGAGTCGCACCTGCAATCCATCATGGGGCTGCAGACCTTCAACAGCATCCGCGCCCTTGATTTTCTCACGAGCCTGCCCGGTGTCGACGCGCAGCGGATCGCGGTCACGGGGGCCAGCGGCGGCGGCACGCAGACCTTCATCCTGGGCGCCATCGATCCTCGCGTTTCCGTCGCCATTCCGGCGGTGATGGTCTCCACGGCCATGCAGGGCGGCTGCGTCTGCGAGAATGCGTCTCTGCTGCGGATCGGTTGCGGCAATGTCGATTTTGCCGCTCTTTTCGCGCCCAAGCCGCTGTGTCTGATCGCGGCGAACGACTGGACACGGGAGATGGCTGAGAAGGGATTTCCCCAGTTGCAGGCCCTCTATGCGCTTCTGGGCGCCGGCGCGCAGGTGGTGCTCCATCCGCTGCTGCAGTTCGGACACAATTACAACGCCGTCAGCCGTGCCTGCATGTATGCCTGGGTCAACAGCCAGTTCAAGCTTGGGTTGCCGGAGCCGATCGAGGAGGGCGACTATCCCCGTCTGTCGGCCGGAGAACTGACGGTCTGGGACGACGCCCATCCCCGTCCCCCCGGCGGTGAAGACTTCGAACGCCGGCTGTTGCGCGGTTGGCATGAGGATACGCAGCGGCAACTGGCAGACCTGATCCCTGGAAACGTCGCGGAATGGCGGCGGTTCAAGACTATCGTGGGCGGGGCCGTCGATGCGATTGTCGGGGCGGGGGTGCCCGCTCCCGATCAGATCGTTTTCGAAGAGGCCGGCCGCGGTGCGGGCGATGGCCATACCGTTATCGCGGGTTGGGTGCGAAACGCCTCGCAGCGGAGTGAACTGCCGGTGCGGCTGCTCGTTCCCGATGCGGCTGGTTCCCGTCTCTGCGTCTGGCTCAGCCCAGTAGGCACGGCGGGGCTCTGGGCGGACGACCGCAAGCCTCGGCCCGAAATCACCAGCCTGCTCCGGGCGGGCGTGACCGTGCTCGGGGTCGATCTGCTGGGGCAGGGGGCGTTTCTTGCCGGCGGCACGCCGCCGGAGCAGACGCGGCTGGTGGACAATCCGCGGGAAGTGGCGGCGTTTACGTTTGGCTACAACCACTCCCTGTTCGCCCAGC
Source organism: uncultured Lentisphaerales bacterium (assembly GCA_964592855.1). GTDB lineage: Bacteria > Verrucomicrobiota > Kiritimatiellia > RFP12 > JAAYLN01 > JAAYLN01. Next base: position 31,331 of record CAZQKI010000003.1, read on the forward strand.
GGGTGCACGATGTGCTGACGGCGGTCGGTTTCGCCAGGACACGCTGCACAGGCGCCACGGTGGCGCTGGTCGGCCTGGCGGGCGCTGGCCCGTGGGCCGCTGCCGCTCTGGCTCAGGCTGGCGCTGCGGTCTGCCACGCGGCGATCGACAGCGGCGGATTCCGCTTCGGCGACGTGGCGGATATTCGGTCGCCCGACTTTCTTCCCGGCGGTGCCAAGTACTTTGATTTGCCCGGCATGCTCGCCCTGGGCGCTCCAACACCGCTTTGGATCGCCGGTGAGCGCGCCGGGGCGCTGACGGTGGCTGCGGCCGCTTACCGTGCGGCTGGCAAACCGCAGGCGCTGGCGATAACCGACTGGGACCTGGCCGAACGGCCCGCTGCGGCGGTCCGCTGGCTGTTGAGCTAGAGGCGCTTGCAAAACCTCCGGTTTGTGCAAGCGAAGGGTTCAGGGTTCGGGGTTCAGGGAGAGTTTCCGGCCTGAACCCTGGCATCCTGAACCCTGATTCCTGGCGCTTGCCAGGTTTTGCAAGCGCCTCAGAAAGCATTACGATGAAAAACAAACAGTATCACGGTCGATTGTCCGAAGGAACCTGCGTCACCATCACCGTGGAAGGGAAACGGATTGCCCGCGTCGACGCGCGGCCTGATGACGCCGCGTTGCCTTATCTGCTGCCGGTGCTGGTCGATCTGCAGCACAACGGGGCGCTGGGGATCCGCTACGACAGCCTGTGCGAACGCGCGCCGTCCGACCTGGTGACGGTTGCCGACCATCTGCGGCGGCATGGGGTGGGGCGCTGCCTGATGACCTTCACCACCTATCCGCTCGACAAGCTGGCGCTGAGCGCCGCCCGCGCCTCGGCGTGGCTGGAGCAGGATGAGGCATTGAACCGGCTGTTTGTAGGGATCTTCCATGAAGGCGTATTCATTTCGCCCGAAGACGGCTGGCGCGGTGCGCACGCGCGCGAGTGGATACAGCCGCCCGATTACGAGGCGATGCGGCGGTTCGACGCCGAGTCCGGCGGACGGGTCAGGATCATCAACGTGGCACCGGAGCAACCGGGCGGACTGGCCTTCATCGAACAGGTGGTCCGTGCCGGTAAGCTGGCGGCGCTGGGGCATTGCGGCCCCGACGCCGATACGGTGCACGATGCGGTCCGGCGCGGCGCGACGCTGGTCACGCACTTCGGTAACGGGGCTCCCGGCCTGATCCACCGTCACAAGAACCCGCTGTGGGCCTTCCTGAACGACCCCAGCCTGCGCCTGGGGCTGATCTGCGACGGGTTCCATCTGCCCCCCGACCTGATCGGGGCGGCGCTCAGGTGCAAGGGTGCGGGCGGGTGCTTTGCCGTCTCGGACGCCGCTTCATTCGCGGGATGTCCGCCCGGCGAATACGCGCGCACCGACGGGCGCCCGTTCACGATCGAGCCCGACGGCCTCACGCACATGAACAACCGCGACGTGCTTGCGGGGTCCTGGTTCCAGCAGGACCGCTGCGTGGAGATCCTGGTTGCGCGGGTGGGGCTCTCCCTGCCCGATGCCTGGCGCTTGTGCAGCGAAGTCCCCGCCGCGATCATTGGCGAGAAACTCCCGGCCATCGCCGCGGGCGAAGAGGCCAGCTTCGTGCTGGCGCGGATGGAAGACCGCCTGCTGATCGAGCAATCGGTTCACCTCGGCATTCCCTTCCTGACGGAACCGCTCGGCACCGGCGTACCGAAGGTGTCGCACGGATTGTCTGCTACGCCCGCTTCTCTGGAATAACCCTAGAAAGTGCTGTTGTCGGTGATCGGTGATCCTTAACCGCTAATTTATGGGAAATCGAGAGGACTAATGCGGGTGGATCCCGCAACCCAATATAACCGCAGATTGACGAATCCTGAACCGCAGAATGTCGAAGTCAATCCCGTTCCTTCGCGGTTGTCTTTGTCTTTCCTTCATGATTCGGACCTCATGATTCGTCAATCTGCGGTTCATACCGGTTTCAGTTCTGTACAACTTGCTATTTTTCGATGTAGCCAAGCCGTAAGGCACTAACTGCCATCCTCCGCCTTGGGCCCTTTGCGGTAGAACCGGCCGAGGAGGGTGTAGATGACCGGAATGACGAGCAGGGTCAGGAAGGTGCTGGAGATCATGCCGCCGACCGCGACGACGCCCAGTGGACGGCGGCTTTCGGCCGAACCGCCGAAGCCGATTGCGATCGGCAGGATGCCGGCGATGGTTGAAAGGCTGGTCATCAGGATCGGGCGGAAGCGCAGGCGCGCGGCCTCCGTCACGGCGTCGCGGGCGTTCATGCCGCGCTCGCGGAGCTGGTTGGCGAACTCGACGATCAGGATCGAGTTCTTGCAGACCATCGCAACCAGGAGGATCAGGCCGACCTGGCTGAAGACGTTCATGTTCATCGATGGGATGCGCGGGATCAGGCGGCTGAGGATCCCCGCGATCGGCGGTGCATCGGGCGCGTAGTTGGCCCAGCCGAACATGCCCTGGCCGACTTGGTTCGCCCAGCTCAGGGCATAGAGCAGGCCGAACGCTCCGACGAAGGCCAGCGGCAGGGCCATCATCACGACGAACGGGTGCAGGAAGCTCTCGAACTGCGCCCCGAGCACCATGTAGACGACGATCACGGACATGAGCATGAACAGGTAGAGGTCGTACGACGACTCACGGAGGTTTCGGGCTTCCCCCTTCCAGTCGTGCCGCGTGTCGGCGGGCAGCACTTCGCGCAGCAGGGCTTCGGTCCGCTCGACGGCCGTGCCGAGCGTGACGCCGACCGGCGTGCCTTCGATCGTCGCGGAGCGTTGGCGGCGGAAGCGTTCGATGACGTTGGGGCCCGCGTGGATCGCGGTGGTGACGACGTTGGCGAGCGGCACCAGCGCGCCGGAGGAGGTGCGGACCGCGACGCGGTCGAGGTCCGCCGGATCCCGGCGATCGGAACCGTCCAGTTGCAGAATCACGTCGTACTGCTGCCCCTCGCGTGTGATCTTCGACGCGGCGTAGGGGGAGAACAGCAACTGCAGGGTGCGTGAGATGTCGGCCACGCTGATGCCAAGTGCCCCGGCGCGTTCGCGGTCGATCTCGACGCGCAGCTCCGGCTTGTTGATCTCGAAGCTGCTGCGCAGGTTTGCGAACAGGCCAGTCTGGCGGAGGTGGCCGATCACCGCCTGCACGGTGCTGTTCAGCTCATCCAGCCCCGGGGCGCTCAGCACCAGCTGGAAGGGCTGGCCGAAGTCCACGTCCACCGCCTTGGACAGGATCGGGAACGCCAGGGAGCCTTCCGACTCGGTGATGAAGCGGACGCCCAGGCCGGCGGGCCCGCCCACCATGTCGCGGACATTGGGGCGCCCGTCTTCGGTCAGCCGGACGAACATGAAACCCAGGGACGGATTGCCGGGACCGGCGAACGGCAGGGCGACCGCCGAGAAGAACGAGTCGACGCCCGGCGTCTCCGCGGCGATGCCCTCGATCTGCCGCATCATCCGGTCGGTGTACTCCGGCGTGGCGCCCTCGGGTGAAATCGACAGCACCATGAGTCGTCCCTTGTCCTCTTCGGGCAGGAACTCCCGGTCGAGGTTGCGGAAAAAATACCCCGACAGGAGCAGCGACAGGAAGGCGAGCGCGAGCATCGCGGCGCGGTGACGAAGCGCCCAGCCGAGCCAGCGGGCATAGCGCTCGTTGAGGCGGTCCAGGCGCCGCTCGAAGAAGTTGTAGAGGCGGCCATGCTGCGCGGACACCGGCCGCAGGATGCGGGCGCTGACCATCGGCGCCAACGTCAGAGCCACCAACGTCGAAACGCTCACAGACACCGACATGGCGACGGCAAACTCGAGCAACAGCCGGCCGGTCAATCCGCCGACGAAGACCAGCGGCAGGAAGATCGCGACCAGCGTCACGGTCGTGACGATGACGGCGAACGACACTTCGCGCATCGCCAGCAGGGCGGCCTGGAACGGCGGCTGGCCCTCCTCGATGTGGCGGTAGGTGTTCTCCAGCACGATGATCGAGTCGTCCACGACGATGCCGATGGCCAGCACCAGCGCCAGCAGCGTGAAGATGTTGATCGAGTGTCCGAGCGCATGCATGACGCCGAACGTCGCGATCAACGATACCGGAACCGCCAGCGTCGGGATGAGGGTCGACCGCAGGTTCCGCAGAAAGACGAAGATCGAGAGTACGACGAGCACGAAGGCCTGGCCCAGCGTGACCCAGACATCGTGCACCGCCTTCGAGATGTAGACGGATTCATCGTAGGGCAGCTTGACTTCGATGCCCTCCGGCAGCGTCGGTGTGAGTTCCTCGATGACCTTGCGGACGTTGCGCGCCACGTCCACCGTGTTGGCGCGCGATTGGCGGACCACGCCCAGCCCCACGGCTGGCTGGCGGTTGAAGCGCGCCACGGCCCGCTCATCCTCGACCCCCGCCTCGGCGCGGCCGACATCCCCGAGCCGCACGGTCTTCGTGCCGTCTTCGCGCAGGACCAGGTTGTTGAACGGTTCCGCCGAGGCGAACTGCCCGCGGGTGAGGATGCTGATCTCGCGGTCGGCGCCCTCGATGCGGCCGCCGGGGAGTTCGAGGTTCTGGGTGCGGATGACGTTCTCCACATCGGTCACGGTGAGCCCGTGCGCGGACAGGCGGATCGGGTCGAGCCAGATGCGCACCGCGTCGTCCTTGGCGCCGCCCACGATGACCGAACTGACGCCGTCGACGGACTGCACGCGGTCCTTGACCAGATCCTCCACGAAACGCGTGAGCTGCTTCACCGTGTAGCGCGAGCTGTAGAACGCGATCCACATGATGGGCTGCGCGCCGGAGTCCTGCTTGGCAATGACCGGCTCCTCGATGTCGTCCGGCAGTTCCCCGCGGACGCGCGCGACGCGGTCGCGCACGTCCTGCGCGGCCACCTCGATGTTCCTTCCGGTGACGAACTCGACGGCGATGCTCGAGACTTGCTCCCGGCTTTCGCTGGTCAGCAACTTGATGCCTTCGATGCTGCTGATCTCCTCTTCGAGCCGTTCGGTGACTTCGCTCTCGACGACGTCCGCCCCTGCGCCGGGATAGACGGTGAGCACGTTGACGACGGGCGGGTCGATATCCGGCAGTTCGCGAACCGGCAGGCGGCTCAGGCCCATCAGCCCGAAGACGACCAGGGCCGCGTTGAGCATGATTGTCAGCACGGGGCGCCTGATGAAGACCTCGAAGATGTTCAACCGCGACGGCGAAGGGGTGGGGGTGGGGGATTGGGAAGGAGAACTCATGGCGGCTATCTCGGGCGGTCCATTGCATTCGTTGCGGCTTCAGGCGCGATGCCGTAGACGGCCGACTTGGGCGAGATCAGGATACGTGTTCCAGGGCCGAGCTTCTGGTGGCCTTCGACGACGACGCGCTCTCCGGCGGCAAGCCCCGCGGTGATCTCCACCATTCCGTCGATCCTCCGCCCCGGGGTCACGGGGCGGAATTCGGCGCGACCTTCAGCGTTCATCACCACGACACGGCTGCCTTCGGCGGAGAGTGTCTGCGCGGCGGCGGGGATGACGCATGCCACAGGATTGACATTGACCGTCAGCCGCACGCGGCCGAACATGCCGGGGCGCAACGCCCCGTCCGGGTTGGCGGTGCGGGCCTTCACCTCGAGCGTCCGGGTCGCCGCGTCGAGTCTCGGGGCAAGGTAGACGATATTGGCCTCGCGCGGGTCGCCGCCTGCCGTGCTGTGGAATTCGACCTTCTGGCCCGCCGCGAGGCGCGTGGTGAACCGTTCGGGAACATGGAAGATCACCTCCAGGGGGTCCATCCGCACCAGTGCCGCCAGCAGCTGCCCGCGGCTGAGGAATTGGCCCGCGCTGACGTGGCGGCGGGTGATGACGCCATCGAACGGTGCCAGGATCCGCGCATCTGCGGCGTTTTCGCGGGCCAGTGTGAGCATCGCCTCGGCGGAGCGGAAGGTCGCTTCGGTTTGGTCGAAGTCCTGTTGCGGGATCGTCCCGCTCTTGCTCAGTTCCTCCCCGCGTCGATGGTTGACCTCGGCCAGCCGGTGGCTGGCGCGCGCCTGGGCGAGGTGCGCCTGGAGGCGCGCGTCGTCGAACCGGAACAGGAGCTGGCCGTTCGTGACGGCGGAGCCTTCCTCGAAGCCGATCTCCTCGAGACGGGCGTCCGTCTCGCTGACCAGGTCAACGGCGTCGCGCGCCTGGAGATCACCCACCAGGTCGAGCACGTCGCCGACCGGCCGAATGGTCACCGGTGCAACAACGGAGAGGACCTGCATGTCGGGAGGGGGGCCGCCTTGCGCGCCGGCCGGTCGGCCGCAGCCCGTCAACAGGGATAGTGATGTTGCAACAATCAAAGGGATGGCTTCAAGTGTATGGATTCGGAGTGTCATGGGGCAGGCCTGGCTGGGATTGGGTCATTGAACGGCTAGATAGCTTACACGATACGCCCGGGGCAGGCACTTCCTTTTTTCAGGGGTAAAATGATTGGTAAAATGATGATTGGTAAAATGATTGATAAAATGATTGACTTGATGGGGGGGGTGGTGTAAGTTAAAAACAACCTAGGGGATTTCTCTCGCTTTTTTGGAATTCCCCCCGAGGATCTTTTAACGAAGGCGTATTCGATTGCGTGAACACAAAAAGCGAATACCTCAAGAGAACATACGGACGCGTGATGCACTCCACCGGGACAGAAGGCGGAGGCTGCGGGCGTTCCGTTTTTGTGGCTTTTTTACGCCCTAAAAGGGGGGGGGGATAGATGAGCAGAACAGAAGTCGGTTCCGTCGGGTTGGTTTTGAGCAGAGCGGTCCTGTCCGTGTTGCTTCTCGGTTGGGCCTCGGTGGCCTCTGCCGGGCTTGAGGTCACCAAGTCGATCCAAAATGGTCTGACCACCGTCCCTTCCGGCCAGACGTTCACCTACAAGCTGCAATATCGCGCCGCCAGCACGACCACCGACTTCTTCGGTGCGACGCTGACCGACATCCTCCCGCCGGGCATCGAGTACCAGTCCCTCGTGGGCACGGTGCATGTGGCTTCCTTCGCCTATACAGCCGCCACCCGCACGCTGCGCGTCGTCTTCATCGATCCGCTCCCCGCGGGCAGCACCGGCGAGATTCTCGTGAACGTCCGTTTCCCGCAGGGCGTCACACTGCCGGGCACCGTGGCGACCAACACTGCGACGATGGCCGCGATTAATGCGCCCCCTGCGGTCGCACCGCCGGTGACGATCACGGCCACCGCCGCCAACCGCGCGACGGCGACCAAGAGCCTTGTCGGCGGCAGCGTGCCGCTCGACCAGAACGTCACGTACACTGTGTCGGCCAACAACAGCCAGACGGCGGGAGCGCTGAATGCAACGGCCCTCACGCTGCTTGACAACCTGCCGACCGGAGCCGTTTTCGTCGCCGCCAGCGGCGGCGGGGTGTACGACCCCGGCTCGCATACGGTGACCTGGACGGCCGCATCGCTGTCGGCCGGGAGCACCTTCTCCCGCACCCTGACGATAATGTATCCGAGTTCGGCCTTCGCTCTCGGCGCCAAGGCTACCAACGACCTGTCCGTGACCCTGACGCCGCTCGGAGGTGTTCCTACAAACCTCACCGCCAGGACCGTGCACAACATCGTGGCCCCGGTGGCTAACTCCACCTTCACGAAGGACGTCAACGCCAATTACGTCTACGAGGGTAAAACTGCGTCGAAGACCTGGACATTCGCCCTCCAGAACACCGGCAACGTGCCGCTCTACGACGTGGTGGTGACGGACGCCATTCCGGCGCAGGTGCAAGTCACCTCGATCAACAGCGGCCTTTCCTCGGGGACGCCTCCTGGGTTGAACGATCCGATCGGGGTCTTTTACAAAACCACGCTCAACGGAACGTGGACCAACACGCCGGGAAGTCCCTATCCGGGATCAGCGTCGGTTACCGTGCCGGTTTCCACGCTCGGCCTTGCTCCCGGCGAGTTCATCACCGACCTCAAGTGGGAATTCGGCACGCTGCCAGTTGGCTACAGCATCGGCAGCCTCCAATTTGCCTCAACGATTCTCACCAATGGCTGGGACGGCCAGCCGGTTCTGGCGGGCCAGACGATCACGAACGTCGGCCGGCTGGCTTACACCGACTTCACGGGGCCTAAGACGAAGAGCGATCCGGCCACCATTCCGGTCAAGACGGCGCGTCCCGTGGCCGAACTTGCGAAATCGGCGTCGCCCTCGACAGTCAACGATGGCAGCGTGACCACGTTCACCATCCGGCTGACCAACCGGTCGGAGGCGGCCCAGCCCTTGATCGACCCCGTGTTGGCGGACCTGCTGGACGCGAAGTTGGTCTATGTGCCAGGCAGTTGGACCGTGGCCAGCAAGCCAGCCGGAGCCCCCGATCCGTTGTTCGAGACGATCCCCAACTTCACCGGGAGCCGGACGCTGCTGCGCTGGCGGTGGGACGGCGCCGCCTCGTACAGTCTGCCGGCCAACAGCTATATCGAGATGCGTTTCAGGGCCAATATTCCCGCCGGGACAATCTATGGCGGCATCAACAACGACCTGACCCTCGCGAAGTGGAGCAACACGGCGCTGGACACGGCAAGCGCCACAGGCATCACTGACACCTTCGACCTCGACGGAGACGGAATTACAGCCGAAACCGTCTACTACCGGCGGACCGCGCTGACCGTCACGGCCCGCGCCTCGATGGACTCCGTCAAGTGGGTTCGGGGTGAACTGGATGCAGACTGGAGCAAGTACCCGAATTCCGGGTTGACCGTTCCCGGCGGCCGCGCCGATTACCGGCTGATCGTGAGCAACACCGGAAACGTTCCAATCCGGAATGCCGCGATTCTCGACATTCTGCCGACGCTGGACGACACCGGCGTCATCGACCTGTCTCAGCGCGACACCGAGTGGAAGTCGGCGCTGGCCGGTCCGGTGGTGGCCCCGCCGGGCGTAACCGTCTACTACAGCCGCGAGCTGGACCCGACCCGCCTGGACTTCGATCCGTCCGGGCCTCCCGGCTCCGAACCGGCCTACTGGAGCACGAACCCGCCGGCCACACTGATCGAGGCGCGCGCGCTGAAATTCGTCTTCACCGGCATTGTGATCCAGCCCGGGGCCTCGTACGAACTGACGTGGCCCATGCGGGCGCCGGTCGCCACCCCAACCGACGGACGCGTGGCCTGGAACTCCTTCGGCTACTACGGCACGCGCACCGATAGCAGCACCTTGCTGCTGCCCTCCGAACCGATCAAGGTCGGCATCGCCGTGCAGCCGGACACCAACGCCGTCTATGGTGACCGGGTGTGGTATGACACCAACAGGGACGGGGTGCAGGATGCCGCGGAAACCGGCGTCAACGGCATCCGCGTCCGCTTCTACGAGGACAGCGGCGCCGGGGGCTTCCCGGATGGCGTCGTCAACACGAACGTGGACCGCTATGTCGGATACACAATCACGGCCGACGACTTCAACGGCCAAGCGGGCTACTACCTCTTCCCCAATCTGGACCGCGGGCACTACTATGCCGTTTTCGATATCCCGCCTGGCTATGAAGTGAGCCCGAAGGATGCTGGAACAGACGATGCCCAGGATTCCGATGTCGACGCCCTTACTGGCGCCGCACCGATCACCTGGCTCGACGACGAGGAGACGGACCTGACGTGGGACCTGGGTCTCTTCATCGTGCCGCCGGTCGGCATCTCGATCGTGAAGACCGCAGGCACTGCACCCGACGGCGGCGTCTATTGGACGCTACCCGGCACCCCCGTCACCTACACCTATCGCGTGACCAACACCGGTGAACTGGCGATCGTGCGAATGACCGTGAGCGACGACAAGCTCGGCCTCGTCGGCATGATCGACGGGCCGCTGGCGCCTGGCGCCAGCACCACGCTGACCAAGGCTTCGTCCGCCCTCTCTGCCGGGGTCACCAACGTCGGCTCCGTGGTGGGGCATCCCGCCAGCTCCGGCGGGCGTGAGATTCCCGGCGCGCCGCCCGTGCGCGACGACGATGACGCGATTGTCCATATCTACGCCTCCATCGGCGACCTGGTCTGGTACGATGTGAACCGCAACGGCATCCAGGATGCCGGCGAAGCTGGCGTCGGCGGCGTGCGGGTGGTTCTGTACGATGGCGCCGGCGCGCCGATCGCCACCAACACCACGGCGGCCAACGGCCGGTACCGGTTCAACGGACTCCTGCCCGGCGATTATTCTGTGGGCTTCACGACTCCGGCTGGCTATCTGCTCAGCCCGAACGATCAAGGCGCGGACGACGCCAAGGACAGCGACGCGGACCTGGTCACCGGACGCACCGTGACCACCACGCTGGTCGCAGGCGAGTACGACTCCACGTGGGACATGGGCCTCTGGAACCTGGCGTCCATCGGCGATACCGTCTGGTATGACGTCAACCGCAACGGCATCCAGGATGCCGGGGAGACGGGCGTCGCCGGCGCGACCGTGACGCTTTACGACGCCGGCGGAGCGGTGGTTGCCACGACCAACACCAGCGCGACTGGCTTCTACACCTTCACCCGGCTTATGCCGGGCAACTACTCCCTGGGATTCGTCCCACCGACCGGCTACCTCTTCAGCGCCGCGGATCAGGGCGCCAACGACGCCAAGGACAGCGACGCCATCCCCGCAACCGGGCGGACGATCGCAACCACGCTGAGCGTCGGCGAGAATGACATGACGTGGGATGCCGGCCTGTGGCGCCCCGCATCCATCGGCGACTTCGTCTGGTACGACGCCAACACGAACGGTCTGCAAGATATCGGCGAAGCCGGAGTCGCCGGTGTTCTGGTCACACTCTACAACGGGCTGGGCCAGGTGGTGGCCACAACCAACACTGACGCCGCCGGCCGATACGGTTTCATAAACCTGGTTCCTGGCGACTACTCGGTCGGTTTCGCCCGTCCGACGGACTACCTGTTCAGCCGGCGCGACGCGGGCGGGGACGACACCGCGGACAGCGACGCCGATACGACGACCGGACGGACCGCCATCACCACGCTGGCGCCCGGCGAGAATGATCTGACCTGGGATGCGGGCATGTACCTGGTCCGCGCATCGATCGGCGATCGCGTGTGGCACGATGTCAACGCCAACGGCGTTCAGTATCCCGCCGAAACGGGCGTTCCGAACGTGGTCGTGAACCTCTTCCGTGCGGACGGCAGCACGCTGGTCGGCACGACGAGCACCGATGCGAACGGACACTACGGCTTCCCGAACCTCGAGCCTGGCGACTACTTGCTCGCCTTCACCCCCCCTGCCGGCTACCAGATCAGCCCGCGCGACCAAGGCTCGGATGCATCGGACAGCGACGTTGATCCGATCTCCGGCCGGACGATTGCGACGACGCTCGCCCCGGGCGAGGATGATCTGACGTGGGATCTTGGCATCTACCGTCTGGCTTCCCTGGGCGACACGGTCTGGGACGACTCGAATGGCGACGGCGTGCAGGACCCGGGTGAACCCGGTGTGCCGAACGTGACCGTCACGCTCTATGGCGCAGGCGGAGCTGTACTGGCCACGATGCCTACCGACGCGAGCGGGAATTACCTCTTCCCCGGTCTCGTTCCCGGCGTCTACTCGGTGGGCTTTGCCCTTCCGGCCGGATATGCCTTCACGTTGCGCGACCAGGGCGGCGACGGCGCCGACAGCGACGCCGATACCACCACCGGACGGACGATCACCACGACGCTTCAGTCGGGCGAGAACGATCTGACCTGGGATGCCGGCATCTACCGGCCGGTGAGCCTGGGCGACCGCGTCTGGCTCGACGTTGACCGCGACGGTGTTCAGGAAGCCGGCGAGGCCGGGTTCGCGGGCATCACCGTGACGCTCTACAACGCGGGTGGCAGCGCCATCAGCAACAGGGTGACCGATGTGAGCGGGAACTACTTCTTCGGTGGCCTGCCGCCGGGAACATACCATGTTGGATTCGCCGTGCCGATCGGCTACGCCCTGACTGTGGCGAACCAGGGTGACGATGCCCTGGACAGCGACGCCGACCTCGTGACCGGCCTGACTCCTACGACCACGCTGCGCTCGGGGCAGAGCGACCTCACGCTGGACGCAGGGATGTACCGCCTGACCGCCGATCTGGAGTTGACCAAGACCGCCACACGCGATTGCTTCCCGCCGAAGTGGACGATTCCGATATCGAAGGGCGAGCAATACGTGACGGGCGACTACTGGTTGCGGATCGAGAACAACCAGCCGAGCTTCGACGTCTGGGGACCGGGAAGCATGATGGCCGGCGTGGACATCAGCCGCACCTGGCACCAGGTGGCCGGGCGCTTCACGCGCGGACCGGCGGCGTGGGGCCCGCACAAGATGGAGATCCTGGTGGATGGCGTGGTTGTGGCGACGAGCAGCCAATGGGGCACGACCGACACCAGTTCCGCCGCGCTCTTCCTGGGATCCTATCTTGGAACCCACTACTTCTACGCGGGTGCCATGGATGAAGTGCGCCTCTCGGGGACGGCCCGGAGCGACGCCTGGATGCGTACGAGCGTTGCGCAGCAGAACTCGCCATCGACCTTCCTGACCACGGGTGCCGAAGCCGCCGGCACGGTCTACGGCTATGAGAAGACGCTGACGGTTCAGGGCTCGGCCGTGGCCGGAGCGCTGACGGACTTCCCGGTGCTGGTGAGTCTGGTCGATGCCGACCTGGCCGCCCGCGTGGGCACGGCGGAAGGCTGGGACATCGGCTTCACGCTGCCGGACGGCACGCCGTTGGCGCACGAGGTCGAGCAATACTACGCCTCCAGCGGCACGCTCGTCGCCTGGGTTAAACTTCCCGCACTCGCCGCAGGGACGGATACGACCTTTGTGATGCACTACGGCGACGCCGCGGTCGCGGCGGCGACGGAGACACCGGCTGACGTCTGGGACGCCGATTTCCGCATGGTGCAACACTTCGAGGAGACGACGGGGCCGGTGCTGGACTCGACGGCCAATGGAAACGATGGCGTCGTTTCAGGAGCCTGGTTCACGGCCGCCGGTTCCGCTGACGGCGCGTACTTGTTCGACGGCGTAGACGACCAGATTGAGGTGCCCGATTCGCCGAGCGTGCGGTTCGTGAACACGGACTTCACGATCGAGGGATGGTACGCACGCGAGCTGCCGCGCAAGGAATTCGTTGTCACGGTGACGAACCGCGGACCGGATCAGGCGACGCGCGTGACGGTGTTGGACCCCCTGGGCACGACGATGGGCTACGTGACGTCCGATGCATCCCAGGGCACGTACGACCCAGCGACGGGTATATGGACGGTCGGAACAATGGATCTGAATACGGTCGCACGGCTCGTGCTGGTGGTTGATCCGCTGGCCGCGTCCGTCGTGAACCGGGCCGAAGTGGCGACATCCGATGCCGCCGACCCCGATTCGACGCCGGGCAACGGCGTCGTCGGTGAAGACGATCAGGCGCAAGCGTCACCGCCAGGCTGCGGGTCGACAGAGCCTCCTGTTGGTCCAGGCGTTCCGGACAGTCCGGCAATCCAGATTGTCAAGGTGGCAGGTACAGCGCCAGACGGGACGGTTCTGACCGTTGCCAGCGGTGCGAACGTGACCTATACCTACACCGTGTACAACATCGGCAACGTGACACTGACGGGCATCACCGTAACGGACGACAAGCTCGGTGCGGTTGGCGTCGTGCCGACCCTCTTGATCGGGCAGTCGGCCGTGCTGACGGCCGTGGCCTCCAACGTCACCGCCGATGTCACGAATGTGGCCACTGCGGTCGGCAACTGCGGCGCGGCCCAGGCGACCGACACCGACAACGCGGTGGTGGTCATCGGGACTGGCGGATCCTCTGGTGGCGGCGTGCCCGCTATCTGGGATCGTGCTGATTTTGCGGTGACGCACCAGGAGTTCATCGGCCCTGCGCCGACCGTGGTGGGCGAGGTTTTTGCGGTGCGGGTGACGGTTGCGAACCGAGGCCAGATCGCCGGCAACGCCGGGAACCTGGGCGTCTTCGTGGCGCACGCGGATCCGGTGGTGATCGGCGAGGCCGGCCAGGCGCAGGTTTCCATCGGCGTGCTCCAACCGGGGCAGAGCCGTGCCTTGGAGATCGGCGGACTGGTGGCCACGGAACGTGGCACGCAGTTGCTCCGTTCCTATGCAGACATCGGCGATTTGACCGACGAATGGAGCGAAGGTGACAACCAGTTGACGCTGATGTACCAGATCAGTCCGATTTTCATGCAGATTCAGCCGGTGGCGGGAAAGATCGAGTTGTCCTGGAACAGCTACTGGGGCGACCGGTACATTGTTTACCGCGCCGCGGGACTGGGGGCACCGTACGTGCCGCTGGCGACGGGCATCGAGGCTACGCCGCCGACGAACGGGTTCATCGACACGAACCCGCCGGCTGGCGGAGCGTTCTACAAGGTCGGCGTGCAACCGTGGGCAGCTTGGTAATTTCCCGCTTTGCCACTTGTGTCTACATTGGGCACGGGTGTTCGGGTGGGCAGATAAACCGAAGATAACGAAGGATGGATTTATGAAGAAGATGGTGATTTTGCTGGCGTTGGTTTCCGCAGTGTCGCTGCCCGTGATGGCGGGGGAAGCCTGCTGCGGCGCCAAGAAGGCGGAGAAGTCGGCCGGAACAAACACCTGCGCTGTGGCGTGCCAGGCGGTCTGCAAAGGCGTGAAGAAGTCTGCCTGCACTGAAGCCTGCAAGGATGGCTGCGTGTGCGCGAAGCTTGCTGCCGAGAAGGCTGCCGCCGAGAAGGTCGCGAAGTAGAGAACGGTGAAGCCCAACGGGAGTCCTGTCGCGTTGCGCGGCAGGACTCTTCTTTTTTCAGCTTCAACGGAACATAATCAGTGTTCCGCGCGTCGGTGGCAGGCCGAAATACGTGTGGTTGCTCGCAGGTTCGTAATAGGCCCCGACACGCGCCCGTTGAACTTCGGTAAGGCCGGGGGCGATCCATGTCAGCTTTCCAGCAGTCTGGAGCGCGTTCAGTTGCGTGGTCTTGTTGCCGACCATCCGCAGACCCCAGCAGGCACGGATTGGATCGATCGGAGGCGCCATAAAACTCAGGCGCATCCGGCCCCCGTTAGTGACCGTCAGTGACCCGGTCATATCAATTCCCGAACAGACGCCATTGATCTGGTTGGTGATGACGGCAAAACCGGTGGTGTAGGGGTCTCCCAGCAGGAGATCGCCCGCCACGGTAAACAGCGTGTTGCTCAAGGACAGCAAAGCCGATCCGGCTCCCGTTGTTGCGTTCGCGCTCACGTTCATCTGCAGGCTGGTACAGGAGGCGCGCCCGGCGGGCAGATAGACCTTCCCGTGATTCGAGACCCCGCCGATCTTGACCTGGCCGTTCACGTCCAGCGCCGCCAGTGTCGCGTTTCTCAGATCGAGTGTTCCATAGCGATGGTGTCCGTTCACCGCGACGGCAGAGACCCGAAGCCCGCTTACATAGGCCTGGAAGGTCCCGATGCCCGGCCCGAGCGTCATTACCACAGGATCCAGCATCCCGTTTTCGGCGACCGAGAGCGTCCCGGCCCTCGTGGATTCGCTTCCCATCTTGAAGGTCACGTTTCCCGGAAAACCCTTGATGGTGTTGCCGCTGCCGTCGTGGCACCGGAACCCCCCGTAGGTGTAGCTGAAGGTATCTGCAATCACCAGGTCCCTCAACAGCGAATTCGTGCCGAGGTCCAGAATGCCCGGCGAGGCGGAGCTCGTCCCTCCCATGCGCAATGACGTGAAGGTGAGGTTGGTGACGTTCGGATTCACCTTCAGCATTCCGGAGGCGTCGTTGACTCCCAGCCGGGTCGAAGGTGCCTGAAAGCGATTGGTAATCGATCCCGAAACAACGGTCGCCGTACTGACATCAAGCAACCCCTTGGCCGCACCCCAGCCTTGCGCATCCTGAACGCCGATATCAATTGCCGACACGTTAGCCAGATTGAACACGCCACCCTGCACGATGAGACTCGCATCGACCGTCACGTTTCGATCCGTGCTTCTATAACCCAACCGGATGGCCGTGGGGGAGACGTTGCCGACCTTCAGCATGCCGGAGTTCTTCACCACGACTTGGACGGCGGGCTTGCGGTAAGACGCGCTGAGGTAGCCGCCGTTCAGGATCAGGCTGGCTCCGGGCGCGATCTGAAGCACGTAGGAAGCGGCGTTGGTGTTCTCGTAGTAGAGGCCGGCCACCGTATAGACCGTGTCGACGACGCTGGTTCCGACCTTGACGTCGTTGAACTGGGCCGATTGGGCCGCAGTAGGCTTGACATCTCCCACCCAGTTCACAGCGTTGGTCCAATGATGGCCGCCGCTGTCGTCGTCCCAGACAACGGCTTGAACAGGTCCGCCCATACACACGATCACCAGCCCGATTGCGACACATCTGATTCTGTCAGTCATGATACCCTCCCGAGATGTTAAACACGCCTTGCATCCCCGCGCGCTCACGACAACGCTTGTGCCGGGAGCAGCAGGCGGGCGTAGAGGTTGAAGAGCAACGGCCCCCAGAAAATCCAGATGACCGCGGCAGCGGCGATGAAGGGGCCGTAGGGGATGCGTCCCTGCAACTGGCGCTTGCCGGAGACGATCAGCGCGACGCCGACGATGGAGCCCAGGAAGGAACTGCAGATGATCGTGAAGAGGACGGCCTTCCATCCCAGGAAGGCGCCCACAGCCCCCATCAGCTTGACGTCGCCGAAGCCCATCGCCTCCTTGCGGAAGGCCAGCGAGCCCAGCGTGGCGATCAGCCAGAGCGAGCCGAATCCGACGCCGCAGCCGATCCCCGAACGCATCAGGGCCGTCAGCGGATCCAGCGTGTTGTGCATGAGCGGAACGAGCGGGCTGAGCGCCAGTCCGAGGATCATGCCGCCGATGGTGACGCGGTTGGGGAGAATGTAGTGCTCCAGGTCGACAAAGGTTCCCAGCAGCAGTCCGAAGAGGGCGAGCCAGTAGACGGGAACGAGCCAGTGGGTGCTGAGCGGCACGAGCTGGAGCAGGACGCCTCGCGTGGGGGCGGCCGCAAGCATGGCATCCGGCTTCCAGAGATTGGCCAGATCGGGCTGGAGCAGCGCCGAGGCGTATTGCATCCAGACGACGAGGAACAGCAGGGCGGTGAGCAGTTCGACCAGCAGGTAGCGGAAGGCGATGGGGGCCTGGCAATAGCGGCACTTGCCCCGCAGCAGGATCCAGCTGAGAACGGGCAGGTTCAGATACCAGGGGATGGGCCGCTCGCAGGAGCAGCAGCGGGAGCGTGGATGGATGACCGAAAGGCCCAGCGGGATCCGGTAGATGCAGACATTGAGAAAGCTCCCCATGCAGGCACCGAAAAAGGCGACAAAGGGCGTGCAGATCAGGACGAGCGCGGCGAGATCGGTGTTAGACATGGTTCTGTCCGTTATAAACATGCTGTTTCCCACTCCCGCTCACTCGCCGGATGTGGGTTGCGGGCTCCGCCCGCACTAGTAGCGCAAGCCGAGTCCGGTACCCGGACTGACGTTCGGGATCAACCCCTGCTGCAGCATCGGAATGGCCAGCTGACGCAACTGCGGATTGCCTTCGATGATCTGCAGGGCCTTCTCCTTGCCGAGCTCGATGGACTTGCGCAGCGCGGTCTGCGCGCGCGGGGTGTCGCCTTCGATGAGATAGAGCGTGGCCAGGTCGGTCCACGCCTGCCAGTCGCCGGGACGCTGCGCGAGGTAGCGTGAAAGCGGCGCAATCATCTTCTTGGATTCCTGTGCATTGGCATAGATGCGCGCGATGTTCAGGAAGAGGTCGGCGGGCGCGTTTTCGGGGATGCTGGCCATCACGACATCGATCGCGCGGACGGCGCCGGCAGGAGACTTGAGGCTGTCGAGCATCATTCCGAGTTCGTAGGCTTCGCGGACGGTCAGCTTGGGATTGTCGAGGCACGGGAGCAGCAGGTGCGCGGCGGCATCGGCGTTACCCATGTCGCGGTACAGGCCGGCCAGTTCCGTGGCGACGGCGAATTCGGGAATCTGGCCGGGCTTGATCTGGCCGATCAGTTCGGCGATGCGCTTCTGCTTGTCACGAATATCGGTCACGAAATTCCGGAAGCCGAGGCCGCGGTCGTTGTTCGGATCGGCCTGGATGAAGAGGTCGATGATGTCGATGGCCTCGTCGTAGCGCTGCTGGCGGAGCAGCACCTCCTGCACCAGGCGGAAGTTGGCCTCGGGGCTGACGAAGTAAAGCAGGCGCGCTTCCTGGTAGGCGAGTTCGGCCTCGCGCAGGAGGCCGCGGGCGCCGTAAAGCCCGGCGATGGCGCTGCGCAGTTTGGAGAAGGATTTGAGCGCGACGACGTCGCGGCGGTAGCGGTCGTTGCGCGTGAGGCGGCGGACATACCAGTCCCAGAAGTCGAGGTCGTCACGAACGATGTTCGGCGTCAACGGGGCGGGGTCGTTGTTGATCTTCATGATCAGGCCGTGCGGGCTGAGATAGGGGTACATCCAGGGAATCACGTAGCTCTCCTCGATGTAGAAGGGGTGGCGGGCCTTGTTGTACCGGAAGATCATTTCGCAGAGGATGCCGTTGATCTCCATGACCCCAAGGGCGCCGCTGACCTGGACGCGGCCGTTTTCGATGACGAGGTCGGCGTTTTTGGGGCGATTGCCGCTCTGGACCTCCTCGACGTAGATCTGGAAGGCGGAGGCGCTTTCGTCGGGGGTGGGGATCCAGATTCGGTCGCCGTAGAGGTCGCGCATGACGCTCATGTAGGTGTTGTCGGCGAGCGCGTTCTGGGTGATGAGGAAGACATCCTCGCGGACATGCGCGGAGTAAATCATGTAGGTGGGGACGAAGCGCCCGGGGTCGGTGCCGCCGAAGAAGACGGCGTTCGGTCCCATGGCCGGGGGATAGCCGGGGTTGGGCAGGGGCTCTTCGTCGGCATCCAGCTCTTCGGTGATGGCGTCGGCGCCGCGGAGCTGGAAGTTGCCGAACTGCCAGCCGTAGTCGTGTCCGTTCTGCTCGGCGCCGCCGAACTCGAAGATCATCCGCTCGTTGGTGTAGTTCTGGTGAATCGGGATGAGCGGCAGCGCGAGCGTGAGCACGATGGCGATTCCCATGGCGATGGCGGTGAATTGACGGCCGTGGCGGTCGGGTGCGCCAGCGTTCGAGTCCGGCGCGAAACGACGGGCCAGATTGGCGAGAAGCATGTCCAGTGTCGCCAGGGCGAAAACGAGGCCGTAGCCGATCCAGATGGCATAGAGTCCGTGTGACGAGATGAATTTGACCTTCTGGATGAAGGTGTCCTGGAGATCGCCCTTGGGGTTGGCCAGGACGATCAGGAGCACGCTCATCACCAGAAAGGCCGCCACGGTGGCGATGAGCCACTGTTGCGAGACATGATCGAGCGAGAAGTCGATGATCTCGCGCTTTCGCAGATGATAGTGGAACAGGATGATCGTGGCGGCGAGGATCAGCGTCAGCACGACGGCGAAGAACGAGAGGCCGGCGGTTGCGCTTGTGGATATCCGGCCCCACTGTTCGATGACCTGCATGCCCGTCAGGCCACCGCTCCGGGCCTGCTGGTAGAGGAGCACGGCCTGAATGACTTTGAAGAGGAAGGCGAGCACGAAGCCCAGCACGCCGATCAGCGTCAGGCCGACGGTCAGCCATTCCGACCGGTTGTCCGACTGAAGGGTGCGGCGGATGACGCTGTCGCATTGTCCCAGCAGGAGCAGGAGCCCCCCCACGCCGCCGATGAGGAGAATGCCTGCGATGAGGAGCTTGTCGATGCGCGAGGCGTCAAAAATGTGTTCGATGCTCCCCAGATGGCCGAGGAGCACGAATCCGATGGAGACTATCAAAAGGGCCAGCGACGCGTGCAGCGGACGGACGTTGGCCGACAGCGTCAAGATGCCACCCGCCAGAAGGAGGAGCAGGGCCAGCCCCTTGAGCAGGCCGGCCAGCTGGTCGGAGACGGCGGCGGCGGCAACCCAGTGGTCGACGCTCCAAAGCAGGCAGGCCACCCCGAGCGTGACGATCCCGGCGAGCAGACGCGTTGTATTGAGCGAAGTCCGGTCCCCTCTTGAGCGCACTTGCCAGGCGGCAAAGGGGAGAAAGCCGAGCGGGGCCATCAGCAGGGTGAATTGCACGCGCAAGTCGGTGAAGTAGCCGCCCAGCTGCTGGAGAAAACGGGGGGCGAAGAGGTTGGTCGGGGCGATCTTCTCGTACTGGCCGCGGGTGAGCGCGTGCTTGAAGCCCTCCCACGTCCGCGGATAGCCCCAGTTCATCGGGGGATTGCGGAGGTCCGAGACGATCGGCATGTAGATGTAGAAGGAAACGCCGAGTTCCGCCCCGACGACCGTCATGGCGACATTGCGTCCGTTCGGGAGCGTCAGCCAGGCCATGGCCAGGAAGACGAAGTTCAGCGCAGCGGGGACCCAGAACCACCAGGTGGAGGGATGCGTCAGCCCCAGCAGCGCACCCTGGCGGAGCAGTCCGTAGAGGGCCGCTTCGACGGCCACGGTGGCCGCCGCGAAGTAGATCCCCTTGGGCGTCGTCAGGCTCAGGGCGACGAGAAGGGCCAAGGCGAGCCCCACCAGCCCCAGATAGGGCGTCCAGACGAAGAGTTTCTGTCCCTCCTGGAGCATCGGTGCCGACGCGATGCCGATGTTTCCGGCGACGCCCAGCACGATCACGACGATGGCGCCGACGGCGGCCAGCGGGCCCCACTTGAAGGGGTCGTCCCAGCGCTCGCTGCCGAAAACGGCGCCCAGGCAGGAGATGCCGATGGCCGCCAGCACCAGTGCGGCGAGGGTGATGTAGATTGAAGGGGCGACGAGCGGTGCCGAAAGCGTGCTCGAAACGGCGCCATTGGCGCTGAGCAGGTTGGCGAAGACGAGCAGGAGGCAACTGAGGGCGAAGCCGCCGCCCAGGATGCTCACGCCTGCTTGCCGGTGGTGCTGCGCCGACGCGAAGCGCTTCCGGAGACCCGGCCAGCAGCAGGCGAGGATCAAGACGACGCCGAAGAGCGCCGCCGAGGCCAAGCAGAGCGCCGTGTTGGGCAGCTTCATTTCGCCGAGGAGCGGCGGGTGTTTGCCAAAGCCGGGCACGGGGTTCATGGCGCCTAGCTTGAGCACGAGCGCCGTCAGCAGGAAGGGGATGCCGACGAGCAGGAAGTCGCGGAACAGGGCGATGTTGCGGAGGAAAATCACGACGACGAGCGGCAGCGCGGCCAGCAGCAGCACCTGATAGTTGGTCAGGCCGAGGCCGAAGACAAAGGCCGTGATCCAGAGAAGCTTGTCGGATGGCTGGCGCATCCAGCGGTAGGTGAGCAGCATGACCAGCATCAGGAAGAAGGCACCGAGCGCGTAGACCTCGACGATCGTCGACTGCGACCACATGACCGGGCTGAATGCGAAGGCCAGGCTCCCTGCCACGCCCCCCGCCCAGCAGAGGATGTCTTCGCGGGAGCCATGGATGTTGTGCAGCGTCGTGCGGGTGTCGCGGAGCATGTCCGATGCGGAACGCGTGATCAGCAACGCGGTGCAGCCTGCCGCCAGCGCGCCGAAAAAGGCGGAGGCGAGGGCGATGCTCCAGGCCGGAGTGGGCTGGCCGCGGAAGGTGACAAAGCTGAAGATTCGGGCGAAAAGCCAGGAGCACATCGTCCAGATGGGATATCCGGGGGGATGCGGCACCCCGAGATAATCGCCCGCCACCGCCAATTCGCCGGAATCTTCGAGCGTGACCGAAGGCCCAAGCGTGAAGAAATAGACGGCGAAGGAGATCAGCGTCGCGGTCCAGAAGGCCGACCAGTCGATTCTACGGAAAAAGCTCCCGGAATGGGTCTTCTTGGTGAGGTCTATCGCATCCATGTATTCGGAATCCTCAGCGGTCATAAAACATTAGAAACCAAAAGTATACAAGGCGCTTTGCCGCGCGGCAAGCACGGATGCCGCTGCGTGAAACGTGAGGCTTGAAACGTGAGGCGTGAAACGTGAAACGTGAATCGTGGGGCGTGAAACGTCATGCCGGGCGCAGCTTGCGGACCGCCACGGAGACGCGAAGCGACGTGGCGATCGGAAAAAAGGCCTTCATGTGCGGGGCCTCCATATGGGCCCTGAGATGGGCGTCGCTTTCCCACTGCTCGATCAGCGTGAAGCAATCGGGGTCGGGTGGCAGCGTGCCCCCTTCGATGTCCGCGCAGAGCTGGTACTGGATGCACCCGGCCTCGGCAAGGACGGAGGGACGCGTTTTGTTGAACAGTTCCAGAAAGGCCTGACGGCATCCGGGCTTGATCTGCATGGTGACGACGAGATGAATCATGGTTTTCTCCTGATGAGGCTCAAGCTTACACAATCGGACGGGACGGGGCAATAGTGCTGTGCGTCCCTAAAGCCCGCATTTAACGGGCGCCTCGCGATAGAATCGGAACCCTTCGATCAGGGTCTTCATGTTGTCCAGCGGCACACCGGGTGCGATGGAACTGGAGCAGCCGAGCATCAGTCCGACCTTGGGACCCTTCGCCACCAGCCAGTCCATCTCGCGGCGGACATCGGCGGGCGTTCCGTGCGGCAGGGTGGTGGTGACCGAGACGCCGGCGATGATGAACAGACCGTCGCCGTCACGGGTCTTCATTCTGCAGATCTTCTCGTAGTCCATGCCGTCCTCGTACTGAAAGCCCTGGAATCCGCCCAGGCCGCATTCGAGCAGGCGCGGCACCATCGCCATCAGGTTGCCGTCGCAATGCCAGATCAGCCGGATGCCGGCATCGAGCAGCGGCTGGATCGAGCGGGCGAAATGGGGAAACCAGAGCCGGTCCAGCGTCTTCACATCGACCAGCGTGCCGCGCGAGTCGGCCATGTCGTGGTCCAGCCGCAGCAGCCTGGGCAGTCCCCCTTCAATGATCGCCCGCGCGGCGATGCGGTTCAAAACCACGGCCAGGTCGGCGTTGAGCCGGAAACCGCGCTCGATGACCTCGGGGTAGAGCGCATAGGCCATGAAGTAGTTGGCGTAGCCGTAAAGGCCATACATGAACCCCGGAAAATTAAAAAATCCGCCATAGGGCCCTTTGAGCATGTTCATCCCGAAGAGTTCCTGCACCTTGACTTCGCCGCTGATGCGCTGCCGCACCTCCGCGTCGGCGTTGGCCTCGCACTCGCGCTTCCGCCGCTCCCATGCCGGAAAGACGAACTGCTCCATGTGCGACACCGCCGCCTCGGGCGAGTCGATCACCAGCCCGTCGCGCACGAGTGCTTCGGCCCCGGTTGTGGCGCCGCGAACGGTATCCGACCCGAAGCCCTGGTCCCGCATGCTCAGCGGATTCTCGGGGATCCACTGGTCGATGAAGCAGACGCCGGACGCGAGCGAGAATTCG
The DNA here is from genome assembly GCA_964592855.1 of uncultured Lentisphaerales bacterium. Lineage (GTDB taxonomy): Bacteria > Verrucomicrobiota > Kiritimatiellia > RFP12 > JAAYLN01 > JAAYLN01. Next base: position 54,629 of record CAZQKI010000003.1, read on the forward strand.
CGGTAGACGCGAACCGGCTCCTTTTCATAGCTGCCCGGCGGGTTGCCGGAGAGCGCTTCCAGATGCGACCACTGCATGTCGTTCAGGATCCAAGAGGGAATTCCCCGGGTCGGACGGAGGGCGATGGTGTCCAGCGCCAGTTGCGCGTTGCCGTGCCATTGGTTGGCGAAGGCGCGGAAATCGGTGGGCTCCATGGGGTGCGTTACCTCTTTCGAATGGGTCGGATCGGTCGGATCGGTCGGATCCGCCTGATCCGCCAAGTCACTTTCCGGTGTAGCCCTGCTTCTTCCACTGCTTCCGGGCGTTCGCGAGCGCCTGGGCCGGAGGCTTGACCTCGCCCAAAATGCTGGGCGGGGGCTGGTCGGGCGCCAGCGCGGCCTGCGCCGGGAAGGGCGACCAGTGATCATCCTGATATTCGCGCCGGATGACCTCGGAGCTGAAGTCGGGCACGTCAAATGGCGCGCCGTCCACCAGCGCGCTCTTCCAGGCCAGGATGCCGACGCTGCTCATCGCCACGCCGCGGTAGACGTCGAGATAGGGCGGCGTGCCGGAGCGGATCGCATTGGCGAACGCGAAGTTCGTCCAGAAATCGCCGCCGCCGTGCCCGGCCCGGGAGGCGAGATCGCCATGCTCGGGCCAGTCGGGCGCATAGGTGCGCTCGACGGGCTGGCCCGGCGCGCGCTGCCAGTGGTCGTGCCAGACACGCACCTGGCCGGGGCCGAAGTAGCCCGGCCCGCGGGTGGTCTCCATGGCCCCCTTGTCCCCCTGCACCCGCGTCCAGTTGCTGTGCCCGGGCAACATCAGCCCGAAGATGCGGAAGACGGCGCCGTTGTCCATGCGGCAGAGGATCACGGAGCCGGGGTCGGCCACGCGCGCAGTCTCCGCGTCCACCTCGCGGCGGGCGATGGAAAGACCGTTCACCGTCACGGGCATGCGGTCGGTGATCATCATCAGCGGCGCCAGGGCGTGGGTGCAATAGTAAGTCGACGGGAGCCAGTTGCGCCAGTGATTCACGCCCGGCGAGATTCGGAGCCGGTCGGTCGGGGCCATCGGGTGGTTGTATTCGCCCTCGGCGTAGGTGACCTCGCCGATTTCGCCCGTCTGGTAGAGTCGGCGCATCTCCAGATGGAACTGCGTGTAGGGGTAGTTCTCGGCCAGCATGTAGGTCTTGCCGCTCTTCTCGACGGCGCGGCAGAGAGCCACCCCCTCGGCGAGCGTTCCGTTGCACGAGGTTTCGCTCATCACATGCTTGCCGGCCGCCAGGGCCTTGATGGCGAAAGGGGCGTGCTCGTTGAAGTAGTTGGCCAGAACCACGGCGTCCATGTCGTGCTCGAGAAACTTGTCGTAGTCGGTGTACGTGGCCACACCGAAGCGCTTGCCCGCTTCGACCAGCTTCTCCTCCCAGGTGTCGCACAGGGCCACCAGTTTCATCCCGACCAGGTCGGTCGCTCCCGAGGCAAAACTCTGGCCACGCCCCACGCCGATCACGCCCACGCGGATCGTCTTTTGACGCTTCGTTGTCTTCGTTGTCGTTGTCATTGCGATTCTCCCCAGCTCCCAAAACATGCAATTATCTTACTGGCGCGCGGCTTATGCAATGCAAATCGGTGTCCGG
>CAZQKI010000003.1:56343-67143 GCA_964592855.1 uncultured Lentisphaerales bacterium
AAACATGCAATTATCTTACTGGCGCGCGGCTTATGCAATGCAAATCGGTGTCCGGCAGGCGAGCGCTTGCGCTTGACGCTTTTTCATGGCTGTGGGATGATGTCCGCACTTCTTGGAGATGATTCTCATGACTCTCAACGATCAACAAAAGCAGGATGTCCGCAACTGGGTCGAATCTGGCACCAGTCTGTCGGATGTGCAAAAGCGTCTGCTGGCTGAACACCAGATATCCATGACCTACATGGACGTGCGCCTCTTGGTGCTGGAACTCGGCGTGCAGGTCAAGGACAAGCCGGCCGCGAAGCCCATCATCCCGGCCCAGCCCGACGCCCCCGCAGGCGCGGATGACGCAGCCGATGCCGGTGAAACCCTCCCCGACGATGCCGCGGCTCCGGGCGGCCTGTCGCTCACGCTGGATCGGGTCGTCCAGGCCGGCGCGATGGCCAGCGGTACCGTGACCTTTTCGGATGGCGTGACGGCCAAGTGGATGCTCGACCAGATGGGGCGCCTCGGGCTCTCGTCGGTCAGCACCCCCGGCTACCGTCCCTCGCCGGAGGATGTCCAGGCCTTCCAAAGCGAACTGCAGCACAAGCTCAGCTCTCGGGGTTACTAATCGCGATGCGGGTACCGACATGAGCATGATTGGTTTTCTGGGTGCCGGCAAGATGGGCGAGGCGATTTTGGCCGCGCTCATTCGCGGCAAGCAGGCCGGCGCCAGGCAGATTCTGGCGTGCGATGTGGCGGCGGATCGCCTGGAGCAGATCCGGCAGCGCCATCGCATCCAGGTCACGTCGCATCCGCTGGCGCTGGCGGCGGCCTGCGACATCATCTTCCTGGCGGTCAAGCCGCAGGATCTCGATGCGGCGCTCGCCGCATTGGCGCCCGATCTCACCAAGCGGCACCTCCTGATCTCCATCGCCGCCGGGAAGACCGTCGCGCGCGTGCAGGAACTCTCCGGCGGGCGGGCGCGCGTCGTGCGCGTGATGCCCAATCTGAATGTCAGCGTCGGCGAAGGCCTCTGCGCCTTCACGCTCGGCACGGGCGCGCGTGCGGGGGATCGGAAGCGGGTTGCGGCCCTGCTGGGATGCTGCGGCCAGGTGGCGGAACTCGAGGAGCGCCATTTCGACGGCGTGACGGCGCTGAGTGGATCGGGGCCGGCTTTCTTCGCTTACCTCATGCAGGCCATGGCCGACGCGGCCGAAGGCCTGGGACTTCCGTCCGACGCCGCACGTCTGCTGGCCAATCAAACGATGCTGGGCACCGGCCGCTATCTGCGCGAGACCGGACAGGAGCCCGCGGCCTTCATTCAGGCGGTCTGCTCGCCCAAGGGGACCACGGCGGCGGGCATGGCCGTCCTCGAGAAGTCCACGGTCCGGGCCGTGCTCGGACGGACGATTCAGGCGGCCGCCCGGCGGAGCCGTGAATTGAATAAGGGTTGATTTTTTTTCGACGCGGAGAGGTGGGGAATTATGGATCGTCTGCTGGAATTGCTGAAGACCAATGCGCGTGCGCCGCTGGATAGCCTGGCGCAACAACTCGGAGAATCGCCCGAGGCGGTCGCCGCACGCGTTGCGGACTACGAGAAGCGCGGCGTGATCCGGGGGTATCAGACCGTGATCGACACCGAGCGGGTGGACGACGGCAGCGTCCGCGCGGTGATCGAACTGCGCATCCGCCCCGCGCAGGATGGCGGCTTCGACCGCCTCGCCAATCGCGTCGGTCGCTTCGACCAGGTCGAATCGATGTTCTTGATGTCGGGGGGATTCGACCTGCTGCTGTTCGTCAAGGGGCGCAACCTCCAGGAGGTGGCGCAGTTCGTGAGCTCGAAGCTGGCCAATATGGAGGGTGTGCTCTCCACCTCGACGCATTTTATGTTGAAGACCTACAAGGACCAGGGCGTCCTGTTGGAGAGTGTGGACCATGATGAACGACTGCAAGTCGCCCCGTGATTTTGTCGCGCCGCATGTACGCGATCTGCCCCGCTCCGGTATCCGTGATTTCTTCGATATCGTCGCGACGCGGAATGACATCATCAGCCTGGGCATCGGCGAACCCGACTTCGTGACGCCGTGGCATATCCGCGAAACGGCCATCGCCGCCCTTGAACATGGCGCGACGCGCTACACCGCGAATCTGGGTCTCGGGGAACTGCGCAAGGCGGTGACCCGCTACCTGAAACGCTCGTACGACGGCCTGGCCTACGACTGGCAGACCGAGACGATGATCACCGTCGGCGTGAGCGAAGCCCTCGACCTCGCCATCCGCGCGACCCTCTCGCCGGGCGACGAAGTGCTCTACCACGAGCCCTGCTTTGTCGCCTATGCGCCCTTGATACGGATGGCGCACGGCGTGCCGGTCGCCATCGAGACCTACGCCAAGGATGAGTTCCGGCTGACGCGGCAGGCGCTGGAAGCCAAGGTCACGCCCCGCACGCGCGCCTTGCTCATCAACTTTCCCTGCAATCCGACCGGTGCGGTGCTGGACGCCGACGACGCGGCGATGATCGCCGAGTTTGTCCGCGAGCACGATCTGCTGCTGCTGACGGACGAAGTCTACTCGGAACTCACCTATGAAGTCCCCCGTGTTTCGGTGGCGAACCAGCCGGGCATCCGCGATCGCCTCGTCTTTCTCGGCGGCTTCTCCAAGGCTTGGGCCATGACCGGCTTTCGACTGGGCTTTGTCTGCGCCCCCTCCAACCTGCTGGAGGCGATGATGAAGGTCCATCAGTTCGGCATGATGTGCGCCCCCGTGGTCAGCCAGAAGGCTGGCATCGAGGCGCTGGACAACGGGTGGGACGATATCGCCGCGATGCGCGATTCGTACCGCGACCGCCGCAACCTGATGTGCGCCGCCTTTGCTCAGATGGGGCTGGACTGCTACGTGCCGCAGGGCGCCTTCTACGCCTTTCCCTCCATCCGCAGCACCGGGCTCACCTCCAAGGATTTCGCCATGCGCTTCCTGAACGAGGAGGCGGTCGCCTGCGTGCCGGGTTCAGCCTTTGGCGCCTGCGGCGAGGGCTACCTGCGCTGTGCCTATGCGACGGACATCGATCAGATCCGCGAGGCTATGGTCCGGATGGCGCGCTTTGTCGCGCGTGTCCGACCCGGGACATGAGTCCGGCGAGAGGGAGAAACTAGACTGCATAGTCGGTTGCACTTAGTCTCCACTCTTAGTCTCCACTCTTAGTCGGTTACACTTAATCGAACTACTTATTTGGTTTAACGTTGAACGAAATGCGGCGCCATGGGTGAGACCCTCCAGTTGAAAGCGGTGACGCGGGGCTTCGTCACGGACGGCGGCGTCCGTGTCGAGGTGCTGCGCGGCGTCGATCTGTCGGTCGCCGCCGGTGAGTCGCTGGCGCTGGTGGGCCCCTCGGGTTCCGGGAAGACCACCCTCCTGGCGATTCTGGGCGCCCTCGACCGGCCCGATTCGGGCGAGGTCTGGCTGGGCGGCAGCGCCCTGAATGCGCTTTCCGACCGCGAACGCGAGGCGTTGCGCGGACGTCGCATCGGCTTCGTCTTTCAGCAGCCTTGCCTCCTCCCGCAATTGACGGCCCTCGAGAATGTCCTGGTTGCGGCATGGGCCGTCGGGAGCGTCGCCCCCTACCGGGACCAGGCCCGCCAACTGCTGGATCGCGTGGGACTGGGCGACCGGCTGCGGCACCGCCCCGCCCAGCTCTCGGGCGGCGAGTGTCAGCGCGTGGCGCTGGCGCGTGCCCTGCTGTTGAACCCCGCGGTGCTGCTGGCCGACGAGCCGACGGGATCGGTGGACGCTGCGGGCGCCAGACAGCTAGCCGATCTCCTCTGCGAGCTGCAAGCCGAGCACCGGACCACGCTGGTGGTGGTCACGCACGCCGCCGAGGTCGCGGTACGGATGTCACGTTCCTTGCGCCTGCTGGAAGGCCGTCTGGTTCTGCCATGAACGATCTGCGCTGGGTCGTCCGTTCGCTCAGGTTCTATCGCCGTCAACACCTGCTGCTGGCGTGCGGTGCCGCTCTCTCCGCCGCCATCCTGGCGGGGGCGCTCCTGACGGGCGAGGCGCTGCAGGGAAGCCTCGCACGGATCACGACCGAGCGGCTGGGGCGCATCCGGACGGCGGTTGTGCTGCGTGGCGGTCTGGCGCCGGCCGACCTGGCGGACCGTCTCCGGCAAGCGGGTGGGGGATCTGTCGCCCCGCTGCTGCTCGTGTCGGGTTCCTTGCGGGTGCCGCAAGACCAGGCCGATCCGGTGATCGTCCCCCGTCTGCAGATTATCGGGGGCGATGAACGTTTCTTTCAACTCGCGACACGCGCGGCACCGCCCCCCGCTCTGACCAACGATGGCGTGGTGTACAGCCAGCGCCTGTCGGATGACCTGCTTGAACGGGCCCCCCGGAGCACCAGTGCCACAGGCGGTGAGGACTCGCCGTGGAGCCAGCCGCAGCTCGTCGTGACCCGCCCGGCTTCGGTGGCAATTGAGTTGCCGCTGGGAGCCGATGTTCAAGACCGCGGCCGACGCGAGCGCGTGCAGCCGGTTGGCGTTCTCGGCGATGAGGCTCTGGGACGCTTCGACCTGCGCGTCTCGCAGCTCGCACCACGCAACCTGTTCCTGGCGCGCGACGCGCTGGCAAGCCTCATTGAAGCGGCGGGGATGGCCAATCTCTGGGTGACCGACGCCACCCCCGACGCAGTCCGCGAGGCCTTGCGACGGAGCCTGCTGCCTGCGGACGCAGGCCTGATCCTGGCGCCGCACGGCGCTTGCGCCAAGGTGACTAGTGCACGGCTCTATCTTCCGCCGGCACAGGTCGAGGCGTTGCGGCAGATCACCCCGCAGCCGGTCCTGGCCAACTACCACTTGGCGGACGCCTTTGAAAATGCCGGCGGCACGCGGAGCACGCCCTACGGTTTCCTGGCGGCGCTGAGCGGAACGGATGCGGGTTCGCTGGGCGTGGTTGACGGCCATCTGGCGGACGACGAGGTTCTGATTTCGGAGTGGCTGGCTGCGGAGCTGCAAGTCGCGCCGGGCGATACGGTTCGCGTCCGTTGGCGGCGCCTCGCCGAAGCGGGACAGCTGGTGGCGGAACAGGGCGACTTCAAGGTTGTCCGCATCCTGCCGCAGAACCTTCTGGCCGCGGAGCGTGCGTGGATGCCCGAGTTTCCGGGTTTGAGCGAGGTCGAGAGTTGCGCCGATTGGGACATCGGGATGCCGATGGATTCGACCGCCCTGAACGATCCTGCGAACGAGGCCTATTGGAAAGCCTATGGCCCAACGCCCAAGCTCTTCATGACGCATGCGGCCGGCCGGCGCTGCCTGGGAACGCTTTACGGCGACACGATGGTTGTCCGGATTGGCGATGATGTTGCCCGGGTCACGAATGGTGTCGCGTGGGCCAAGCTTGCACAGGTCGAGCCGGAAGCGCTGGGGTTCGAGGTTCGTCCACTGGCGGCGGAGGGGGCGCAGGCCGTGGCGCAGATGACCGATTTCCGCCAGCTCTTCGTGGGGATGAGCTTCTTCATGATGGTGTCGGCCCTGCTCCTGACGGCGCTTCTGGCGCAGTTGGCCCTGGATCATCGGCGCGGCGAGATCGGCGTGCTCAAAGCCTGCGGCATGCCGATGGGACGGATCATGCGCGTCATTCTGCTGGAGTCCGCGGGCGTGCTCGCCGTGGGGAGCATCGTCGGTGGACTTGGCGGCAGCCTTGTGTCGCGCGGCCTGGTCTGGAGCCTGAACCGGGCCTGGCACGATGCCGTGGCCGGCACGCGGATCTGGCCTTCCTTTCACGGTCCATCGGTCCTGCTGGCGGCCGGTCTGGTCCTGGTGCTGGCGATCCTCATCCTGGCTGCGGGGTCGCGACGACGCCTGCGTGAAACGGTGCTGGGGCTGTTGAGCGGCGGGCAGCGGAATGCGCCGAGGGTGCGGCTACGGCGGGAGGGAAACGGCGTGGGGCTGATGCGGGCGGCGGTTCTGAATCTCTGGCGCGAGCCCGCACGGAGCCTGCTCGTGGCCGTTTTGCTGGCGGCCGGGCTCTTTCTCCCCCTGGCGATTCTGGCCATGAAGCACGACCCCGCCGCCGGCCTGGACGAAGCGAAAAGCGGTTCCGGTGGTTTCCGCTGGCAGGTCGAAGCGCCCGAGGCGTTGACGGAGAACAAGGGGGGCGAGGCTTTGTTGCGCGCGTGGCCCAAGGCCGGAATCATCGGCCTCCGCGTGCGGGAAGGGGACGGTGCGGAGTGTCTGAGCCTGACACGCGCGCAAAACCCGCAGGTCCTCGGTGTGCCGCTGGAGAAGCTTGCAGCAACGGGCGCCTTCGGCTCGATCGATTGGACGTCGCTGGCAACGCCGCTTGAGGATGGATGTATTCCCGCCCTGGCCGGTGACAAGACCACGCTGCAATATGGTCTTCAGGCGCAGGCGGGGTTGCGTGACGGTACGATTCTGACCTATCCCTCGAGCCGCGGCGGGAGTGTCCGCATTCGCATCATCGGCACCTTGCCACAGCGCGTGACGGTTCTTCAAGGGCGTATCCTGGTTGATGAGCGTCTGTTCACCCGCATCTTTCCGGAGATTCCGGGTTACCGCCAGTGGCTGGTGAAGCCGGCGGAGGCAAGTGCCGCGCGCCCCGCAGGCCTGCTCCGCCAAGGCTGGGAGATCGAGGGATGCGATGCACGTTTGCGCAATCTGGCCGCGATGGAAAACAGCTATCTGGACATGTTCCTGGTGCTGGGCGGGTTGGGGGTCGTGCTCGGCGTTGCGGGGTTGGCGATTCTGCTGCTGAGGAACGTGGAGACCCGGCGTGGCGAACTGGCGGTGTTGCGCGCCCTGGGTGTACCGCGACGCCGCGTGGTCGGCTACCTGCTTGTCGAGCAACTGGGATTGATGGGGCTGGGTTTGCTTTTCGGACTCGTTCCCGCCCTGCTGATTCTGCTGCCTGCGGTCGTTCGGTTGTCCCAGGCTCTGCCGGCCGGCGCGATTGCCGTGCTGATTCTGGGCTATCTGGCCGTCGGCGCGACCGCCACACTGGCCGCCGCGTCCCGGGCGCTCCGCAAGCCGCTGCGGGATGCGTTGCGCGAGTGAGGCAACCGATGGGCTGACTCCAAATAAATGTTCACGTTCAATGAAATAGCACATCAGGACAAATCAGGTCAAGCATATCGAACGGGCGCATCCGCGATCCGCACGGCTTCTTCTTTTAACTCTCTTCGCACACCCCGTCCGGTAGCGCCTGCCGTGAAGTGCGCGATGACAGCCCGATATGCATCTGGGTGCAGGCTTGGTTTTTACGTTGCCGTAGGATCGGGTAGGTCCAGGACCGGCTTTTTCATCTCTTTCGGTCTGCTATCAGGCAGACTCCGTTCATGCGGCAAATAACCGCTTGTCACCAAGCCGCAACCTACACTTGCCGCACGAGGGATAAAACGCTAGTCTTCGCAAAAAAACATAAGGAGGACAAACATGGACCTGCAAGCTGGATTCGCCGAGGTCGAGATCAACCCACAAACATTCCCCGCCCGGACCTACTGGGCGCCCGTCGACACCGTCATTGACCCTCTCTTTGCCCATGCCGCCGTGTTCCATGATGGAGCGCGCACTGTCGCGTTTCTGTCTCTCGACGTCGTCATTGTCGAACGTGAATACGTTCTGACGATTCGGGAACAGGTCAGCCGCGCATGTCCGATTCCCCCCGACTGCATCATGGTCTGTGCGACCCATAACCATGCGTGCCCCGCCGTTGTTGAGCGCCCATGGTCAGAAAAGGATCATGCCTACCTGGAACACATGGTTGAGCGAGCCGTCACGTCGCTCATCGCGGCATACCATGCGATGGTCCCGGTCGAGATCGGAACGGGCACCTGCTACGAAGGACGGGTTTCGTTCAATCGCCGTTTCATCATGAAGAATGGTTCGGTGATTTCGCAGCCATCTTTCGACACGGTGGAGCGAGATGTGCTCTTTGGAGAAGGAATTGTTGATCCGCAGGTGGGTGTGCTCTGTGTAAGAGACCTGAATGGCAAGATCATTGGGATGCTGGTCAATTTCGCCTGCCACGCGGTCCACCTGATGGGCAGCCTGTCCGCCGGTTTTCCTGGAGTGCTGTCGGGGCGTCTCAAGGAAACGTATGGCGAGAGCTCGGTCTGTGTGTTCCTTAATGGCGCATGTGGCAATGTCATTCATCGGAACTATGCCGACCCTGGATACGAAGACACGAAGGAGAAGATCGGCTCGATTCTCGCCGATGACGTGATCCAGATCGTGAAACGCATAACTTACTCCGGCCAAGCCAGAATTGCTGCGGCATCCGCCAGTGTGGACATCCGCTACAGAGAGATTCATGGGCTTGAACGGAACCTGGACGACTTGGCTTCCTTCAACGTATTCCCGGGCTTGATTGAGAGGGGCTGGTACCGATGGTCGCTGGAGCGACTGAAGGCTCTCCACTCCAGAAGCGACCATGAGACTGCCGAGATACAGGTCCTCAGGATTGGCGAAAGTGTCTTTGGCGCGGTGCCGGCCGAGTATTTCTCGCAGCATTCCCTGCGCATCAAGGAGCAGAGCGTGGTCAGAGAGACCTTTGTGGTGTCACTGGCCAACGGTTGGCTGGGCTATATCCCCCACAGGGAGGCGTTTGACCGTATCGGTGGTCACGAGAGCACGTGGTGCATCTCAAGCAAAATGGAATCCGGCGCGGGGGACCGCATGGCAGATGCCATGCTAGACGTTATCCAGAGGCTTTCGACCGTGGACAAGACGACACTGGCAAGACGGAGAGGCGAACCAGCCGATCCAGGCGACGCTTTACAGCGCGCCTGATCGGCCCCGTGTGCGCCCGGCATGGCGCACGACTTACAGGGTGAAAGTCCCTTTACCACCTGTCAGGAGGAAGGTTTAGTGAAGGACAACGGCGCCGCCGCGAGGCGGGGTCGGAAGGAAGTCTGGAACAAAACGCGGACCCGACGAACAGAAATCGCATACGAGGCATAGGCGCTGGATGAGGCGGCACGTCACGTCAACGTCCAATCCCTGAACGGAAGGCGTCTGTGTAAATGCGGCGGGTAGAAGCGTGAAAGTCGTGTGTCTTACCCGGGGAGATCTCACGGTCTGCCGGAAGGCTACCTCGTCCGCGAGGGCGGGGGATGGACGGTGAGAAGTCAGCCGAGGGCATAGTAGGCGGAAGATCAGGCGAGGCTAGTGAGGCACTCCAAAGCCGAAAGGCGGAGCAAACGGATAAGCCAAGCCGCAAGGATGCCGCCGAAGGCCTGAACTCAAGTTGAGGAAGGAATCTTTGATTGTGCGCGCGGACCGAACAGCAGAAGAACCCGTTAGGCGGGAACCCCTGGCGAAGGGGGCCGGACGGATTCCGGCTGAGTACGCCGAGGGTGCTGAGGCTCGTCCATGGATTGAAGGCCACTCCGACCCACAAGGGGATTCACTGCTGGAAAAGGTGGTGGAGACCGAGAACATGCGCAGGGCCTGGCAACAGGTCAGGCGGAACAAGGGAGCAACCGGAGTGGATGGCCGGGACATCGAGGAGACGCTTGCGTTTCTACGAACGAACTGGTCTGATATCCGGCGGCAGTTGTTGGAGGGGACATACACCCCGTATCCGGTGCTTCGGGTGGAGATTCCGAAACCGGGGGGCGGGGTGCGTAAACTGGGCATCCCCACCGTGACTGACAGAGTCATTCAGCAGGCTGTCACCCAGATTCTCACGCCGATGTTCGACTCCGGGTTTTCGGAATCGAGCTTCGGTTTCCGACTCGGGCGCAGTGCCCATGACGCGGCGCGTCAGGCATTGCGGCACCCGGAGGCCGGGAAGCAGTGGGTGGTGGACCTGGATCTGAAGCAGTTCTTTGACGAAGTGGACCATGACGTTCTCATGGGCCGCCTGGGCCGCAAGGTGAAGGACAAGAGGCTGAAACGGCTGATTAACGCTTACTTGAAGGCAGGTGTGTTGGCGGACGGATGTATTCATCCGACGTTGAAGGGCACGCCCCAGGGAGGGCCGCTTTCGCCGTTTTTATCGAATGTTCTGCTGGACGGTCGGGACAAGGAACTGGAACGCCGTGGACACAGTTTCTGTCGCTATGCAGACGATGTGAACATCTATTTACGGAGTCAAAAAGCGGGGGACCGGACCATGCGGTCGATCACTCGGTACATTGAGGGCGTACTGAAACTCAAGGTCAACCAGGACAAGAGCGCGGTGGCGCGTCCGTGGAAGCGAAGTTTTCTCGGATTCACGTTCCTGAAGGTCTGGGGTAGGATGCGCGTCGGTGTGGCGGACAAGAGCTGGAGGCGGTTCCGCACTCGTGTAAAGGACCTGCTTCATATGGGGCGGGGAAGAAACATGGGCCGCTTCATCCGCGAGATACTGAATCCCGTCCTCCGGGGCTGGATGCAGTACTTCAGAATAGGCGCAAGCCAAAAGACGCTGGGCAGTTGTGACTTCTGGATCAGGCGTCATTTGCGCTGCATGCTGTGGCGTCAGTGGAAGACCCCGGCAACACGGTTCAAACGCCTGTTGGAAATGGGATGTCCGAAGCAGCAAGCCCTGCTGGCCTACAGCCGGCGCGGGCCTTGGTGGTGCGCGGGAGTTCCCGCCTTGACGCAATTCTTGCCTCCGCCTTATTTCAAGCAGATGGGACTATATTCGCTGCTTGAAAACGGGTAGCATGGTGAACAAAATCAACATGGGAACCGCCGGATGCGGACCCGCAAGTCCGGTGGTGTGAGAGCTGGGGGAGGGCAACCTCCTCCGGCTACTCGATTCGCCCAATAAATGATGATGATTATCCCGTCGTGGTGTGATACATTAGGGTGACTCATT
>CAZQKI010000004.1:0-57934 GCA_964592855.1 uncultured Lentisphaerales bacterium
TTGCTGGCCTTGACCATCTCCGTCTCGATGCCGGCCGGACAGATGCAATTCACGCGCACGCCCCGCTTGCCGCAGGCCACCGCCAGCGAACGCGTCAGCGACACCGTCGCCCCCTTGCTGGCGGTGTAGGCGTCGCAACCGGGGACACCGATGACCCCTGCGCTCGACCCCGTGTTGATCACCGACCCGCCTCCGCTCGCTTCGATCAGCGGGATGCCGTATTTGCAGCAGAGGAAGACGCTGTTCAGATTGATGGCGAGGATGCGGTTCCAGGTTTCCTCCGCCAGTTCAGTCACGACGCCGTCATCCTTGGCCAGGAAGACCGAGGCGTTGTTGTAGAGGATGTGCAGGGCGCCGAAGCGCGCGTGCGTGGCGGCCATCAACTGCTGGACCGAGCGGCTGTCGGATACGTCGGTACGGATGAAGGCGGCCTCCCCGCCGGCCTTGCGGACCGCCGCTTCCGCGGCTTGTCCAAGTGCTTCGGAGATCTCGGCGATCACGACGCGGGCGCCTTCGCGCGCAAAAGCCGTCGCACCGGCCAGGCCGATGCCGCGACCCGCGCCGGTGATGATGGCGACCTTTCCCTTCAGCCTCATGACAGGAGCTTTCCGATGCGCTGGACGAGCTTGGGCGTGGAGAGGCCGTAGCGGTCGAGCAGCCATTCATGGGTGCCCACCTTGCTGACGTAGGTGTCCGGCAGCGCGATGCGCAGGAACTTTCGGGGGGCCGCCCCGGCGTCGCAAAGCACCTCGGCCACCGCGCTGCCCATTCCACCCTGCAACTGATGCTCTTCGACCGTGATGATCGCGCCCGTCTCGGCGGCGGCGCGGACGATAGCCTTGCGGTCGATGGGCTTGATGGTATGCAGACTCACCACCCGGCAGCTGATCCCCCGCTGCTGCAGCGCCTCGACCGCCGGCATCACCTGGTTGCCAATGGTGCCGGTGAAGAAAATCGTGGCATCCCGGCCCTCGCGGACTTGAATGGCCCGGCCCAGCTTGAAGGCGATTTTGTCGGCGTGGATTGGCGGCTCCTGCTTGTAACCGCAGCGATAGAAGAAGGGGCCGTCGTGGGCGAGCATCGCATGCACGCCGGCCTCGGCCTCGGCAAAATCGCAGGGACAGAAAACGACCATGTTGGGCAGCGCCCGCATGATGGCGATGTCCTCGGTCGCCTGATGGCTCACCCCGAGCGGACCGTAGGCCAGGCCGGCCCCGATGATGACAATCTTGACATTCGCATTGTGGTAGCAGACATCATTGCGGATCTGCTCGAGGCAGCGCAGCGTGGGGAAATTGGCAATGCTGTAGGTGATGGCGATGTTGCCCTCCAGGGCCACGCCGCAGGCGACGCCCGTCATGTTCTGCTCCGCGACGCCGCAGTTGTACCAGCGGTCGGGAAAGGCGTCACGGAATGGCTCGATCTCGCCATAGCCAATATCGGCGAGGATCATCCAGATGCGGGGATCGCGCCGGGCGCATTCCACAAGGATCTTGTTGAAAAGTGTTCGCATCTCACGATTTCCCGACTTCGGCCAGCGCCTGGGCCAACTGCGCGTCGTTCACCGATCCGTAATGGCAGGCCACCGTGTTCTCCATGAAGCTGACGCCTTTGCCCTTGACGGTCTTGCAGATCACCCACGAGGGTTTGCCCTTCCGGATCGGAATCTCGGCGAATGCCTCAGACAGGCTGCTGAAGTCGTGTCCGTCGCAGACTTTGCATCCCCAGCCGAACTGCGCCATCTTCTTGTCGAACGGCTCCAGGTTGAGCACATCGATCGATTTCCCGAGCGCCTGAATGCGATTGTAGTCGACGATGCCGATGAGGTTGTCGAGCCGGTGCTGGGCCGCGAAAAGAATCGCCTCCCAGGTGCTGCCCTCATTGCAGTCTCCGTCGCTCATCAGGCAGAACACGCGGTGCTTCCTGCCGGCGTGGCGGGCGGCCAGGGCCATGCCGACCGCCACGGGGAGTCCGTGTCCGAGTGAACCGGTGCTGAACTCGACGCCCGGCACATGATGGGAGATGTGTCCCATCAGCCGGCCGGCGTCGCGGTAGTAGCCTTGCATCCACTCCTTCGGGAAGAAACCGAGTTCCGCGAGGCAGGCGTAGACGGCGCCGCCGCCATGACCCTTGCTGAGGATGAAACGGTCGCGGTCCGGCCAGTCGGGTCGCCCGGCATCCACACGCAGCACATGCTTGTAGAGGTAGGCGACGATATCCGCCATGGAAAGCATGCTCCCCGCATGCCCGCTCCTCCCGCGATGCGTCATTTCGAGGCAATGCTTGCGTATGGCCCTGGCGAGCACCCCTGTGCTTTCCGGAACCGGACGAGGCTTGCGCTTGCGCGTCCTCAGCACATTTCCAGCTTCGTCCACTTCTGGTCGCTCTTGTGGCTGCTGAAGACCGTTTCGATAAAGGCCATGCCGCGCACGCCGTCGTCCACGGTCGGATAGGCTGGCTGGTAGTCCAGGCCGTTGAGCCGCGCGTCGATGGACTTGGCAAAATCGGCGTAGATGTTGGCAAAGCACTCGATGAAGCCTTCGGGATGGCCGGCGGGCAGACGGCAAAGGGCGCCGATCGAGGGATCGACCTCCGCCCAGGAGCGGCGGTAGACCCGCATGGCCTGGTCGTTGGCGCGCCAGATCAGGCTTTCCGGCGTCTGCTGGCTCCACTCCAGCGAACCCGTGGAGCCATACACCCGGATCTTGAACTGATTTTCCTCGCCGCTGGCAACCTCGCAGGACTCGATCACGCCGTGGGCGCCGTTGTCGAAGCGCAGCAGCACCGTGCCGTCGTCATCCAGCTGGCGACCCTCGACAAAGGTCGCCAGATCGGCGCAGAGCTCGGTGATCTTCAGCCCCGTGATGTACTCGGCCAGATGCTCAGCATGCGATCCGATGTCGCCGATGCAGGCGCAGATGCCGGAAAAGCGCGGGTCGCAACGCCACAAGGCCTGCTTGCCGGCGTTGGGTGCCGCCAGCCATCCCAGATCATATTCCACGACGACTTTGCGGATAGTTCCGAGCTTGCCTTCGGCGACCATGATCTTGGCCTGCCGGACCATCGGGTAGCCCGAATAATTGTGCATCAGGCAGAAGAGCAACTTCGTCTTACGAACTTTTCCGCGCAATTTCTTCGCTTCGGCCAGCGAGAGCGTCATCGGCTTGTCGCAAAGGACGTGAAAGCCGCAGTCGAGCGCCTTCATGGCAATTTTGAAATGCGAGACATTGGGCGTGGCGATGGAGACGAAGTCCATGCGCTCGCCGACGGGAAGCGCCAGCTCCTTTTCGAACATCTCGTTGTAGTTGGCGTAGCAGCGCGACTCCGGCAGGAACAGTTCGCCGGCCATCGACTTGCTTTTGGCCGGATCCTGGCTGAAAGCACCGCAAACGACGTCAATGAAACCATCCAGGCGGGCAGCCGCGCGATGGACTCCGCCAATGAAGGCCCCGGGACCGCCACCAACCATTCCCATTCTGATTTTTCGCTTCATCGCTGTCACTCCATTTGCATTAATAAATACAACGTCAATGTTTGTAGCGTGCCAGAACAGGCGACAGACATCAAGCCCGAAACTTTCATTGCCAATCTTGACCCTCCCGTCTATTTCCGGCATACTCAAACCCGTTAATTCGCTGCTTCAGGCCGAACCCGACGGGCGTGTGTCCGTGGCGCACGAAAAGCGAATTCCGGTCCGTCAGGAGACCTGCGAATGTCGACAACCGAAGCTCCCGCT
This sequence comes from uncultured Lentisphaerales bacterium, assembly GCA_964592855.1. Classification (GTDB taxonomy): domain Bacteria; phylum Verrucomicrobiota; class Kiritimatiellia; order RFP12; family JAAYLN01; genus JAAYLN01. The sequence continues at coordinate 3,737 of CAZQKI010000004.1, forward strand.
CAAAAACCGCAACCGGTACGCTATCACGCCGGCACGCTCAGCTACACCAGGAACGGCGTGCTCATGCTCTTCTTCTGGCTGTTGTGGGGCTACTTTGTCTATGGCTTGATGGAGATCATCCTGCCCAGCCTGCTCCCGCTGATCCTCCGGGGCCATAACGCCACCAGCGTGCAGATCTCCTTCATCACGAGCAGCTTGAACGTCATCGGGAACATGGTCTTCAACCCGATCGTCAGCTTCGCCTCGGACCGCAGCCGCAGCCGGTTCGGGCGGCGTCGCCCGTTCATCATCTGGTCGACGCCCATGGTCGTGCTGTGCCTGGCGCTGGTTCCGTTCGGGCCTGACATCGCCCAATACCTGCAGGGGTTCGCGGCCGTGAAGAAGGTCCTCGACCTGAGCCCGATCGTGTCGCCCATTCTGTTCATCGCGGTTTTTGTGATGGGGTTCCAGGTCTTCGACACGTTCGTGGGCGCGGTCTACTACTACCTCGTGCGCGACACGGTGCCGGAGGAGTTCATCGGCCGTTTCTATGGCGTATTCCGCCTGGTCGGAGCGATCGCGCCCCTCCTCTTCAACCTCTTCATCTTCGGCCATGCGGAATCGCACATGAAGGCGATCTTCGTCGGCATCGCCGCCTTTTACGGACTGGGCATCTACCTGATGTGCTGGCGCGTGAAGGAGGGCGTGTATCCACCCCCGGAGCCATTGCCCGGGAATGCCAGCGGTCCCTGGACACGCCTGGTCGGGTCGGTCCGGCTCTACTTCGGCGATTGCTTCAGTCACCGGGTTTACTGGGCCTGTTTCCTGGCCAATGCCATGGCCTCCTGGGCCGGAGCCGCCGGCGTCTTTGCCGTCCTCTTCAACCGCCACGAACTGGGCATTCCCCTCGCAACGCTGGGCCGGATCGGCGCCGTGAGCAGCGTCCTGACCTTGGTGATCGCCCTGCCCTGCGGCTGGCTCGCGGACAAGCGCAGCGTGTTCAAGATCGTTCAAGTCGGCGTGCTCGTCCGGGCGGTCCTGGTGTTCACGGCCTGGATGGTTGTCCGCGATGCCAAGACACTGCTCATCATGAGCGTGTGCCTCACACTTCCCGGCATTGCGACGGGCGTGGCCCTGAGCAAGATGCAGATGGTCGTCTGGCCCCGCGAGAAATACGGTCAGTTCGGATCGGCCAACAGTGCGTTTGCCTCGCTGGGGATGATCGGCATCGCCGTTGTGGCGGCCAAGTTCGTCGACTGGATGGGCAACTACCGCGCCTACTACCTCTGGAATGCGGTCTTCAGCTTCGCCGCGGTGCCACTCTACATGTGGATGGAGATGGAGTGGAAGAAGCTGGGCGGCAAGGACCATTACACGGCGCCCTGAGCGCCTGGCGTAGATCCGGAAGGCCGCAAATGCTGGTCGAACCAGGCGACGGCAACCGGCCAAACCTGCCGGGTCGAGGCATTTTTCGGATTGTAGACGAACCCATGGCCCGAGCCAGGGCTGGGGAGGAACTGCATGGGACGTCCGGCTCTGGCCAATGCGGCGGCAAGAAGCAACGACTGGTCATAGGGTACAGTCGCATCCTGGGGATCATGCACCAGAAGCATGGGCGCCGATGTGCCGTCCACATGCAACGCCGGCGAAGCCGCAATCCAGCTCTCCCGCTTTTCGGAAATCGGCCCGCCCATGAACGCTTCCCAATGACCCAACACCTGGCCGTAGTCCAGGGATGAAACGAGGTCATGGACGCCATGAACATCAACAACGCAGTCGACCTTGGCCGAGACGGTGTCTTCTGTGTTGTCAAGGACGCCCAGGCACGCAACCAAGTGCCCGCCCGCCGAGCTGCCCAGGGCGCCGATCCGGTTGGCGCTGATACCGAAACGGCCCGCGTTGCGGCGGAGCCAGCGAACCGCCGATTGACAATCCACAAGCGCAGCGGGAAAGGATGCTGTCGCCGCCAACCGGTAATCGATCGTACACGCCACGTAGCCATGCATCGAAAGACAATGGGCGTGCCACAGGAAGCTTTGCCGTTTTCCGGCATTCCATCCGCCACCATGGACCAGCAGGACCGCCGCGCCATTGCTCCGGCTCGTGTCGGGAACGTAGATGTCCGTCATCAGGTCCTGGCCTCCCGGGCTGGCGAAACACTCCGTGAAGGTTGGATCGGGCGCCGGTTTATCGAAGTCATGCATAGTGTCACATCGTCTGTTTCTGGAATTTGAAACTCGTTGTCATTGCCAACAGTGTAATATCGCATGCGCTTCCAGATCAAGATTGCGATTATGGCGCTTTGGCATCATCGGAACTGCCAGTCGCCCCCTGATGCGCGGAAAGGTAATGGCGCAGTTACCGGGATGTGCGATTTCATCGCATGGACGAGGCATTTGATTTCTTGCGTGTTGCAACAAATCAATCTGCGGGGTTCACCACGGAGACGCGGAGTCACGGAGTCCGGGAGGGAAGGTTCACGCAACTTCAGGCTTGGCTGACCGGCTGTTGCCGTTGAAGCAAACGGAGATGCTGCCAAGCCTGAAATTGCGTGAACACCTGGCAGGGAGCACGATCCATCGCTCATACGCGCAGACCATTCCCGCCGACTCAATAGGGTGTTGCGTGAAGGCGCAGCCGCTGCATGCCATGCGCCGGGTCAGGCCTGGATACGCTGAAAGCGGATGCGCCTTCACGCAACCTCTCCTCCATGTCTCCGTGCCTCCGTGGTGACGTTGTCGCAATGACCGAGGTTGATGGCGTGCCTTCACGGTTCGCGACCTGCTTTTCATGCTCGCATTACGCACACCCCGGTCACTGACCGCTGACGCGCAGAAAGAATGTCGGAGATTGACATGACCCTCGCGTTTTGACATTTTTCACCTATGAACAATTTCAAGTCCCGCGTGACAGCCGGCAGCCTGTTCCTGGCCACCGCCATTCTCCCCGCCTCCGCCATCACGCTGGTCAAGGACGGCCAACCCGCCGCGACGATCGTAGTCTCGAAGGCCGCCTTGAACGCGACGGCCCCCAAGCCGCGCCGCGGCCTCAAGATCGAGCCGGCCCAGAAAGCCCGCCTCGCCGCGGAGGAGCTGCAGCGGGTCATCGAAAAAATGAGCGGTGCCCGGCTCCCCATCGTCGGCGAGGACGACGCCGTCCAGGGTCCCGTCGTGCTGGTGGGCTCCAGCCGGAAGACCGATCCCCTCAAGCTCGACATCCCCGCAGGCCTCACGACCGAGCGCAAGGAGGAAGGCTACCTCATTTCCGCCAAAGGCAACACCCTCGTCCTTGCCGGCAACGACGCGGGGCCCTACCAGGGAACGTTCTTCGCCGTCAGCGAATTCCTGAACCGTCAGGGCGTCCGCTGGTTCATGCCCGGCGCATTCGGCGAGTGCGTGCCGAAACGGGCGTCAATCGATCAGCCGGATCTCCTGTACCGCGACAAACCCGATTTCCCAGTCCGGAGCTGGAACGGGAACCTCGCCCCCGAACTTCGGGAAGACGACACCCTCTGGCGGCTCCACAACAAGCTCGTGATCAACGAATCGGACATCATCGCCATCCCCGGGGACGGCTATCTCCGGAAGTACATGCCCGACAAGGAGCTGATCGAGACGCACCCCGAGTATTTCGCCAAGCGGCTCGACGGAACGCCCGACCCGCACATGGTCAGCCTGAGCAACCCCGAGACGCCCCGACTCGTGGCCGAGAAGGTCAAGGCCAAGATCGCCGAGGAGCGGCTCAAGGATCCGACCTTCAACTCGCTGGGATTCGCCCCCGATGACGGCATGCCCATCGACCTCTCCAAGGAGACGATGGCCCTGAACCAGGGATTCGCCGACCTGTGCGGCCGCGAAGGCGTGATCACCGAACGCTCGATCAGCGAAGAGTGGTTCGGCTTCATCAACAAAGTCGCGGAGGAAGTCGTGAAGGACTACCCCGATTTCATCCTCACCAGCAACGGCTACGCCAACCGGACCTTCCCCCCCGAGGGCGTCGCGCTCCACCCCAACCTGGGCATCATGTTCGCCGCCATCTGGGCCGACCTGCTCCATGCCTATGACGACCCCCGGAGCTGGCAGCAGGTGATGCAGGGCCAGATGCTCCAGCGCTGGGCCCAGCTCTGCCCGCGGGTCTTCGTCTACAACTACAATTTTCCGATGCTTGTAAACTGCCTCACCCCCTTGCCGTTGACCCGCAAGATCGCCCGCAACACGCCTTTGATGAAGAAGTGGGGCGTCTTCGGTTTCGAGGACGAGCAGACCTTCTCCTGGATGGCCCACGGCATCACGGCGTTCTACCTCCGCGCCAAGCTCTACTGGCATGCCGACGACGATGCACGGGCCATTCTCGACGACTATTTCACCGTCTGGTACGGACCGGCCGCCAAGCCCTCGCAGGCCTACTGGGAGGCCATCGAGGAGGCGCTCGAAAGCACACCCCTGCTGGGCCACGAGGATCGCATCCTCCCGTATGTCTACTCGGACGCCCTCCTGGCGTCGATGGAAAAGAGCCAGGTCGAAGCGGAGGCACTTGCGACCGATGAGCCGTTCAAGACGCGCGTCCGCGTGGACCGCCTGATCCTCGATCATCTGAGAGGATACCTGGCGATGAACCGCGCCGAATTCACGGGCGAGTACGCCGCGGCGATCAAGCAGGCCGACCTCATGTTCCAGCAGCGCGAACAGATCAGCGCGATCAGCGGCTTCTTCCACGTCCCCGAGAGCAAGGACCCGAGGCGGCGCTATTTCGCCGGGTCGCACTACTGGAACCTGACCCAGCGCAGGGAGTTCTATCAGAAGATGCTCGACAGGACAACCGGCACAGCGGGCGACCTGGTCGCCCGTTCAGAACGCAATGTGCCTTTCCGGCTGGACGACGCCGACCTGGGCCGCATCGGCCGCTGGTACGACACGGACTTCGACCGTTCCGCTTGGCGGAAGATCGACACCGCCACGCCTTTTTCCCATCAGGGCGACGGCATGCGCGACGCACGCGGCGTCCCCTACGTCGGCTACATGTGGTACATCTTCGAGCTGGACGTGCCGCGGAAGGCCATCGGCAAACCGGTGCAGGCGTATGCCCCGGTCGTCACGACTGAAGCGTGGGTCTGGTGCAACGGCGAGTACGTCGGGCACCGCCCGTATTTCGAGGCCTATACCCGTCCCCAGCCGATCGATTTCGATGTCACCCGGCAGGTGAAGGCCGGCAAGAACATCATCGCCGTGCGCGTCAACACAAGCGCCAGCCGCATCCAGGAGGCCGAAGGATTTCAAGGGCCCTTGTTCCTCTACTCGCCCAAGCCTCCGCCACCGCCGGCGGTGGCGACGCCCACACCGTAAAGCCTGCTTGTCGACTGTTGTTGACTTCCAGTCCATGAATTCCCGGACCGTTTCGCAGATCACTGCCCCTGAATGGCGATAGGTTTCCGATTCCATATGCGCAACTTTCGCAGAGCGAGCGGCGGGCGGGCCGACAGAAACAACGGCAAGCCGGCAACGGCACGGACGAAGCCGCCGCAGGCGTTGCCCGGAATCACGCCGCGTTCGTTGATGGCCAGCCTGTTCTGCATGCTGCTGGCGGGCATCTTCACCCAGTACTCGATGGTTTACATCTGCGAGAACAACCAGAGCCCGGAGCAGGTTCTGCCGGTGCCGGCCATGGCGGTGCTGGTGCTGCTGGTCATCCTCGGCGGCGGTCTGTTCACGCTCTTCAAGACGCGCCTGCTGACACGTGCGGAGATGCTGTGCGTGGTCTTCGCCATGTTCATCGCGGTCCCCTTGATGACGCAGGGCTTCTGGCACCGCTTCCTGGGGCTGATCTCGGTGCCGATGCGCACGGCGAGCTTCGACTATCTGGACGCCTTCAACGACAATCTCTGGCCGCACGGGCCCAACCTGCTGGCGGGGCGGCTGACGCCCGGGGCGCTGGATTCGGAAGGCCAGGCGCCGGTCTGGCGCGAGGTGGAATACGAGGAGGGTCAAAGTGCCTTCCTGCCGCGGCTGTCGAACAGCACCCCGGAGTCGGTCAGTTCGCTCTCCGTGACGTTGCCGATGCGTGGGGGCGGACCGGCTGATCCCGGCAATCCGCATCTCCTCAGCATTCTGGCGCGCACATCGGGAATGGAGACGGAAAGCGCGATCTTCTGCCGCGTCTATGTGGACGACTCCCCGACCTTCAACGAGGTTTTCACGGCGCGGCGTGCGGACCGGCGCAGCTACCTTCACAAGCTGGGGTTCGAACGTTTGGGGATCTACGGCATCCCGCTGGCGGAGCGCTGCCGGGAGCGGGTGCGCATCGAGTTTGGACTGCGCGGGCGCGGCGAGGCGGTCTTCGCCGACCCGAAGCTGATGAGCGTCCTGGCGCTCGAGGGCGCCTTCCGCGGGCGGAAGCTGATGCTGCAGTCGGAGTACGAGGCGCTGCCGGAGGCCCAGCGTCCGGCGGGCGTGGTGATCGAGCCCGACAACCTCTGGAGCCTCGCCGGGCTTCTCTTTCTGCTGAGGGGGCACATCCCGCTGCGGGAGTGGCTCCGCCCGGCCGCCGTGTGGTCGGCCTACGTGCTGCTGCTGTGCGGCGCCTTCCTCGCCGTCAACGTCATCATGCGCAAGCGGTGGGCCGAGAGCGAACGCTATCCGCTGCCGAACACGCGCATTCCGCTGCTGCTCTTCGGCGCGGAGGAAGCGGACGACAGCCGTGCCCTCCCCTCGATCTGGCGCAACCCCTACCTGTGGGCGGGATTCGCCGTCTCGCTGAGCTGGGGCCTGCTGAAAGGATGGCATGCCTTCAACGCGCGGGTGCCCGACCTCTCCATCAACGTTGCGCTGGGTCCCTACTTCCAGAATCCCGTCTGGGGCGGGATGTTCAACGTCAATTTCATCGTCAGCGCCTTCATCGTCAGCATCGCTGTCTTCTTCGAACTGAATGTGCTGATCAGCTTCGTGATCGGCTACTGGATTGCCCGTTCGGTCTATCTGATCGGCTATTTGACCGATCTCAAGGTCAACACCGGCTATCCCTGGCAAGACCAGCAGACCATCGGCGCCTACCTGGGCTACTTTCTGATTGTGATGATCCTCTCGCGCAAGTACCTGTGGGGCGTGCTGAAGTCCGCGTTCCGGGGTGATGCGCGAGAACCCGGCGACGTCCTCTCGAACCGTGCGGCGGTGCTGCTGCTGGCGGGGTGCCACATCGGCGTGCTGGCCTGGGCCCGTTTGGTGGATGCATCCGGCTTGAGCATGATTGTCTATTTCTGCTTCCTTGTGCTGCTGGGCTTCGTGACCGCCAAGCTCCGCGCCGAGTGCGGCATGCCCTTCGGTTACTTCACCCCTTACAACGCCATGCTGCTGGTCTCGGCGTGCGGCGGCATGGTTGTTTTTGGCGCCGAGGGGATGATGGTAGCCCTGATTCTCTCGGGGTTCCTGACCGTGACCGTCTTCTTCCTGATTCCGGGAACTCAGTTCGAGATGATCCAGGTCGGCAAGCGGATGGGCGTCCAGCCGCGCCACCTGCTCTACACGTGTCTGCTCGGCGCGCTTGGCGGGCTTTTCATCGGCGGCTGGGTCTTTCTTTCCAACGCCTACGCCTACGGGGGCGACAACATCCGCTTCCAGTGGGCCTTCAACGGACTGGACTGGTTCATGGCCCAATACCGGGTTTCGCTGGGGACGGCAACCTCCACCTGGCTCCGCGACACGGGGGGCATTGAGCTCGGCACGGCGGACTGGGGTCGGCGGACGACTCTGCTCTGGGGATTGATCACCATGGTCCTGACTCTGCTGCGGCAGTTCTTCTCCGGTTTCTGGTTCCATCCGATCGGCTTCATCCTGGGCAGTTCGGCCATGGACTCCGGGGCCAACTGGGGGAGTCTGCTGACGGCCTGGGCAATTCGCGGGCTGGTGCTCAAGATCGGCGGAGCAACGGCGGTGAGGAACAAACTCCAGCCCTGCTTCGTCGGCGTCTTCCTCGGCGCCCTGACCGTGCTGCTCGTCTTCTCGGTCGTCAACAGCATCGGCGTGTCGCGCGGCGCGTCCAATCTCTATCAGGCGATTCCATGAACCTGAAGCCACCAGTCAGACGGTCATGGGTCGGGCAGGCGCCTGGAGCGGTGGCCTTCGGCCTGGCGACGCTGGCCGCGGTTGCCGCGTTCGCACTCATCTTCCGGCCGGCGCGGCAAGTCCTGACGCCGGACTTCGACCGCGCCTACGACCGCTCGGCCATGCAGCAGGCCATGATGCCGGACGCCGTGCGCGGCATGCTGGCCGGGATCGAGAAGCTCGGATCGCGAGCGCCTGGCCAGCCGGGGCATGTGGCGTTGAGCGAGCTGATTGCCGACCGCTACCGGCAGGCGGGGCTGGAGGTGCTGGAGCAGGAACTGGACACCGTGCATCCGTTCACATCACGCGCGAGCCTGACCGTCGACGGCGTGCAGCGGGACATCCCCCTGTGGTCCGCTCCGCCCAACCACGCCCAGCCGCACGTGACGTCGCCGGAGGGGATCGAGGGCGAGTTGATGCTGGTGACGGATGAAAACATCCGCAACGGAACCGGCTTCGACGAAAAGATCGCACTCATCGATCTCGCCCATCCGGTGTTCAAGGAGCTGGGGCTTAATCCCGGGCGGTACTGCGAACTGGGCTTTCAAGCGCTGATCGTGTCGCATTCCGGAGGGTTCGACCAGATGCCCTGGAAGCGGCTGGCTGAACTGCGGCTGAACCTTCCGCTCAACTTCGTCCGGCTGGCAGCAGACCCCGCCATCCTGGACTATGCCGGAAGGCGAGTGCGCCTGGACGTGCAGGCCGCCTACGAGCAGATTCCCACCCGCAACCTGATCGGCGTGATGCGCGCATCGGGCGGACCTACGAGACGGGCCATGGTCGTGGGTGTCGCCTACGACGGCTACACGGTACTGCCCGACTTGAACCACGGGTCGCTGCAGGCGCTTCAGGTGGCGCTGCAGCTGCAACTGCTCGACGGCCTTGCACCGCACCGCGGCCGCCTTCAGCGCGACGTGATTTTCCTGGCCACCTGCGGCGACTACATGTCCCAGAACAGCCTCGACGCGCTGCTTGCTACGCTGGGGATCGCCGGCGAGTCGGCGGTCCAGCGGGCCAGGCTGGAGGCGTGCGTGCGCGAGAACGATGCCAGCCTCGCCGCCGTGAAGGCTCTGGGGCCGTGGCTCACGGACGAAGGTTTCGTCCGCGAAGCCGAATCCAGCGATGCGCGTCTGAGGAGCCTGCCGGCGGCGGCGCGCGACTGCTTCAACGACCAGTACCGGCTGGTGCTGCGCCGGCGGGTCTTCGACGCCGCCGAAGCGCTGTTGCAGGCGCAGATCCTTTTTGAACGCAACCCCGCCGATCTGGCGGGCGAGCCCTACCACCGCTTCCTTGCCGCCAAGCAGCGCTACGACAGCCTCAACTCACTAGCGGCCCTGCCCCTGTCGCGCTATCTCAAGCGCAGGGACGCCGGATCGTTCGACCTCCCCGCCGCCTTGCGCGCCCGTTTCGGACAACTGCTCACGTTTCACGAGATGCGCGCCCGCCGACTGCGGCAGGAGCTGGCCCTGAATACTTTGCTCGGCGGCTATGACGAACTGATGCTGCTGGCGCCCGGCCTCTGCCCCACCCTCGAACCACAGGAGCGCGAGACCATCAGCTTCTCCGGGGGCGCCGCAAATATCCCTTATGCGGAGGCCGCCAATTCATTCCGGAGCCTGCTGCAGGACGCGGTCTTTGCGCTGGGGCTCCAGAAGCAGGTGGCGATCGACTTCCGCGGCGCCCGTCACGGCAACCAGATGGCCTCCTATCTCGCGGGCATGCCGCTCTTCGCATTCCCCTGGTCCATCCTCTCGCATCCGGGCTTTTCGGTTATTTCGCCCCGCAACGACTACAGCAACTTCCTTTCGCCACTGCCGCTCCCCGCCGTTACCAACCTCGCCAGCATCGCCGCCTCCATGCAGGTGCTTGGCGAAGCTGCGCTGGCGGCGGCCCATGGACAGGGTCTCTTCCGGCCGCTCCAGCGCAACTACTACAACACCTACGCGCTGCGCGGCTCGATCTACGCCGCCGGGATCGGCAACGCCGTGGTTCCCAATTATCCCGTCGCGGGCGCACTGGTCTGCCGCCGGGAGGAAAGCGGATCCGAGCCGCCCCCGGGCGGCTATCAGAGCAAGAACTACTTCTTCTCCGATCCCTATGGACGGTATGAGAAGGCGATGCTGACGTTGCCGTTCCCGAACTGGAACAACACCGCCCCGGTCGAGGCCGCCCTGTTCGCGGCCGATGGGAAGATCACCCACTTCAAGGACAGCGGCCTGTCCGCACAGAATATCTACAGCTCACGCCAGATCACCTACGACGGCCTGCCCGCCAACCTGATCCTCTACCGCGGCAGCCCGGTGGCGATTCTGAACCGGATCAACCCGCAGTCGATGCGCAGCTTCACGGGCGTTGAATTACTGGCGGTGCGAGGTTTGGCCCCCTTCGCCAGCAAGGCCTCGTTCATCGCCGGCGCCGGGTTCCTGGAATTTGTGGATCCCAAGGCACGCTTCTTTGTCGCCCTCAAGGCCGGCGCCCCCGACAACGAGCAGGTGGCCACCACGCGTGCCTTCTGCCTGGGGACGCGCGATCCCGCCTTTGTGCCCCGTCCGGATCAGGAGATCGACGGCCCCGGCTACCTGGCGCAGGACACCCCCCTGCTTCGCAACGTCGACGCCGAGGCCGCCGCTTCGATGGCCTTCCTGGCCGACAAGCGGCTGAACCTGCAGGCGCGCTACGGCATGGCCGACGAGATGACCGCCCGCTTTCACGCACGCAGCCGGGAGGCCATGGACACGGCCGGCCGGCCCGGCCGGAAACTGCTGGCGCGCCTCGCCGACTACCGTCAGGCCATGTCCTACCAGATTCTCAACCATCCGGTCATACGCGGCACCATTTCCGAGGCCGTCTGGGGCATCCTCTGGTACATGGGACTGCTGGTTCCCTTCGTCTTCTTCTTCGAAAAGCTGGTCTTCTGCTACACCGACATCCGCAAGCAGATCACGGCGCAGGGCATCATCTTCCTGATCGTCTTCCTGCTGCTGCGCCTCCTGCATCCGGCCTTCCAGATGATCCGATCCTCGGTGATGATCCTGCTGGGATTCGTGATCATCCTGATCTCCGGCGGCATCACGATGGTGCTCTCCTCGAAATTCCACGAGAACCTCGATGCGCTCCGGCGGATGCAGGGCGCCGTCAAGGGGGCCGAGGTGAACACGATGGGCGTCATGCTGACGGCCTTCATGCTCGGACTCAACAACATGCACAAGCGCAAGGTCCGCACCGGCCTGACCTGCGCCACGCTGGTGCTGATGACCTTCGTGATGATCTGCTTCACCTCGGTGCAGAGCAGCATCGTGGACAAGGAGCGCGCCCTCGGCAAGGCCGCCTACCAGGGGCTGCTGCTGCGGGAGCCGCGCTTCACGCCGATCAGCGCCGGGGAGATATCGGCCCTCGACGGGCGCTATGGCGGGACGTTCACCGTCAACGAACGAATCGCACTGATGGGCCGATACGCCAACGGGCAGATGCTGGGGCAGGAACTCGAGATCGTCCAGGGCGAGGGACCGACGGCCAGTCGCCAGATCGCCAAGTCGGCACTGCTTTTCCGCACCACCGAACCGCTGCGGAACGAGATCCGGCTGCTGACCACCAACGGCTGGTTCACCGCCGCGCAGGCCGTACGGGCGGCCGGGCCCTTTCCAATCATGCTCTCCGACAGCATGGCCGACACGCTGGGTCTCTCGCCCGCCGATGTTGACGCCGGCAGCCGGCGGGTGAAGGTCAACGGGGTGAGCTTCGATGTCCACGGCATCTTCGAAGCGGCTTCGCTGGAACAGGCGTGCGATTTCGACGGCGACACGCTGCTGCCGTTCAACGCGGAGGCCGTGGTCAACCCGCAGGTCAGCGGCGGCAGCCTGCTGGCCGAGCGCGACAATCCGCGCATCCCCGCCGACCGGGTGATTCTGGGGATGGTGGGCGGTTTTCCCGTGCAGGTTGCCGGCGAGCTGCGGACCGTTTCCGTGGCCGTCGACATGGGCGATGCCGGATTCGCCGCCGCCAAGCGCGAGATCACAGGCTATCTCGAGCAGACGGGGCGGCAGACCTGCTACGGGCTCGATGGCACGGCCTATCTCGGTCAGCGTGCGCGCCGGAAGTCGCTGGCGGGCATGGCCGACCTGCTGATCCCGCTGGTGATCGCCGCCTTGACGGTGCTCAACACGATGAAGGGTTCGGTCTACGAACGGCGCGACGAGATCTTCGTCTACAACGCCGTGGGGATCGCGCCGCGCTATGTCTTCTTCATGTTCGTGGCGGAGGCGCTGGTCTACGCCGTCGTTGGGGCGGTGCTCGGCTACATTCTGAGCCAGGGAACGGGGCGCGTGCTGACGGCACTCAACTGGACCGGCGGCCTCAACATGAACTTCACCTCGATCTCGACGATCTACGCCTCGCTGGCGATTGCGGCGGCCACGCTCTTTTCCACTTTCTTCCCGGCCCGGTCGGCCATGGAGATCGCCAAACCCGCTGACAATTCGGGCTGGACGCTGCCCGAGACGGAGACTGATGAACTGGCGTTCGACCTGCCCTTCACCTTCACCCACCACGACCGGATCGCCGTACTGGGATTTTTCCACAACTATTTCGTCAATCACGGCGAAGGGAGCGCGGGGCCCTTCTTCGCGGCAGAACCGAAGCTGACGCTGAGCGAGCGCCGGGATGAACTGGCCGATGGCGCCTGCATTCCGATCCTTGAGGTGCTGGCGTGGCTCAAGCCCTTCGACCTCGGGGTGTCGCAGTTCATCGTGATCGAACTGGCCACGGATGCCGCGACGGGCGAATACATCTCCCACATGCGGCTCCAGCGCCGGACGGGCGCGCGGGAGTCCTGGATGCGGCTGAACGCACCGCTGGTCGGGCGCATCCGCCGTCACTTCCTCCATTGGCGCGCCGTCTCGGACGAGATGAAGCAGGAGTATTACGAGCGGGCGCGGAGCCTGCTGGAAAAGCAGCACCCTTTACGCTAACCTACCCTTGCCTAGTCACGATTAACGTTGCCACCCTACAACCATGTCGTCCGCATCTTCACACTCGTCAACCGAGCCTGCCTTGCCGCCCTGGCAGGCGCAGACGGTCTGGGTTTCGTCGGACGCCTCCGGCGCGCTGCACATGGCGGCCTATCCCAAACTCCGCCCGGCGCAGGCCCGCTTTCTGCTGACCAACGACGCCCTTCAGCTCGCGGATCTGCTCGAGGCAAGCGCGGAGGCGGCCACGTGGTCGGTCATCGACCTGGCGGAGCTGCATCGTCTGCTGCACCCCGAGTCGGCCTCCGAAAACCTGGCCGACCTGCTTCCCGACGCCGCAGCCGACGCGCCGCCGGAAACCCGGCTTTGGCAGCTCTGGCTGCAATGCGAGGCCGATCTCGGTGCCCTGCCCCTCTGGACGCTGGAGATGGTGGCCGCCGCCTGCCAGGAATTTGACGATCCCGCAACCGGCAAGCTGTTCCGTCTGTTTGCGGATCAGGCCGAGCGTCAGAAGAATGCCGCCCGCAACTGGACCGCGACCTTCCTCCCCACCGTCAAACGTGTCGAACGGCCGGAACTTCCCGACCTGACCGACTGCACCGCCGTCGACGCCGGCGCGGCCGTCGCGCTCCTGGACGAAGGCGGAGCCCTCGCGCGCTGCGTTTCCGGCTATGAACCGCGTCCCGGACAGTTGATGATGGTACGCGCCGTGGTCGAGGCCATCAATGCCGGCAAGCATCTCGTGGTCGAGGCAGGAACCGGCGTCGGCAAGAGCCTGGGCTACCTCCTCCCCGCCGCGCTCTGGGCGCGCTTGAACGATGTCCCGGTGGTCATCAGCACCAACACCCGGAACTTGCAGACGCAACTCATCGAGAAGGATCTCCCCGCCGTGCAGCGGATGCTGGCGGACAGCACACCCGCGGCGGCCGATGGCCAGCCGCCCCGGCCATTGCGCACCGCCCTCATCAAGGGCCGCAGCAACTACCTGTGTCTGCGCCGGCTCGCCAACCAGATGGAGCAGGCCCAGTTTGACCTGCAACGGCGGGAGCTCCGCCAATTCGCCAGCGTCCTCTGCTGGGCGGCGCGCACCCCCGACGGCGACCTCGACACGCTGGCCAGCGGCGCCGGAGTCGACCAGGGGATTGCGGCGCAGCTCAATTCGCATGCCGACGACTGTTCCGGTCACGCCTGCAGGCTCTATCGGCGATGCTTCATCCAGAAGGCGCGCGAGAAGGCCCTGCGCGCCGATCTCATCATCGCGAACCACTCGCTGGTTTTCACCGAGCTCTCCGCAACATCGCCCATCGCCCTGCCGAAGCATGCGCAGATCATCTTCGACGAGGCCCACAACCTCGAAGAGGCCGCCACGCGCCACTTCTCGATCGAGTGGTCGCCTTCACGCCTCAACACCTTCACGCGACGGCTGGTCACGGGACGAGGCAAGCGCCGGCGGGGCATGCTGGAAAATCTCCGCCGCCGCGTCAACAGCGGCGCGCTGCAACAGAACGAGGCGGTCTTCAACCCCCTCATGCTGTTGATCGACGAGTCGATGGAAGGCGTCGATGCCCTCCGCAAGACCGGCACCGCGCTCTGCCGCAAGCTCCACGGCCTGCTCGCGACCGACGAGGAACCCTTGCGCTACCGGTTCGCTGCAGACCCCGCGAATCTCAAGGCGCCGCCCCCCGCGCCCACGGCAGTCTGGCAGGCCATCCGGGCGGCGCAAGCCGAATTTCAAACGGTCGTTGAAGCTCAGATTGCGCGCCTCCAGACGATGTCCGACCTGGTTCGGCAGGGAAGCGAAGACGAACTCAACCTCCTGGCCGAGGAGACCTCCGACATCGCCGGCGCCATGCAATCGCTGGGCGAACTCCTGCAGGATGTCACCATCGTCCTTTCCGGCCAGGACGAGGAGTCCGTCTTCTGGGTGCAGCGCGCACGCGGCCCCGAGCCGCTCGCCGAAGCGTGGGCGGCGCCGCTCAAGGTCGGACCCCGTCTGGCGAAGCACTTGTACGAAGCCAGGCGGAGCGTGATCTTCTGCTCCGCGACGTTGAGTGTCGGTGGACGCTTCACCTACATCGGCGAACGGCTGGGGCTGGACCTGATCGCCGCCGACCGCTTCCTCACCTGCATCGCCCCGAGTCCCTTCGACTACGTGCGCCAATGCACCCTGCTGGTGCCCGCCTATCTGCCCGAACCGAATGCCATGGACCGCTCCTACGTTGCGGAACTGGCCAATCTCATCCGCCAGGTAGCAACCCGTATGGAGGGGCGCACCCTCTGTCTGTTCACCAGCTACGACATGCTCCGCCAGTGCGCGCATCTGATTGAACCTGAACTGCAAGAACACGGCATCCGCCTGCTGGTGCACGGCGAAAGCGGCTCACGCGACCTCATCCTGCGCACGTTCCGCAAGGGCGAGCGCTGCGTGCTGCTCGGCACACACTCCTTCTGGGAGGGGGTGGACGTCGTGGGCGACGCCCTTTCCTGCGTGATTCTCGCACGCCTCCCCTTCGCTTCGCCCAACGACCCCGTGGTCAGCGCCCGCTGCGAACAGATCGACAACGAAGGGCAAAGCGCCTTTCGTTCGCTCTCCCTCCCCGCGGCCGTACTGCGCCTGCGCCAGGGCTTCGGACGCCTGATCCGCCACCGCAGCGATCACGGGTTGGTGATCGTCGCGGACACGCGCATCCTGACGAAGAACTACGGCGGCACCTTCCGCAGGAGCCTCCCCTGTCCCACGCTCGCCTGCGACGACAGCGACGGCTTCATGGCGCGTGTGGCATCCTGCACCGAAGCCATCAACGCCCTTTCATCGTCAAAGCGCGGCGACGTTTAGCGGGCCTGGCGCAGGGCATCCAGGTCTGCGGGCATCAGCAGATGGACGCCGGTCCGTACCGCGAGCTCGCGAGCCTGCTCGATTGCACCGACGATTTCGCGGGGATGATGGGCGTCGGAATTGATGATGGCGCTGGCCCCGACATCGGCGACGATTTCCCAGAAGGGCTCCCACGGATACATCGGGCGCTCGCCCTGAGGCGTTTGCATCGGCGGCTTGCGAAAGCCGTAGGCGTTGATTTCCAGCGGCACGTTGGCGGCCCGCGCGGCCTGGGCGATGTCGCGCGCGATTGCCGCCGTCTCGGCATCCCAAACATCGTAGAAGAAACCGAACACATCGGGATGGGCGACAAAGGCAAACAGCCCCGTGCCGATGCTGGCGACGACATAGTCCGCATAGGCCCGGAGCAGTTTGGGATCATTCGCCCGCTGGCGTGAGAAGGTGGAACACCACACCCCATCGAGGAGAAACGAGTGGGCGCCGAGCATGAGATAGTCCATCTGCTGGCGCCCCAGCAGTTCGTCCGCGAAGTAGTCCTTGAACTCCGGCAGGTACTCGCATTCCAGACCGCAGTAGATCTTCATGGCCGGGTAGGCCCGGCGGGCCTTCTCGACCGCCTCGCGGTAGGCGGGGAGTTCGTCGGACGCCATGCGGACCGCGATCCAGCGTCCGTCGGGGGTCGGCATGTGGTCGCTGAAGCCCAGGGTGGTCAGCCCGGCGTCGTCGGCATTGTGCGCATAGTCGAGCGCGTCGCCGGCGGCATGCTTGCAACGGAAGGTGTGAGTGTGCCAGTTGGCGGTAAATGCGGGTTCGGTCATAGGATGTGTGGTTCCAGATGGATTCGACTCGAATCGACGGCAATCGATAGCAGTCGAATGCAATCGAAGGCAATCGATCTAGTCGTGTCTGATCGCCTCCCGCAGGCCGGCCAGCAGCCGCTCGACCGCTGCATCGCACGCCGCGATGGCGTCGTCGGCGCTCGATGGCGCGTCGGCCCGCAGGCCGAGCAGCACGGGGAGCGCCTCGGCCGGCACGAGGCCGCGCGGCACGAGCGCGGTCTCGACCACGGCGTCGGAGACGGGCTTGTCGGACGCGGCTTCGCCCAGCGCCAGGATCGCACCGCCCTTCAGCAGCGCCTCGCAGGCAGCCTTCAGCGGCGCGAGCGATTCGGCTGCAAAACCGTTGGCGCGCAGCAGGCGCGCCATGCGCAGGCGGCGGTCGGCCTCGTCGACCAGAGGCGCGGCGGCGGCGCGACGCTTCGCCTGCTCGGCGGCCGCGTCGTCGGCCATGCCGGCCTCGCGGTGCAAGACCTCCGGCGCCGGGCCGGTGAAGCGCAGCACGCCGGCCGCAACCAGCCGCCGGATGGCGGCGTAGGTGGCTTCGTCCAGCACCTCGACCGCACCCGCGGCATCCGGCGCCACCTGGGCCACAATCCCGGCGCGCGCACCCTCGTCCAGTCCGCGGACGACGGCGACCAGCACGGACGGGTGTCCGTCCCCGGCACTCGCGTGACGCGCCACCATCCTGACTTGCCCGGCGTGGCGCGCCATCAGATCCTCGCAGAAGGCGCGGGCCGGGTCGGCGGGCCGCCTGGGCTTCTCGGGCGGCATGGCCATGCCTTTCGGACTCGGCTCGTTGCCGCCCACCATCGACGCAATGCGTTCGAGCATGGCGCGCCGTTCGCCAGCCGTGTGAATGGCGTCCACACCCGCCGCGCCATCCAGGACGCCGTCCGCCAGCCGCCGCTTGAGCGCCAGCTTGTCGAGCATGGCGTGCTCGATGCAGTTTTCGCTCACCAGGTTGACCACGCGGACGGCGCGCGTCTGGTGCTTGCGCCAGGCGCGCGCGATGCGCTGTTCGAGGCGTGCCGGGTTCCAAGGCAGGTCGAGGTTGATGACGACATTGGCGCATTGCAGGTTGAGTCCCGTGGCGCCGGCGTCCGTGGAGATGAAGAGGCGGCAGTCGGGATCGTTCTTGAAGCGGTTGATCTCATCGCGCCGCTGCTTCTGCGGCACCGAACCGGTGTGCCAGGCGAAGCCGACGCCCAGAGTCTCCGCTTCGTCGCGCACCAACTGCTGCATCCGCTCCCACTCGGAGAAGAGGATGATCTTGCTGTCGCCCTCCGCCAGGATCGGCTCGAGCAGGGCGCGCAGTTCCGTCAGCTTGGGACAGATGCGGCAGTCGGGATCGAGGATGAAGGGGGTGTCGCAGAGCATGCGCATGCAGGCCAGCCACTTCTGCAGCTTGTCCCACTCGTCGCGCGTCAGGGGGCGGCGCTTGGCCATGGCGACCAGCTTGGCAACGCGCGTCTCGTACTCCTCGTAGCGCAGGCGCTGCTCGGGATCGAGCGGTACGAAGTGGTTGCGCACGGTGCGCTCGGGCAGTTGGTCCTCAACCTCGGACTTGCGGCGGCGCAGCATCACGGGACGCAGGCGGCGGTGCAGTTCAGCGAGGTTGCACACGCCCACCGGGCGGCCCCTCTCGTCGAGGTCGTAGAACTCGCGGTTGAAGCGGAAAAGGGGGCCGAACAGGTCGCGATTCAGGAACTCGACGATGGAGTAGACTTCGTCGATGCGGTTCTCCAGCGGCGTGCCCGTGAGCACGAAGGCGTAGGGCGCAGCAAGGCGTTTGATCTGCCGCGCGGTGCGGGTGGTCCAGTTCTTGATACGCTGGGCCTCGTCCAGGATGACCACCTCCGGGGCGAGCAGCGCGTTGATCTCCTCGACATCGTCGCGCACCTGCTCGTAGTTGCAGATATGGAAGAAGGTCTCCGTGCGGTATTGCCGCAGCCGCGCGGCGCGGGGGCCCCAGACCAGTTCGAGGCCCAGGTCGCAGAAGCGCCGGATCTGCTCCTCCCATTCGCTCTTCAGCGAGGCCGGGGTGACGACCAGCACGCGCCGAACGCCGCGCACCTGGCGCAGCAGTTCGCAGGCGGCGATGGCCTGGATGGTCTTGCCGAGTCCCATCTCGTCGGCCAGCAGCACCCGTTCGCCAAAAGCCAGGTGGAGCATGCCGTCGTGCTGGTAGGGATAGAGCTTCGTCGACAGCACATCGAGCGTGCGCTTGCCGGCCTGCACGTCCTGCAGGAAGTCGGCCCGCGCCTGCTCGCGGTCGCGCTCGCGGCGGCGGCTGGCGGTCCAGTCCAGCACGTCGCGGGAGATGCGGATCTGGCGGGCGACGGCACCGGCCGCCGCCGCAGCGCGCTGCAGTGCCGGAATTGCGTCGACCGGGTCGGCCAGCAGCAGGCCGTTGGCGTCGAAGAAGGGCGCCAGCGCCTGACGCACGCGCGTGCCCGGCCGAGGGCAGGCGGGAATGCCTGCCCCACCTTGCGGCGCCGACGCCTTGCGCGCGTGCGCGCTCGGGCCGTGCGGCCAGGAGACGCGGACGCGCGGCGCCCCTTGCAGGCGGGAGAGGAAGACCTCGGCGAAGGGCGAGCCCGCCTCCCCGGCGCGCAGGAAAGCGAGTTTCTTCCCGCGGCGCAGGCGCTCCAGCGTGGCTTCGATGTGCTTGCAGGTGCCGAGGCCGCTGTGACGGAAATCGGTGCAGGTGCAGGAGTTTTCCGGCGCCAGGAGGGCGCGGATCTCGACCTGATAGCGTCGGCCGCTGCCGCCGGAGGTCACGTCGAAATCGCCGTGGAAACCGTCAGGGGCGGGCACCGACGGCGCGATGGTCATCTCCTCGGTCTGCGCGCGGTGGCGGCGCAGGGCGATTTCGTCGGCGTCGGTGGTGTTCCATCCTTGGAGCTTGGGGGGCTTGGGCGGGGTGGCGGATGTGGCGCGCTTATGAGAAGTAGTGGGCATGGGTTCTACCTTTCGATGGGATTGGCGGAGATCGACCCCAGTCGACCCCTGTCGACACCAGTCGACTACAGTCAATGGGTGGATCGGCTACCAGGAGGAGCGGCAGGAGGAGGTGGCGGAGGGTGGGCACGGGTGGATTTCGACTAGACTCGACTTGAATCGACTGGAGTCGACTCGAGTCGATTGGTGTCGACATCGCGCAGGCCGTCGCATTCGGGGTAGTTGGTGCAGCCCCAGAACTGGCTCCCGGCGCGGGGGCCTTTGCGGGCGTGGCGCAGGCGCATGGGGGCGTGGCACTTGGGGCAGGCGGGGACGTCTTTGGCGGCAGGTTCGGCACGGGCTTCGGCACGCTGGCGGGTCATCCGCTCCTTGAAGCCACCATCGGCCAGGAAGCGGTCGCCCTGGGCGTCGAGTTGCTTGCGGATCAGGAAGTCGGCGCGGTCGCAGAGGCGCACGAGTGCGTTGGCAAGGACGGTGGGGTCGTCGGACTTGAGCCACTTATCGAACAGTGCCCGGTTGGCAGCAACGGTGCGGGAGAAGTTGTGGATGATGTCCGCGCCGGGAGGCGTGCGTTCGAGGCGGATGGTCTTGATGGCGAGGCTGTCGGGGTCTTCGTCGCGCCAGGGAAACTGGCCGGAGAGGTTGATGAAGTCCTCGTAGTCGAGCTGGAGTTCGACCAGGCTGGCATGGGCGACGTCAGTGAGCTGGATCTCGGTCTGCGTGGAGGTGGCGGCGCGCTCGGAGCCCTCGGCCAGATTCTGGCGGCCGGAGCGCGCGGCCTGCGTCATTTGTTCGGTCTGGCGGGTGCTGGCGATGTACTTCCGGCAGAACTCGACCGTGGCGTAGTAGATGATCGTGGCCAGCATGAAGGTGTCGAGCCGACGATAGCCACCACGCTTGGCGAAGAGAGGGGACGACATTATAGGACTCCTTGAGTTGTCTACTTTCCCGACGAGATCGATTCGAGTCGACTCGTATCGATTCGAGTCGACTCGAGTCGATCAATTAAACCTATTCCAGCACCGCCTTGATGCGCCGCACGCCGGCGCTGGAGCTCTCCTCCTTCTGGATCTTGAACTTGCCCAGCTCGCCGGTGGTTTTGGCGTGCGGCCCGCCGCAGACCTCCTTTGAGAAGTCGCCGGCGCTGTAGACCTTCACCTGCTCGCCATATTTGGCGGCGAACAGGGCCATGGCGCCTTTCTCGCGAGCCTCTTCGATGGTCATGGTCTCCAGGGTCACCGGCAGGTTGCGGCCGATCTGATCATTGACGATGCGTTCGACCTCGGCCAGTTGTTCGGGCGTCATCTTCTCAGGATGCGTGAAATCGAACCGCAGCCGCTCGGGGGTGATGTTCGACCCCTTCTGCTGGACGTGCTCGCCGAGCACGAGCTGCAGGGCCTTCTGCAGCAGGTGGGTGGCGGTGTGGAGGCGCGTGGTCGTTTCGCCGGCATCGGCCAAGCCGCCCTTGAACGTCGCGTCGCCCTGCTTGGAGAGCTCCTGGTGCTTCTTGAACGCCTCTTCGTAGCCGGCGCGGTCGACCGCCAGCCCCTGCTCGGCAGCCAGTTCTTCGGTCATCTCCAGCGGGAAACCGTAGGTGTCGTAGAGCTTGAAGGCGGTGCGTCCGGAGAGCTGCGTCTGCCCATGCTGCTTGAGGGCGGCGGAGATCTTGTCGAACTCCCTCTGGCCGGCCGTCAGCGTCTTCTCGAAACGCTCCTCCTCGGCGGCGAGTTCGGCGAAGATAAGTTCGCGCTTCTCCTTCAGCTCGGGATAGACATGGCCATAGTTGTCGACGACCACCTCGGCCAGGGAGCGGGCGAAGCCGGCGCCGATGCCGAGGAGCTTGGCGTAGCGGACGGCGCGGCGGATCAGGCGCCGGAGCACGTAGTTGGCGCCGAGGTTGCCGGGCTTAACCCCGCCTTTGGGATCGCCGAGGATGAAGGTGGCGGTACGCAGGTGGTCGGCGATGATCCGTTCGGCGCGCTGGCGAAGCGCGGAATCTTCGGGCAGTGTCGTGGAAAGGGCCGCGATTTTCGCCATCAGCGGCGCGAAGAGTTCCGTCTCGAAGACCGACGCACGCCCCTGGAGCATGCAGATGGTCCGCTCAACGCCCATGCCGGTATCCACGTTGGCCTGGTTCAGCGGCTCGTAGCGTCCATCGGCCGTCTTGTTGTACTGCATGAAGACGTCGTTCCAGATCTCCAGGTACTTGCCGCAGCGGCAGCCCGGCCGGCAGCCGGGGCCGCAGGCGTCCTTGAGCGTGTCGACGAACATCTCGGTGTCGGGGCCGCAGGGGCCGGTCTGGCCGGCGGGGCCCCACCAGTTGTCGTCCTTCGGCAGGGCATGGATGCGCTCGGCAGGGATGCCGAGCGAGGCCCAGATGGTGATCGACTTCTCGTCGCGGGGGATGTCGCCTTCCCCTTCGAAGACCGTCACGCTGAGGCGGGCCGGATCGAAGCCGAGGTAAGCCTTCGAGGTGAGGAACTCATAGGACCAGGCAATCGCCTCATCCTTGAAGTAGTCGCCGAGCGACCAGTTGCCCAGCATCTCGAAGAAGGTGAGGTGCGAATTGTCGCCGACGGCATCGATGTCGCCCGTCCGGACGCATTTCTGCACGTCAGTCAGGCGACGTCCCGCGGGATGGGGTTCGCCCAGCAGATAGGGGACAAGCGGATGCATGCCCGCCGTGGTGAAGAGCACGGTGGGGTCGTTCTCGGGGATCAGCGAAGCGCCCGAGATGATCTTATGTCCCTTGGATTCAAAGAAGCGGAGATACTTTTCACGGAGTTGGTCGGCAGTCATATGCAGTCTTTGTCCTTTGATTGAGCCAGCAGTTTAGCGACTTGGACGGATCGATGCAACGAGAAGCGGCGGGCGAGAAGCGGCGGGCGGGGGTAATGGGTCAGTGAGATGGGTGCGCGATAGAAGTGCATTTGGCATGAGCAATGACCTGCCAGGGTGAAGCACAAAAAGGGATGCATCCGGTTTGCTCGTGTGATAGTTTCATCAGGAACTCAGGAAATCAGGAAGGTTGGTCGTGCGCGCCGACCATGCGCTTGATCGTGGCACATGTTCCTGCTTTCCTCGTCAATAATCTGGACATTTTGTCGCACCGTACCCGCACAGGTGCTTTCGATTCGGTTGACGCTTACGGCGACGCTTACGGTCGACGGCAAGACGATTATTCCTCGTAATCCGTAAGCGTCGCCGTAAGCGTCAACCGGTTCCCACGGCAGTTACCCGAGTGTTTATCGGAGCGAAGCCGCGCGGCAGGCTGATATCTTGCGGGCGGCGGAGGGGACGCGGAGGGTGGGCTGGCATATTAACTGCTTCAAGGATGCACACCTGTTCCATGCGTGTAATATCTTCATCCCATCGGCTCCTGCAGGCCCCGGCCTTGAACTGGCTGGCGGCGATCATACTGCTTGTGCACGGTTCTTTGCTGGCGGGCGAGCCGTGGCCGGACTCGCCGCGCATCGGCAAACTGCCGCTGGCGGCGCGCTGGGTCGGGGTGGATCTACGGGTCGGGGTGGTCGCGTCGAACTGGAGTGCCGTCGCTTATCTGGACGAGGCGCCGGGGCTCAAAGCGGCCACTCAGGGGGGATCGATCACCTGGCGCGCCGAACTGGCCCCCGTTCCCTCCGGCGGCTCCTGTAACATTACGCAGTCGACCCGCCGTCTGGGGGATGATCTTGTCATCGACCTCACGATCGGCAATCTCGGTACCCAGAAGCTGGCCGGGGTCTACCTGATGGTCAATGTCGATGCCGCCGAGTATGCGGGGGGGAGCTTCCGCCTGGACGAAACGAGCGGCGACCTGCCTTTGGTTCCGGCCGTCGAGCCCCATCTCCGCATCCGCGAAGCCACCCAGTGCACCTTTTGGAACCCCAGCCAGACGCAGGGCATTTCCCTGGGATCGGCCTCCGTCATCCGGATGCTGGTTCAGGACGGCCGGCGCTGGGGCCCCCAGTTTTCGATCCTTGCCTCCCTGCATGAAGGGGTTCTGGCAGGCGCTCAAACGATCCAACACCGTCTGGTGCTCTCGGCGATCGGCAACCTGCGCAAAGAGAAACCGGGGGCGCTCATCATCGACCCCGGGAAACGGCTGGGGCGCTTCGAGGGCTTCGGCGGAAATTTCTGCTTTGGACTGGACAACGGCGTGGCGGAGGCCGTCCGCGCCCGCCTCCGTCCGCCCGTCGCACGGATCCGCATGCATTTGGACGATCTCCAACCCCCGCCGCCCGGCAGCAGCGACCCCCATGCCGACTGGATGCGGATGCTGCTCGCCGCCGACCGTCCCTGGACCGAGCTCTGGCAATGCCTCATGACGGCCGACGCCCTGCACCATGGGCAGTCCCGCATCCACATCAGCACCTGGCGTGTGCCGGCGTGGCTGCTGGACAAGCCCATCCAGCACGACCAGAACCAGATTCCGCCCCGCCGTCATGCCGCTTTCGCCGGGATGGTCGCCGCCTACCTGGACTACCTTCGCACCTCGCGCGGAATCGAGCCCGAGACCTTCTCCTTCAACGAGCCGGACTGGGGTGCCAACGTCATCTTCTCGTCCGAGGAGTACCGCGACGCCCTGCTGGCCGTCGTTGCCGCCCTGCGCCGTCATGGACTCCGCACCAAGCTGTTAATCGGCGATCTCTCCACGGCGCGCGACGCTACCGATTATCTCGCTCCCGCACTGGCCGACATCACGCTGATGCAGGAGGCGGCGGCGATCTCCTTCCATGCCTGGGGAGGGGCGAGCGTGTCGGAATACGCGGTCTGGCGGAGCCTGGCCGACACCCTTAACCTGCCGCTCGTGGTCGGGGAGATCGGCGCCGATCCCAACTGGCGCGAGGTGCAACTGCACGGCTACGACTATGCGCTGCGCGAGCTGGCCCTCTATCTGGAAGTCCTGAAGCTGGCGCGGCCGCAGCAGGTTCTCTACTGGGAGTACGGTTCTAGTTATGCTCTCCTTCGGGCGCAGGACGACGACAAGCGGCTGATGGCAACCGAACGATTTGCGATGCAAAGGCACTGGGTGCAGTTGACGCCACCCGGCGCGGAGGCCATCGGGTGCAACAGCCCATCCCCGACGATCCTGGCCGTCGCCTATGCGCTGCCGCCGGACAGCGGGGGCGGCGTCACCCTCCACATCGGCAACTTCGGGCCCGCGACAACGCTGGAGATCGCAGGATTGCCGGGCACGCTAACGAAGCTAAGGGCGATCACCACCCGGCAGGGCGCATGCTATGTCCGAGGGGTGCCCGTACAGATCACCTCGGGAACGGGAGCCGTCGTACTCCCGGCCGAGTCGCTAACCACGCTCACCACGTTAAGCCTGACGCCGTGATTGCATGCCGGACCGCAGCGGCCTACGTTCCCAGTATCCGCGCGGCGGCCTCCAGCCATTCCAGATAGTTGCGCCGGAAGACATCAGTGCACGGCCGCTCAAACGGCGTGCATGTCGGGCTCATGATATAGCCTGTCCGTCCGTCGACCACACGCGCGATGTCCTCCACCCGCCGGGTCATTTCGCCCGGTTTTGCCGTGTGGAATTCCTGATCCTGGATGTACCCCATCAGGCTCATCCGGCCCTGCGTCTGCGCCAGCAGTTCCTTCAAGGTAATGTCGCCTTGAGGCGGCGGCTCGATCGGCTCGATCAGGTCGCAACCGGTCTTCAACATTTCCGGTAGAACCTCGCGGACCCGGCCGTGACAGTGAATGGCCGCGCGCAGCCCGGCGGAGTGGATCACCGCGATAATCTTCGTCAGATAGGGAGTCACCAACTCGGCGAACATCGCAGGGGGCAGCATGGGCGGCGTGCAGACCTCCGGTCCGGAGGTGTGCAGTATTACGTTCATCCCCCGGCAGGCCGCCGTCAGGTCCCGCATGTAGTCCAAACAGGGCTCGAACGCCCGATCCATCATCCGCTTGATGCTGGGCAGGTCGGTCAGGCAGCGGATCGTGAAATCCTCGAAGTGGAAGAGCGAGGCCGTGGCATACATCGGTTCAGAATAGGTAACCATGAGCAAGGCGCGTCCCTCCACAACCTTGTACAAAGCGCGCACGGACGATAGATCCACGGGAATGCGTTCACACGGGAGCGACAGGTACTTGTCGATATCCGCGTCAGAGGCGAGATAGTGGCGGGTGACCATCCCCGGCTTGTTTTCCGGCATGCTGGCGACCCTGATCAGGTCCCCCTTGGGGGTATGCAGCGTCGTGTATTGAATGCGCGCATCGCCCCGGCCCTCAAAGCGGGACTCGACATGGGCGGCGCCGGGCACCCACCCCCCGCCGCCCGAGACCTTGATCATCGCACCCGCCGAGGCGCCGATCCTGTCGAGGATCGGACGATACGACGGATCGTCGCGGTGCCCGCTTTCGGCGTAGGGGTGAATGTTGTAGGTTGCGTGAGGCACGCAATCAACCGCTCGGCGGTCAATTGCGGCTAGCATCCGCTCGCTTCTTGTCATCATCGTGATCGTCTCTCCGTGTGTCCGGCGTTTAGCCGCGCCATCCGACGTGCCTTGCGCAACTTTCAAATCGCATGTTAAACGGTGCATTATGAAGATGCAAGCCAGTCCGCCGGGGGTGAAGCTCCTGACTCGCTTCCGCCTGAAGGGAGTGTTGATTAATGCGTCCCATTCGCATGAGCTGTATTCCCGAGGTAGGGCGAACCGTCCCGGTGAGCCGCAGATGGCCGGCTGCTGCCTCGATTTACGGCCCAATCTGCGGCTTGGCGATGACGCCGCGCCCTACCCTTTGATGCATGCAGCGTCTCGTTCTCAACCACAACATTTCTGTTACACGCAACGGCGCGTTTGCACAGTTTTGTCGGTCATTCCCGGCCATACGGGCCGAAACGGATAAAAATTAAAGCCTTTTTCGTCAGCTAGTCGGTTGGCATTGTTCGTGCGTTATCACGTGCACGCAGGTACAATTGCGGCAACGAGCAGTACCTAACGAAATACGAGAAAACAGACATGCCCAAGCGAGACGACATCCAAACAATTCTATTGATCGGATCGGGGCCGATCGTAATCGGGCAGGCGTGCGAGTTCGACTACGCCGGAGCTCAGGCGTGCAAAGCCTTGCGCGAAGAGGGGTATCGGGTGGTGCTGGTCAACAGCAATCCCGCCACGATCATGACCGACCCGGAATTCGCCGACCGCACCTACGTCGAACCGCTCACCGCCGACGTGCTGGCGGCCATCATCCGCCGCGAACGTCCCGATGCCCTGTTGCCGACGCTCGGCGGGCAGACCGCCCTCAATCTGGCGATGGAACTGCATCACAACGGCTTGCTGCACAAGTACGACGTCGAATTGATCGGCGCCTCGGCCACGGCCATTGAGCGTGCCGAAGACCGCCAGCTTTTCAAGAAGGTCATGACCGAAATCGGGCTCGACATGCCGCGCGGCGCCTGCGCGCACACGCTGGAGGAGGCCCATCTCGTCCGCAAGCAGTTCGGCTACCCGCTCGTCATCCGTCCGGGCTTCACGCTGGGCGGCACCGGCGGCGGCATCGCCCATGACGACGAATCCTTCGACACCATCGTCGAGCGGGGGCTTTTCTACAGTCCCACTTCCGAGGTGTTGATCGAGGAGTCCATCGCCGGCTGGAAGGAATTCGAACTGGAGGTCATGCGCGACACCACGGGCAACTGCGTGATCGTCTGCTCGATCGAGAACCTCGACCCCATGGGAGTTCATACAGGAGACTCCATCACCGTCGCGCCGGCGCAGACGCTGACCGACCGCGAGTACCAGCGGATGCGCGACGCCGCCATCGCCGTCATGCGCGCCGTGGGCGTCTCCACCGGCGGCTCAAACGTGCAGTTTGCGCTCGATCCGACATCGGGGCGGATCGTGGTGATCGAGATGAACCCGCGCGTCTCGCGGTCCAGCGCCCTGGCCTCCAAGGCCACCGGCTTCCCGATCGCCAAGATTGCCGCCAAACTGGCTGTCGGCTACACACTCGACGAACTGCGCAACGACATCACCCGCGAGACGCCGGCCTGCTTCGAGCCGGCGCTCGACTACGTGGTCGTCAAGATTCCGCGGTTCACCTTCGAGAAGTTCCAGCCCGTCGACGACACCCTTGGCACGCAGATGAAGTCGGTCGGCGAGACGATGAGCATCGGCCGCACGTTCAAGGAGAGCCTGCAGAAGGCGCTCCGCTCACTCGAAACCGGCCGGGCCGGGTTCGGCGCCGACGGCAAGGACGGCCCCTTCGAGGCGAAGGACGACGCCGCGCTGGAGGCCGGCCTGATGCGCGCCCACCCCCACCGCCTGTCCCTGGTGCGGGCCGCCTTCCGCCGTGGTTGGAGCGTGGCGCGCGTCACGGCGCTCAGCCGCATCGATCCCTGGTTCCTGAACCACCTGGAGGAGTTGACGGCCTACGAGGATGAAATCCGCTCCGCCGGCACCCTGGACGGACTGACAGCCAACCCGGCCCTGTTCCGGCAGGCCAAGAGCTTCGGCTACGGCGACCGGCAGATCGCCTGGCTGCTGGGGACGAAGGAGGATGCCGTTCGCCGGGCACGCGAAGCCATCGGCTTGCTGCCGACCTACTGCCTCGTCGACACCTGCGCCGCCGAATTCAAGGCCGTGACGCCCTATTTCTACTCGACCTATGCCGAAGATGTCCCGGCCCTCCGCCAGTCTGCGGCACCCGCCGCCGGGCACAACCCGCGCCGCAAGGTGATGATCCTCGGCGGCGGCCCCAACCGCATCGGGCAGGGTATCGAGTTCGACTACTGCTGCGTGCATGCCAGCTTCGCCCTGCGCGACGCCGGCGGTTTTGAAAGCGTGATGGTCAACAGCAACCCGGAAACCGTCAGCACGGACTACGACACCAGCGACCGGCTTTACTTCGAGCCGCTGACGCTGGAGGACGTCCTCGCCGTCTATCGCGCCGAGGGTTGCTGGGGGGCTATTGTCCAGTTTGGCGGACAAACCCCGCTCAACCTGGCCCGTGGGCTCGCGGACAACGGCGTCAACATCATCGGCACCAGCCCCGAAAGCATCGAAGTCGCCGAGGATCGCAAGGGGTTCCAGGAACTGGCCAGCCGCCTGGGTCTGCTGCAGCCGCCCAACGGACTCGCCACAACCATCGACCAGGCCGAGGCCATCGCCAAGCGGATCGGCTATCCCGTCCTGATGCGTCCCAGCTTCGTGCTTGGCGGACGCGCCATGGTCATCGTCCACGATGTCGAGAACCTCCGCAAGTACATGACGGAGGCGGTTGAAGTTTCCGAAAACCGGCCCGTTCTGATCGACCATTTCCTGATCAACGCGCAGGAGGTGGACGTAGACTGCATCTCCGACGGCGAGACCAGTGTCATCGGCGCCGTCATGGAGCACGTCGAAATGGCGGGCATCCACTCCGGCGACAGCGCCTGCATCATTCCGGCGCCTACGCTGACCAAGGCGGTCAAGGCGACCATCCGCAAGCAGACGCATGCCTTGGCGAAGGCGCTGAAAGTCAAGGGGCTGATGAACGTGCAGTTCGCCGTGCAGGGGACCGATGTCTTCGTGCTCGAAGTCAACCCGCGCGCCTCGCGCACCGTCCCCTTCGTCTGCAAGGTGACCGGCATTCCCCTGGCCAAGCTGGCGGCGCGGGTGATGGCGGGCGAGACCTTGCAGGAACTGGGGTTCACCGAGGAATTCATCCCGGCGCATTACGCCGTGAAAGAGGCGGTGTTCCCCTTCTCGCGCTTCCCCGGAATTGACGTGGTACTGACGCCGGAGATGAAATCGACAGGCGAGGCGATGGGCATCGACGCCAGCTGTGGAATGGCCTATCTGAAGAGCCAGATGGGCGCCGGCAACCGGTTGCCGCGCGGCGGAAACGTTTTCGTGAGCGTGCGCGACGCCGACAAAGAGGAGCTGATTCCGCTGGCGCGCCAGCTGCGGCACCTGGGCTACGATCTGTTCGCTACACTCGGCACCAGCACAGCGCTGTGGGAGGCCGGGCTCCGCTCCAACGCCGTTTTCCGCATCTCCAAGGGACGTCCGAACGCCGTCGACCTGATGGAGACGAAGGCTCTGGGATGGATCGTCAGCACGCCCACCTCCGGCACCGAGCCCATGTGGGACGAGGTGCGCATGCGCGCCCACGCCACGATCCGCAGTGTACCTCTGACCACGACCCTGAACGGCCTGCGCTGGTCGATCAGTGGTCTAAAGGCGCTGCGCGCCGCCCGCAGCCACGTCAAGGTGCGGACGTTGCAGGAGTATCACACCCAGACGCCGAAGCTGTCGGATCGCTTCACGCAGCCTGCCGCCGGCCGGCAGGAACCGGCATCGCGCCCCTAGGAAACGACCTCATGAACGCCATCTCCTCTCCCTCAGACCGCTGGCAATGGAAAGCCCGCCGCGAACGGCGCGCCTATCTCGCCCTGCAGGACGGCACCGTCTTCCCGGGCTATTCCGTGGGCGCGGCCCGCGAAAGCGTCGGCGAAGCGGTTTTCAACACAGGCATGACCGGCTACCAGGAAATACTCTCGGACCCATCCTATGCGGGACAGTTCGTCGTGTTGACCTGCCCCGAGATCGGCAATGTCGGGCTGAATGCGGACGACATGGAGTCGCGGCGGCTCTTCGCCGCCGGGCTGCTGATCCATGCCTACAACGAACCGAGCAACTGGCGCAGCGAGCAAACCCTGAACGCCGCACTGGTCGCGAACGACATCCCGGCCATAGCCGGTGTGGACACGCGGAAGCTGACCCTGCTGCTGCGCGACAAGGGAACGCAGCGCGCGTTTCTTTCAACTTCCGGCGAAACGCCCGTGGCAGAAGGGATCCGGCGCGCAAGGGAGTGGGAAGGTTTGGACGGACAGGACTACGCCTCGCGCGTCAGCTGCGCCGCTCCCTACCCATGGGATCCCGACAGCCGTCTGACCTGCTCGTGGGGATCGGCCACGTCGTTGCCGGCTGCCGACCTGAAGGTCGTGGCCTATGATTTCGGCATCAAGTGGAACATCCTGCGCCATCTGCGGCGGACGGGCATGCAGGTCACGGTGGTGCCGGCGCACACGTCGGCGCAGGAGGTGCTGGCGCTGCGGCCGGATGGCGTGCTCCTTTCCAACGGCCCGGCCGACCCGGCCGCGCTCGACTACGCCGTCGCCAACATCCGCGCGCTGCTGGGCCAGGTGCCGATCATGGGCATCTGCCTGGGGCATCAACTGCTGGGGTTGGCGCTGGGCGCACGCACCTACCGTCTGAAGTTCGGTCATCATGGCTGCAACCATCCGGTCAAGGATCTCGAAACGGGGCAAGTGGAAATCACCTCGCAGAACCACAACTTCGCCGTGGCGGCCGATTCGCTCGATCCGCAACGGACCGCGATCACCCATCTCAACTTGAACGACCAGACCATTGAAGGGCTGCGAGCACTGACGGTTCCCGCCTTCTCGGTTCAATATCACCCCGAAGGCGCGCCCGGGCCCCACGACCCCTCGCCCCTCTTCCAGCGTTTCCGTAACTTGATCGTCCGTGCGCCACATCGCCACGGCACCACCGAGGCATAAACAGGACAACCATGAACGCAACAGAAAGCAACCAGGACATCGTCCACAAGCTGAGCAGCTACGGCGACAATGTGTTCAGCATCAACGTGATGCGCAACTATCTTTCGGAGCAGGCCTACCGGTCGCTGGCCGCTACCTTCGTGCGCGGCGATGCCATCGATCACGCCATCGCCGACGAAGTCGCCGACGCCATGAAGACCTGGGCGATGGAAAAAGGCGCCACCCACTTCACCCACTGGTTCCAGCCGCTGACCGGCGCCACCGCCGAAAAGCACGACGCCTTCTTCATGCCGAACGGCGAAGGAGGCGTGCTGGCGCGCTTCTCCGGTCGCGAACTGACGCAGGGCGAACCGGATGCATCGAGCTTTCCCTCGGGTGGACTGCGCGCCACCTTCGAAGCCCGCGGCTACACCGCCTGGGACCCGACCAGCCCGGCCTTCATCAAGGAGACCAACGGCGTGGCCGTGCTCTGCATCCCGACCATCTTCTGCGGCTACCACGGCGAGGCGCTGGACAAGAAGACGCCGCTCATGCGCTCGGGACATGCGCTGGCGCTGCAGCTCAAGCGCATGGCCAAGCTCTTCGGCGTGGATGCCAGCGGCCGAGCCTTCGCCACACTCGGCCCGGAGCAGGAGTACTTCCTGATCGACCGCCAGCACTATGCACAGCGCACCGACCTCCGCCAGACCGGCCGCACCCTCTTCGGCAGCCGTTCCGCACGCCACCAGCAGATGGAGGACCATTACTTCGGCCACATCAACCCGCGCGTGCTGGCCTTCATGGCGGAGGTTGACGCCGAACTCTGGAGGCTCGGCGTCCCATCCAAGACCCGCCACAACGAAGTGGCGCCGGGCCAGTTCGAGCTTGCCCCCGTATTCGAGCATCAGAACCTGGCCACCGATCACAACATGCTCACCATGCAGGTGTTGCAGGAGGTGGCCGCCAAGCATGGCTTCGTCTGCCTGCTGCATGAGAAGCCCTACGCCGGCATCAACGGCTCCGGCAAGCACAACAACTGGTCGGCGACGGGTCCCGATGGCAAGAACTGGCTGTCGCCCGGCGACACACCGCACGACAATGCCAAGTTCCTGGCGACCATCGCCGCCATCGTCGCCGGCGTAGACACTTACGCGGAACTGCTGCGCGCCACCGTGGCCACGGCCGGCAACGACCACCGCCTGGGTGCCAACGAGGCTCCCCCCGCCATCATGTCGATCTTTCTGGGCGAGCAGCTCACCGACATCATCGCACAGATCCAGAATGGCGGCGCGAAAACCAGCAAGAAGGGCGGCACGATCCAGGTGGGCGTCTCCACCATTCCGACGCTTCGGGGCGACGTGACCGACCGCAACCGGACCTCCCCGATGGCCTTCACGGGCAACAAGTTTGAGTTCCGCGCCGTCGGCTCCAACCAGAGCTGCGCGGGACCCAATGTCGCGTTGAACACCATCTTCGCCTGGGGCATCGACCAGATCTGCACCGAACTCGAGAAGAGCCTGGCCAAGGGCGAGGAGTTCAATGCGGCCCTCGGCTGCGTGATCCAGCAGCTCTTCAAGAAGCACCAGCGCGTCCTTTTCGACGGCGACAACTACAGCGCCGAGTGGCGCGCCGAGGCCGCCCGCCGGGGGTTGCCCTGCGCCATGACCACGCCCGAATCGCTGCCAGTGCTGAAGGCCCCCGAGACCCTCGCGCTCTTCAAGAAGTACGGCGTGTTCACGGAACGCGAACTCCTGTCACGCTACGACATCTACTGCGAGACCTACGACAAAACAATCCTGATCGAGGCCAACTGCGCCCTGCGCATGATTCGGACGCAGATCATTCCCGCCGGACTGGCCTATGCGACCACGCTGCGAGCGGCCGGCAAGGAGGCGCCGCTGGTCAAGCTGGCCAAGCGCGTCGCGGCCTTGAACATCAAGCTGCTGTCGACGGCCGACAAGCTCGAAACCGCCATCGGCAAACACGATGTGGCAACCGCGAATGTCATCATGAAGACGGCCCGTGTCGCCGCCGACGAACTGGAGACGCTCGTGCCCGCCGATCAGTGGCCGCTGCCGACGTACGCCGAGATGCTCTTCCTGGCGTGAAGCGGGGCACTCCTGCCGCGACCGTTGCGGCTGCATCGGTCGTGCACCTGCCGGAGGAACGGGACGTATCGGACCGTTCAGCGTGGGGTGCGCGGTCCCGTAGGTCCCTCGCTACTGTTGCGGCTGCATCGGTCGGGCGCCTGCCGGTAGAACGGGACGTATCGGACCGTTCCCCCGCAGGGTGCGCGGTCCCATAGGTCCCGCGCTACTGTTGCGGCAGCATCCGTCTGACGCAGGCGGCCTTCACGAACGCCGCGAAGAGCGGGTGCGGTTTGAGCGGCGTGGACTGGAATTCGGGATGGAACTGGCAGGCCAGGAACCAGGGGTGCGACGGCAGTTCGATCAGTTCCACCAGACCACCGTCGGGCGAGAGACCGGCGAACGTCATGCCCGCCTTTTCGAAGTGCGAGCGGTAGGCGTTGTTGAGTTCGTAGCGGTGCCGGTGGCGTTCGGAGATCTCCGGCGTGCCGTAGATGCGCGCGGCCAGTGAATCCCCGACCAGCCGGCAGGGCTTGGCTCCGAGGCGCATCGTGCCGCCCATCCCCGACACCTGCTTCTGTTCCTCCATCAGGTCGATGACAGGATGCGGCGTCTTTTCGTCGAACTCGGTACTGTTGGCCCCCGCCAGTCCGCAAACGTTGCGCGCAAATTCCATCACCGCGCACTGCATGCCCAGGCAGATGCCGAAGAAGGGGACGCCCCGCTCGCGCGCATAGCGCACCGCCGCCATCTTGCCCTTCACGCCGCGCGTGCCGAAGCCGCCCGGCACCAGCACGCCCTGAACGCCTTCAAGCTGTGCGGTCCCCTCCGGACCTTCCAGCGATTCGGATTCGATGCGCCGCACCTTCACCCGCACGCTGTTTGCGATGCCGCCGTGCGTCAGCGCTTCGTAGATGCTCTTGTAGGCGTCGCGCAACTCGATGTACTTGCCCACCACGGCAATCTCGACCTCGCCGTTGGCGGGCTTGATCAGATCTTGCAGCATCGCCTCCCAGTCGGCAAAGTCAAGGTTGTTGACGTGCAGGCGCAACTTCTCCAGCACATAGACGTCCATCCCCTGCGCCGCGAGGTCACGCGGCACCTCGTAGATCGAATGCTTCACGTCCTGCTCTTCGATGACGAGCTCCAGGTCGACGTTGCAGAACATCGCCAGCTTGCGGCGGTGCTCCTCGCCCATCGGCCGCTCGCAGCGACAGACCAGCAAATCCGGGATGATGCCAATGGTCCGCAGGAGTCCAACCGACTGCTGCGAAGGCTTGGTCTTGAGTTCGTCGGCCGCCTTGATGAAAGGGACGAGCGTCACATGGACGAAGAGCCCGTTGTCACGGCCGATCTCCTGGCGGAACTGGCGGATCGCCTCAAGAAAGGGCTGGCTCTCGATGTCGCCGACGGTGCCGCCGATCTCGGTGATGACGATGTCCACGTCGGGGGCGTCGAGCGAGCGGATGGCCGCCTTGATCTCGTCGGTGATGTGGGGAATGACCTGCACGGTCTTGCCCAGATAACCGCCCTGGCGTTCGCGCTGGATGACCTTGCTGTAGATGCTTCCGGTCGTGTAGTTGCTGGCGCGGGAGCAGTCTTGGCCGGTGAAGCGCTCGTAGTGGCCGAGGTCAAGGTCGGTTTCGGCGCCGTCGACCGTCACGTAGACCTCGCCGTGCTGGTAGGGCGACATCGTGCCGGGGTCGACGTTTAGGTAGGGGTCGAGCTTCTGCATCCGGACGCGGTAGCCGCGCTTCTGCAGCAGCAGCGCCAGCGACGCACCGGTCAGTCCCTTGCCGAGCGAGGAGACCACCCCGCCGGTGATGAAGATGTGCTTGGTCATGTGTTTCTTCCGTTCTGGTGATCAAATGCGTGCCGTTGAATTGGACGCCACACCGGGTTCCAGCGCCAGCTTGCCCTGCCGATCAGTCACCTCCACCGGATAGCGGCCGGTAAAGCAGGCACGACAGAAGCGCATGGCACCCTCCGGGAAGGGCGCCAGCAGCCCCTCCTCGCTGAGATAGCCGAGGGAATCGGCGCCGACCCAGACGCGGACCTCCTCGACGGTGCGGTTGGCGGCGATCAGCTCTGCTTCGGTGGCGAAGTCGATGCCGTAGAAGCAGGGGTGGCGCGTCGGCGGGCATGAGATGCGCACATGCACTTCGGTGGCGCCGCAGGTCCGCAGGAGCGCCACCCGCTGACGGACCGTGTTGCCGCGGACGATGGAGTCGTCCACTACGATCACGCGCCGGCCTGCGACCGTCTCGGGCAGCACGGCCAGCTTGAGATCGGCGCCGGCGGCGCGCTGCCCCGCCTCGGGCATGATAAAGGTGCGGCCGACGTAGTGATTGCGGATGAAGCCCATGTCGAGCGGGATGCCGCTGGCACGGGAGTAGCCGATGGCTGCCGCCATGCCGCTGTCGGGAATGGGGATCACGACATCCGCCGCGACGGGGTGCTCCTGGGCCAGCCGCATACCGTATTGCACGCGCACCTGATGCACGTTGCAGCCGAAGACCAGGCTGTCGGGGCGGGCAAAATAGACCATTTCAAAGACGCACCGCGAGCCGCAGGCCGCCGGCTCCGCAAAGCGGTAGCTCGCAAGTCCGTTTTCGTTGACCGTCAACAGTTCGCCCGGCTCCACCTCTCGCACATATTCGGCGCCGATCTGACGGAGCGCGCACGACTCGCTCGCGAAGACATAGGCCTCCCCGATACGCCCCATGACCAGCGGCTTGAAACCGTGGGGGTCGCGCGCCGCCATGATGCTGTCGCGCGTCATCAGCACAAACGAATAGGCACCCTGCAACTCGGCGAGCGCACGCCCGACGCGGCGGATGCGGTTACGGTAATAGGGATCCGCCAGGAGGTGGACCAGAACCTCGCTGTCGGTGGTCGTCTGGAAAATCGAGCCGGACTGCTGATAGGCGCGCCGCAACTGGGCGGCGTTGGTCAGGTTGCCGTTGTGGGCGATGGCCCAGGTGCCGTCGGCGCACTCGGCAACCAGCGGCTGAACGTTTTCCGTGCGCGAGGCGCCGCAGGTCGAGTAGCGGACATGTCCGATACCAAGCCGTCCAGGCAGTCGGGAAAGGCCGCCGTCGTTGAAGACCTCCTGCACCAGTCCCGGCCCCTTGTGGACGTGCAGCCTGATCCCGTCGCTGACCGTGATACCGGCCCCCTCCTGGCCGCGGTGCTGCTGGGCGAAGAGACCGGCGTAAATGGCATCGGCTGCCGGGTCAATACCATAAACAGCCATCACACCGCAGGATTCCTTGGGCGCATCCGACGGTTCGGGAGAAGAGGCAGGTTGCATATAGTAAACATCTGCCAGCAGGTCACATGCCAAAATCGAGCGACAGGCACGGCAATAATCGCCCGATGGTGTTCAGTGATCGGTAAGCGGCGATCGGTGAGGAATTATCATACTCCAGACGCATGATCCATAAGGTGGGGCGAGGCGTCCCGCCGAGCCGCAGTGAGGGTTAATCCTGGTTTCTTGAGTTTCTGATTGATTTTGGCCAGTTCCAATAGAGTTGAATCTGTGGATGTGGCATGCCTGATAAACGCGGCAACGGCGGCGGCGACGGCGCATTTATTTTGGCCTGCGATATACAAAAACCACCACCGACACTTTTGTCGTGCCGTTCAATTTATCTACCACAATTATGTGCGCTGGACTAGCCAATGGCCGCCCCACCCTTCTCGCCGGTCCGGATGCGGATGCATTCCGGCAAGTCGAGGATGAAGATCTTGCCGTCGCCGATCTTGCCGGTTCGCGCCCCTTTGATGATGGCCGCCACGGTCGGCTCGACAAACTCGTCGTTGACCGCGATCTCGAGGCGCACCTTCTTCAGCAGGTTGATTTCCTCGACCGCGCCACGGTACGCCTCGTGATACCCTTTCTGCTGTCCGCAGCCCAGGGCGTTGGAGGCCGACATCTTGAAAACTTCGGCGGCAAAGAGCGCCTGTTTCACATCGGTGAGCTTTTCAGGCTGAATGTAGGCGATGATCAGTTTCATGTTACTCGCTCCCTTCGTTCACTTGGTCAGAAATCCCTGGAAGTCCGGATAGGCCTCCATGCCGTGCTCGCCCATGTCGAGCCCGCCCAGTTCCTCTTCGCGGCTGACCCGCAGTCCGATGACCGCCCGGATGACCAGCCACGCAGCCAGCGCAACGGCAAAGGTAAAGAGGCCCACAGCGGCGACCCCGAGCGCCTGCCGTCCGAGCAGTGCGGTCCCGCCGCCGTAGAACAGGCCGTTGCCCGTGGTGCCCGGCATGATCGAATCCTGCGCAAACAGTCCGACAGCCAAGGTTCCAAAGACGCCATTGACCAAGTGCACCGACAACGCGCCGACGGGATCGTCCAGCCTGACCTTGTCGAAGAACAGGACGGCCGGCACGACCAGCAGGCCGGCGATGAGACCGATCACCGCCGCGGCGCCGACGCTCACATAGGCGCACGACGCCGTCACCGCGACCAGACCGGCAAGGCATCCGTTCAGAATCATGGAGAGATCGGGCTTGCCCAGCAGCAGCCACGCCATTGCCGTCGCGCTCAGCGTGGCCGCCGCCGCCGCCATGTTCGTTGTCACCGCGATGCGCCCGATGTCATTGGCGCTGGCGGCCATGGTGGATCCCGGGTTGAAGCCGAACCACCCGAACCAGAGCACCAGCACGCCCAGCGCCGTGGTGGACATGTTGTGCCCGAAAATCGGCCGAACGCTCCCGTCAGGACGGTATTTGCCCAGCCGCGGCCCCAGCAGCAATACCCCGGCCAGCGCGGCCCAGCCACCGACCGAATGAACGACCGTCGAGCCCGCAAAGTCCCACATCCCGAGCTTCTGTAACCACCCCCCACCCCAGATCCAGTGGCCGGTCAACGGATACATCACCCCCACGATGACGAACGAAAAGACGATGAAGGCGACAAACTTGATCCGCTCCGCCACCGCGCCCGAGACGATCGTCGCCGCCGTGCCGGCAAACACCAACTGGAACAGGAACTTGGCCCAGAAAGGGACGCCGGCCCAGTTGATCGAACGGTAGACCCCCCGATAGGCTTCCCCCGTCGCGGGACTGTTGTCGGCGCCGGCGGCGAAGAGAATGCCCTTCAGCCCGGCAAAACCGCTTCCGTCGCCGTACATCAGCCCCCATCCCAGAACCCAGAAGGCGATGGATGAAATGGCGAAGACAATAAAGTTCTTCGCCAAGATGTTCACCGTGTTCTTCGCCCGGCACAACCCCGACTCGACCATGGCGAAACCCAGATTCATGAAGAACACCAGAAACGCCGCGAGCAGCACCCAGACCGTGTCGAGGTTCACTTTGGCGTTTCTTAGCGAATCGGCCATCTCCTGCGTGAAGACCGGAGCCGCTACCGCCGCTTCCTGGGAAAACCCGTGAAGCGCAGCCAACGACACCAAAAAAATGATCAATAAGCGTTTGTACATAGGTCTTGTCCTTTCAGGTTTCATCCATACGTTAAAATATTGCACGATTGTGTATTCGCCTAAAGCATGCCAACGCGGTCAACATTTTCTTAGAATACTAGACTACAACATATTATATGAATTAACGGAATATGCAACGGCATTATCACGCACTTCATAAATGTTATTAATTAATATTTCAAGACATTAATGTCTTCGCAGCGCCGATCTCAAAAGCGGTGCAAATGACTAGCTATGCCCCTGAAGTTCTGAACACCTTGTTGGGCGGGAAGAAAGAGAAAGGAACGACCGGAGGAAATCGTGATCCGTAGTCGTCGCCGTAGTCGTCAACCGACCCTCCCCCCATCCAGTGGACGACAACGGCGACGACAACGGTGGACGGCGCAAAGGGCACGTAGCAGGCTCGGGCCCTCAAGAGCGAACAATTCATCCCCCATGCGACAAAAACCGCTTGTCACCAATCCGCAGCCGCTCTACACTTGCTGCACGAGGGATAAAACGCTATTGGCGGGAGCGAAACACAAAAACTCATCCTTGAGCGATGCAGTCCGATGGGATAAAGGGTACATGGTATGCCGCGAGGCGCGGCAACCATGACACACGCCCGTTCGCGTGAGGCAGAACTACAGAGCAGGAAAGAATCAGATATGAGTCTCAAGACAACGGGAATGATCATGCAAGGACAGCGAATTTTCTACACGGGCCACAGTTTTCATGTCTTCATCGCGCCCATTCTGCAAGACATTGCCGCAGCCGCCGGCATCTCAGGTCAGGAGTACCTCGGCTTGTCGGCGATCGGCGGTTCGCGGGTCATTCAACACTGGGACGTGCCGGATGCGACCAACAAGGCCAAGCAGGCGTTGGAAACGGGCCAGGTTGACGTGTTGACCCTGGCGCCGATCTTCATGCCGGACGATGGCATCGACAAGTTCGCCGCGCTGGCACTGGCGAAGAACCCGAAGATCCGGATAACCGTCCAGGAAGACTGGTTGTGGCGCGACACGGTCGAACCGATCAGCGAAATCCGGAGCGCCAGAACCTGGGATTACGACGGCATCACCGGCGCAGAGCTTCGGACGATTCACGACCCGGTGTTCAAAAGCATCGATGAATATTGCGCGGCCGTGAACCAGAAGCTCGGCAAAACGGTGCTGTACATTGTGCCGGCCGGTCAGGCGGTCATTGCGTTGCGCGAGCGGATCATCGCCGGGAATGCCGGCGGACTGAAAACGCAGACTGAATTGTTCCGCGACCGGGTCGGCCATCCTGCGCTTCCCCTGCAAGTGCTCGTGGCGTATTGCCATTACGCGGTCTTCTATCGTCGCAGTCCGGCGGGCCTGCCGACGCCGGAGATACTGGCCAGGGAACAGAACCCCGAGTGGAGCGGCGAGACGGTTCGCGTGCTGCAGGAAGTGGCCTGGGAGGCTGTGACGCAGCATCCCCAGAGCGGCGTGTGAGGAGCTTATTGTGACTGTTAAGAAAAACGCGATCGATTCCCGCAATCTCATGCCGCTGCTCACGTTTAACGATGGCGGAAAAGTCATCGCGGAGAACTGGCCCAGGCGCCGCGCTGAACTGCTGGCCTTGCTGAGCGACAACCTCTATGGCTGGACGCCGGCACCGCCGCCGTCGGTGCGTGGCGAGGTGACAACCGAACAGACCGACGCATACGCCGGCAAGGTGACCGAGCGCCACGTCGTCATCTCCTTTACCACGCCGTCAGGCGAATGCTCGTTTCCAATACACCTGTTCATTCCGAACGCCGGACGCCCTCTCCCCGTATTCCTGCACTTGGCGTTTCGCGATACCCTCCCCGACAAATACGTGCCGGTCGAGGAGATCACCGACAACGGATTCGCCCTGGCGGTGCTCTGCTACCAGGATGCGGTCAACGACAATCACTTCGGCGACTACTCGGACGGGCTGGCCAAGCACTTCATCCACGGCGAACGCAAACCGGACGAGTGGGGCAAGATCGGCATGTGGGCCTACTGCGCAAGCCGCGTCTACGACTACCTTTGCACGCAACCGGAACTCGACTCCGGACGCGTGGCCGTCATCGGGCACTCCCGCCTCGGCAAGACCGCGCTCTGGACCGGCGCGCAGGACGAGCGCTTCTGGGCGGCGATCTCGAACAACTCCGGATTCGGCGGCGCGGCCATCGCCAAGCATGGCCAGGGCGAGCGTGTGGACGATTTCAGGCGCTGCGGCTCCTGGGACTGGTTCTGCCCGAAATTCCTGTCGTTCATCGGGAGCGAGGACAGCCTGCCCTACGACCAGCACATGCTTCTCGCCCTCATCGCACCCCGCCTGCTCGCCATCGGGAGCGCGGAGTTGGATCGCGGCGCCGACCCCGTCAGCGAGTTCCTCTCGGCCTATGCCGCATCGCCGGTGTGGGATTTGCTGGACCGCAAGGGACTGGTCTCCCCCGCTGAACTTCCCAAGGTGGGCACTTCGCTGACGGAAGGTTGCATCGGCTACCACCTCCGTGCCGGAAGACATTTCCTGTCCCGCGCCGACTGGGGCCACTACATGGCCTTCCTCAAGCGAAAAATGCACACCGATCAGCTGTGACGGCCGACGGCCTGCCGTCCGCCGCCAGCCATTGTTCGGACAAGAACAGCAAATCGGGATTTGTTGACATGGTGAGCTTTATCGGGTGCGGCAAATAACCGCTTGTCACCAATCCGCAGCCGCTCTACACTTGCCGCACGAGGGATAAAACGCTATTCGTTCGCCGGATAACGAAACGAAGGAGACGCACATGGACACATACAGCAGTTTGCTTGAACAGGTTCAATCGCTAAAAATAATCGATACCCACGAGCATCTGCCGTTCGAGTCAGAGCGTCCGAAAGAGACTGATGTTCTTGAGGAATGGTTGATTCACTATTTTTCGTGCGATCTGGTTTCCGCCGGCCTGAGTGACAAGGATCTCGCAACCGTTCGGGATAACCGCCAAGACATCAAGTTCCGATGGAAGCTCGTCGAGCCCTATTGGCATGCGGCGGAGTCTACAGGCTACGGACGGTCTCTGTCCCTTGCCGCCAGAGATCTTTACGGCATCGACACGATCAATGGTCAAACGATAGAACAACTGGACCATCGGTTCAAGGAAGCCCGCACCCGTGGTGGGCATTACCGGTTTGTGTTGCGAGAAAGATCGGGTATCTCCCTGTCGATCCGGGATTCAATGCCCATGCCGTATCAAGAGACCGAGGATCCGTTTGTGTTCACCATGAGGACAGACGGGTTCATCTGCCCGACTCACTACAGCCACATACGCTCCACCGGGTCGGAGGTGGGACTTGAGGTACATACCCTTGCCGACTGGATGGAAGTTACGCGCCGACACATTGTGAGGCGCTTGAATGGGAAAACAAGGGTCGTTTGCCTGAAATGCGGTCTGGCGTATGAACGAAGTCTTCGTTTCGATAAAGTCACCCATGCAGATGCTGATCGCGCCTTCAATGAACTGTTCACCGACTCCAATCTCCCGGACTGGCGGCGGCCCATTAAAGTGGCGAAGGCGCTCTCAGACTGGATGATGCATTTTGTGTGTCGCGTGGCTGATGACAACAAACTCGTTTATCAGATACATACGGGTCTCCACGAAGGCAATGGCAACGTGATCTATGACTCCAATCCGACACTCTTGACGAACCTTTTCCTGGAATACCGCAATGCTCGGTTTGACATTTTCCACATGGGCTATCCTTATGTAATGGAACTTGGCAACCTGGCCAAGAATTTCCGGAATGTCTTCATCGATATGTGTTGGGGGCACATTATCAGTCCGGAAGCGGCTCGGCGCGCACTTGTAGAGTGGCTGGATGCGGTGCCCGCCAACAAGATCAGCGCATTCGGAGGGGATTACTGCTTTGTTGATGGTGTCTATGGTCATCAGTTCCTTGCCCGCCAAAATGTCGCGGCGGCACTCACGCAGAAGGTGACAGACGGTTCGCTCAGTCTGGCGCGTGCAAAGGAAGTGGCGACATGGCTGTTTGTTGACAATCCGAAACGATTATTCGGGCTTGATCGCTTTCTGGATAAGGAATAGGGCCGGCGATCAACGCATTCAGGATACGTCAGCCCCATCCCGGGGCAAGGCCTGGTGATCGGTCCCCCGCAGCTCAGACCTGGACTCAGGCCGGGACAGCCCGGGCCTACTCAGGGGTGGGACGATGCGGGAACGTGCCGCGGCAGCGCGGGAGGAGACACTGGTGAAGACGAACTGGAAGCTGAGATTCGTGTGGCTGACAGCGCTGGTCGTGCTCGGTGGCCGGGTAGTGGCCCAAGCGCCCGCCGCCACGCCCCCGCCGGTCTATCTCTGGTTCGAGCCCGAGTGGTTCGCGGGGGTCGCGGGGCGGTTCGGGTACTGGTCGGGCCCGGCGGCGTACAAGGCAACGGGACACTGGGGGTTGGCGGGTCCCGGGATCAGCGCTGAGTGGACGCAGGGCGGCGAGAGCGAGTGGAACTCAGTCGGGGCGGCGCCCCAGGAGACCAAGGCGGAGTGTCGCCGCGACTTCACCGTTCCGCGGGCGGGTCGGCACAAGGTCTGGGTCCGGTACTATGACCATCGCAATCAGACCGAGCCGTTCCGGGTCGTGGTCCAGCAGGGCGGCCGCGACAAGATCAACGGCGAGCTGGGCATCCGCGCCGCGGTCTCGCCGAACGACGAGTACCAGTTGTACTGGGGGTTCAGCTTCGCCTGGGCCGGCGTCGAGGGCACGTTGGAGGCCGGCCCGGGGCAGTTGCGGCTGGTGATCGACAAGGCCGGGGAGAATTTCCGGCAGGTCGACGCGGTGCTGGTGACTGATGACCTGGAGTACGTGCCGGTCGGGCGCGAGAAACCGCCGTTCCTGTACCTGCAGGCGATTGACGAAGCGCCGGCGGGCGCCGCGGCCTGGCGCGGGTCGGCCAAAGGACTGAAGATAGGCGGCTCGTGGAACCGGCCGAAGATGGCGGGCCGCGATTTTGTGATGTGGGTGAACCTGGGCAGTGACAAGAGCTGGTGGGCGTCCCAGAACGTGGACGCCGTGAAACTGAACG
The DNA here is from genome assembly GCA_964592855.1 of uncultured Lentisphaerales bacterium. Taxonomy (GTDB): domain Bacteria; phylum Verrucomicrobiota; class Kiritimatiellia; order RFP12; family JAAYLN01; genus JAAYLN01. Next base: position 47,504 of record CAZQKI010000004.1, read on the forward strand.
ACGTGCTGTTCCAGTTCGGGCCGCCGCGCGACATCCGCGAGACATTCCACAAAGACTTTGCCGGGGCGAAGGCCTTGCCCGTGCTCCACTGGCCGGGGTACGTGCCCGGGTTCTATCTCGGCGAGATGCCGGACCTGTCGGCGGACACGCCGTTGTACCAGTGGCTGGCGAAATCGAAGTCGCCGTTCTTTCTGTTGACGAATTATGCCAACCCGCCCTACAACGCGACCAACGGGCCGGCGACGTACGCGGCACTGAGCGGCCCGCTGGCGGGGCAGTTCCTGGGCTGGATCCACGGCGAAGCGATCGGCACGATGCAGGTGAGCATGCCGACCCAGGCGCTGGGCAAGACCCGGCGCGAACACGTCGACGCCTGGGGCCGTGAGCTGCTGAAGGCACAGGCGGCGGACTGGACCCGGATGTTCAAGACGACCGTGCCGGAGTCGTTCCGGGCGACGAGCATCGCCTGTCTGAGCTGTGACAGCATTGCGCTGGCGCACCAGTTCTCTGAGATGGGGGCGCGGACGGTGGCCTACGAGCTGGACGCGACCAACCTCCACGCGCCCATGCGGATCGCGTTCATGCGGGGCGCCGCCCGCCAGTACGGGTGCGCGTGGCTGAACTACGCCAGCGGCAATTTCGGCGACGCCTGCAACTATTTCTACCAGAATCCGGTTGTGCCCCGCGGCGCGCCGAGCTGGTGGCACAGCAAGTACGCCGTGACCGACGGGGTGGGCGCCACCTGGTACCGCAAGCTCTACTACCTGAACTATCTCGGGGGCGCGTCGGCGATCTACTGGGAACAGGGGCTCGGCAACCAGTGGATCAAGCCGGGGCCCGGCACGCATCCGATCCAGCTCTCGCCGTTCGGCCGGGGCACAGAGGAGTTCCAGGCATTTGTGGACCGGCTGCCCGACCGCGGCGAGCCGTACACGCCGGTGGCGGTGCTGCTGAGCTACGGGCACGGCTACGATCGGGTGAACTACCACGGCAAGATGCTGGAGCATTTCGCCGAGGACGTGAACGACCTCGAACTGCGCGAGCTGTTCAACCTGCTCTGGTATCCAGTCGGCGTCACCGAGGGGCTGCCGCACACCCCGGATGTGAGCATGCCCAGCGGCCGGTACGGCAACATCTTCGACTTGCTCGTCGACCGCCCCGCCCGCGCCAGGGCGATCCTCGATTATCCCGTCGTCTGGGCCGCGGGCGACGTCGATCTCGGCCCGATCAAAGACACGGTGCGCGACTATGTCCGCAAAGGCGGCACGCTGGTCGTCAATATCGCCGCAGCACCGGGCCTGCCCGCCGAGCTGCTCGGGCTGGAACGCATCGGCCCGGCCGCCGGCGCCGACCACCGCGCCGAGCAATGGACGCCGGCGGGCGGCGAACCCCGGCCGTGCACGCCGTACGAAGCGGCGGCCGTCAAGCTGGCCGGCGCCGAGGTACTGGCCTGGGCGGGAACGGACGTGCCGCTGATCACGCGGCACAAGGTGGGCGAAGGCGCCGTCATCGTGACATTGATGCCGCACTTAATGGGCCAGGACGAACGGGCCCACCCGAGCCTGGCGTGGCTGCTCGACGGCCTGACGTCCGATCTGTTGCCCGTCGACGTGCGGCTGGCTGATGGCTCGCGGCCCGCGGGCGAGATCATGTACCAGGTGAACAAGACCAAGGACGGCTGGCTGGTAGCGCTGGTCAACAATCGCGGAGTCGACAAGACCCAGCACGGCGTCGCCCGCGTGGACCGTCGCCAGGCGGCCGACGTGGTCGTCCGCACCAAACTGGCGGTGCGCACTGCCAGGGAGTTCACCCAGCCGCGCGAACTCACGGTGAGGAAGGACCAGGACGGCTGGCAGACCGTGCCCGTTCGGATCGAGGCGGGAGACGTGCAGGTGATCGGGGTGGGGGTGAGATGAGGTTGCAGGTGCCGGGTTCCGGGCAACTGGACCTGTGGTTCAGACAGTGGGGAGGACCGCGCTAGAATCGCGTAGGACGGTCGATTGCTGACCGTCCGCTATCCTGCAACCAGGTATTTGCCTCCGCCCTCTCTTTTGGGTTTGCATTCTGTATCGAGTCAGGATTACTCCGATGAACTTATTCAAATGGTTGCCGCTCGTGGTCCTGGGTCTGCTGCCCACGGCCTGCTCGGCGCAGGTGCCCGTGCCCCAGCCGACACCGGTTGATATTTCGCAGAACCCGCAAATCCAGGCGTGGCTGCGGCGCAATAATCCGGCTGAGTTTACCGGCAAGACGTGGGCACGCTTCCGCATCACCGAGCCGGCCAACTTGGCCTATAGCGTCATCATTGATAACGAGACAAATCCCTATAAGCCGCTGCGTCGTCCCACGGGCACCGTGTGGGCCGGCGGCCTGCAGCCGGTGACCTGGCCTGAAGGCGAGGCGTGGGGCAAGCCGTTGCCGTGGGTGGCGCCGGCGACCAATGCCGACTGGCTGCGCGCCGGGCAGTGGTCGGTGTGGGTCGAGCTGCCCGTTTCCAAATCGGCACAGTGGCACACGGCGTTTGTGGTGCGCCCGCAAGTCGTTCCCCTGCCCGCCAATCTGTATTTGAATCTCGAACTCGCCACGCAGCCGGCGGCCTCGGGTGTCTTCTACACCGTCCGCGAACCCATAGACTCCCGGGGCACGGTGGCGGTGCGCATGCCGATACAGGGCGGGCTGGCCGGCTTGAAGATGGTGGAAAGCTTCACCGACTGGGCGCGCCGTCGTCGCCAACTCGCCGTCTCGCTGAACCTTCCGCCCGCCCCGCGCGCTACGCACTTGCGCTTCGGAACCTGGGCCAGCCACTCCACCTATCGCGCACCGACCACGGGCGGCTCGTCCTCGCGTGAGCAGGCCGAACCCGACTTCCAGACATTCGCGGACCTGGGTCTCAACAGCGTAACGCCAATTGGGCTGGACCAGCAGCTCTTTAGCGAACTGGCGCGTAAGTATGGCATGGTTGATACCAGTCTGGTTGGCTGGACCTCAATGTGGCGCTATACGAGCGAAGGCTATGACAAGCAGTACGAGTATCGGCTGGACGAAACGCCGCCGCAGCGCTGGGAGCGGGTCTTTGAAGATTATTATCAGAAGATGGCGGCGCGCCTGAAAGTGCAGCAACCCTATTCGCTGCAGATAGCCGATCACTTCAACCTGGGCGACGAAATCATGCCGGTCACGCAGGAAAAAGCGATCCGCGAAACGCCGCAACTGCTGGCCTATTTCCGCTCATGGCTGCAAAGCCGGAAGCCGGGCGACCCGACCTGGACGCCACAGTTTTTCGGGGCCACTCGCTGGGACCAGATCGAGCCGTTGCAGGATCGCTCCGTTGTAGACGCTCCGGGCGTCGCCGTCACCACGCTGCGCCGTTACTACTGGACGTGGCGCTTCAGCAACGACTACGACATTATGCACTACAAAACCGCGACCAGCAAAGTGGAGAAGTATTTTCCCAACGTCAAGATGATTGCCGTCAACTATCAGGCCGGGCCGATTCAGAACGGCTTCATGGGCAACAACAACCGCATGACGACCGGCAATATAGATATTCTTGAAATGGGGCGCCAGGCCGCGATGACAGGCGTGATGCTGGAAGACTGGGTCGCCAGCACCGATCTGGGCGCCGGCTTCACCGCGTTTGGCACCGACGTAATGCGGGCCGCGGCACGCAAATACAACCTGCCGCTGTCGGCCTATGTCGTGGGCAGCGTGCCGCGCCCGCGCTTCTATTCGTGGATGATGCAGGGCGTCAAGGAATTCGGCTTCTACCTGTATGGCCCGATCAGCAACATCGGCGAGGCCTGGGCCGAGCACGCTCCAACACTTCGCCAGATTACGCAGCTCACAACCGAAGCGCAGAAGTTCGAGGAAGAAATATTGCAGGCGCGCCTGCGCCCGACGCGCGTCGCGATGCTGATCGCCAACACCTCCGATATCATGCAGCGCCACGGCATGTATTTCAGCTCCGAGCGCCAGCAGCTCTACCTGGCATTGCGTCACAGCGGCGTGCCGGTTGACCTCGTCAGCGAACAGGACATTCTCCACGACGGCATTCTCAAGAACTACGGGCTGCTTTATGTCAGCGACCCGCAGGTGCGCAGCGATGTACAGCGCGCCATCGTTTCCTGGGTGCAAGGCGGCGGGCGCCTGTGGGCTCAAGTTGGGGCGATGTCACTCGATGAATACTCGCAGCCAAGCTCGATCATGAACCCCGTCTTCGGCGTCAGCCAGAACAATACGGTGCTTCAGCCCGGAGGCTTCCGCTGGGCGTCCACTTTCTTCAACGCGCGCATCGGCAAGTTCAATTTCACGCGCCAGGGCACCATCCGCGTTTCGCCCACCAGCATCACGACTCAAAGCGAGATTCCGGTGTGGGGCATGCGCATGGACGTGACGCCAACCAGCGGGCGTGTCATCGGCCGTTACGACGACGGCAAACCGGCGATCATTGTCAACAGCTTTGTCCACGGCACTGCGGTGCTCGTCGGCGCCCTGACTGGCGAAGCCTATGTGCGCGAACGGTATACGCTGGATTATCCGGTCAAAGATCAGGGCGTGACGAACGGCACCCCGGCCTGCACCCTGGCGACGGCGCTGCTGACCCACGCCGGCATAACACGGCCAGTGGAACTCTCAGTGCCGGGCATCCTGACCTCGGTTATGGACGCGCCCGGCGCTTCACTGGTGTTCCTCAACAAAGCTCACGAAGCGCCGGTCGGCACCATCACCGTGCGTTTGCAACAGACTGGCCGTGTCAGCCAGGTAAAATCCGCGAAACTTGGCCGCCTGCCGCATCAACTCAATGCCGGCGTACTCACGGTACAGGTGCCGCTGGAAGATTCGGATATTCTGCGCGTCACTCATGGGCCATGACGGTCATCGGACACAGATCGCGTGGACGGTGGAGCGTGGACGGCGTTCGCTGACATCAAACCCTATTTTTAAATAATCGGCTTCATTCGCGAATCGCCCGCCAACGCTCCCGCCTCTTCAGCCTCTCCCTGATCAACAAGATTGAATCACACCCTCGTCATCATGCATTTGCATCTTCATCTGCATTTGCATCTTGCACATCATCTTGGGTCATTGCTATCATTGAACTTTAGTGCATCTTCATACAGCTTTGAGGCTGTCAAACCCGTCACGATGCGGAGCAGCAAATGGATCATTGTGCACCGGGAGCGCTTGAATGCTGAAGTCATGAACAAGAGTGGGGTGGTGCGATGCGACCGATTAACCGTAGCATGTTGGAAGTATTTGTGATTCTTGCGCTGGGGATCGCAGCCAGCGCAGTTCAGGCAAAAACCACGGTCTGGACGGGGACGGGCGACTGGTTCGCCAGCACCGGCAACTGGAGCGAGGGGGTGCCGCAGTCGAATGACGTGGCAGTAATCACGTCGGGTGCGGTGCGGTTGACCAACGCAACGCCGCAATTGGCCTCGCTGACGATGAACGGCGGTTCGCTGACCTTCACGAACTGGGCCACCGCCTTGATTGCAAACGAGGTGACGATCAACAATGGCGCATCCATGACGCATCTCGTCAACTCGGCGACAGGAACCGTCGCAGGCGTCTGGAAACCCGACGCCCGCGTATCGATCACCTGCTCCAATCTGACCATCGAGACCGGCGGCACCATTAATGCAGACAATGTGGGCTACTTGAAGGGGAAAGGCCCCGGAATCGCCACCATCGGTGCGGCAGGCTCCGGACACAGCGGACCTGGGCGCCGCAATGGCACGTTGGGCGGGCTTGCCTACAACGATCCTGATGCACCCGTGCAACCGGGAAGCGGCGGATATTCGACCTCGGGCGGCAACGGCGGCGGCGCCGTCCGTGTCGTTGCCACCGGAAAGATCACGGTACGGGGAACGATCACGGCCAATGGGCAGACCGCCAGCGCGAACCACTACGGCGGCGGAACAGGGGGTTCAATCTGGATCGACTGCCGCACCTTTGCCGGAAGCGCCACCGGCCTGATCCGCGCCAACGGTGGCGGCGGGGTCTTCAATGGCGTCGAGGGAACCGGCGGACGGATTGCCATTCACTACAACACGTCGGCTCAGGCAGCCCTTGCCGAACCTAGCCCGCCGGTCCGCTTCGAGGGGAAGCCTGGCGGACATTCGAACTTACGGTCGAATCTGGAGAGTCTGCTGCCGGACATGGCGACGCTCTACCTCCCCGACACGCGGTTGCTGACGGGTGCCGCCCTGTCGGCCAAACGGCTCAACCAGATCCGGTTGGTGATTCCGGGTTTCACGGAATGGGCGCCCCATGCGCTGACCATCGACGATTGCGTTTTCGGTCTGCCCGAAGGCCTCCACGTGAACGTCACCAATGATATGATTCTCACGAACGGCGCGGCCTTGCACCTCTATGCCGCCCCCACAGCCGATCCGTTGACCTTGGCAGGCGCACGCCTCGACGTGGGCGGAGATTTGCGCATCCAGGCGAATTCATGGCTTGTTCCCTACGCCCATCCGACCAATGGCGCACCGATCATGGTTTCGGTGAGCAGCGACCTGCTGGTCGCAGCCGGCGGCGGGATCGACGCCGACTACCGCGGCTTTGCCGAAACGATCGGTCCGGGCTTGAACACGGCCCGGGACAGCGCGCCGGGATATGGCGGACGGGGCGGGCAGACCTTATACAGTGGGAATGGCCCCGGCACGGTCTACGGCAGCGTGCTGGGTCCCGTGCAAGTCGGCACGGGCGGCGCCGTACTGGCCAAAGGAGGCAAAGGTGGTGGCGTCATCCGCCTGACCGTTGCCGGCGACGCGGTGATCGACGGACTGCTGACGGCACGGGGGGATTATGGACTTTCTAACCATGGCCCAGGCGGCTCGGGGGGCGGCATTGAACTGGACTGCCACACCCTTCGCGGTGCGAATACCGGACTCCTGCGCGCCGACGGCGGACAAGGCAACTACTCCCATGCATCGGCAGGCGGCGGACGCATTGTCATCCGCTACGCTGCCGCGGCTCAGGCCGCCGTGTCGCCGATTCCGGGTGTGCGGTTCTCAACTTTTGCCTACACGAACACGACCACTTCGGCATCCTGGGAGTTCTGGGGCGAAATGGGAACGCTGTGGCTGCCCGACACGTCCCTCCTTTCATCGACGCCAACAGGCGCCGCCGTGCTGAGCAACCACCGGTTCTGGCATACGACCCTTTACATCGGCACGGCACCTGAACGGTGGACGCCGGGATCGCTGACAGTGAGCAACTGCGTCGTCCGATTCCCAGTCGGCTACTCCCTCGACGTGCCGGGCGATGTCACCATCGCCGGCGGCGGGACACTGCCGGCGGACCTCAGGGGAACCGTGGAAGGGCGTCTGGCGCTCACGAGCCGCTTCACCAACACCCTCCACGGCGCACGACTCGACGTGGGAAACGATTTGATGATCGGCGCCCGCGGCTGGCTCTGGCCGTTCACCTGCGGCACCAACGGCCCAGCGGGAACGACCAACGCCATCGTCGGCGTTCGGGTCGAGGGCGATGCAACTGTCGCGGCAGGTGGCGGAATCTGGTCGGTCGGCGCCGGCTACATTCCACGCTCCGCGAACGCAAACGGACCTGGCGCCGGCAAAAGCAGCACCAGCGGCGGCGGATACGGAGGCAAAGGAGGGGGGGCCTTGGGCGGAGTGACCTACGGCAGCGCATCGCACCCCTTCGAACCCGGCAGTCCGGGCGGCACCTTCACCCTCTACAACAGCGGCAAGGGAGGCGGATCGGTCCACCTGGTCGCCCGAGGCGTTGTGACCGTCGACGGTCTGGTGTCGGCTGACGGCCATTACGGCGCCTATTACGGCGGCAACGGCGGCAGCGGTGGTTCGGTGTTCTTGTGCGGGCGGAAAATCGCCGGTGCAGGCGTGATCCGCGCGAACGGCGGCGCCAGAAGCGCCCAGGTCGGATCTGCTGGCGGCGGCGGCGGACGGATCGCCATCTGGCGCAGCAGCAATCCCGAACAGGCGGATGAGTGGATCGAGATGCGCAGAACCGACCTGCTGATCAACAGCCCGAGCTATCCCGGCTTCACGGGCAGCTTGCTGGCGGACAAGGGCCTGGCCGCGACCGCGGACGGAACCAAGGGGTTCTATTTATTCCAGGGCACGCTGATTCTGATCCGCTGAGGCATGTGCAATACCTTGCAAGCGACAGGATTCAGGGTTCAGTGAGGCCGTGGTCGTCAACCGATCCTTCAACCTTCCGGTGGACGACACCGGCGACGACTACGGATAACGATTCGATTCCTAGCCAAGCCATTGATGCACGTCTTCGGCTGCGGCACGGCCGTCGGCGATGGCATGAACGACCAGCGAGGCTCCTCGCGTCAGATCGCCACTGGCGAAAACGCCCGACACCGAGGTCAGGTGATGCGCATCCCTCTGCACATTGCCGCGCGCATCATACGTCACGCCGAGATCCTGCAGGAGCTTGCCGCGGACTGCGCCGGTGAAGCCCATCGCGATCAGCACGAGATCGGCCTGAACATCGAACTCGCTGCCCGGCCTGGCGCGTGGCACGGGGTGTCCGCCCGCATCGTTGCCCCACTCGACCTGCGCGCAACGCAATCCGGCGAGATGCCCGTCGGCATCGCCGAGAAAAGCGACGGTCGTGACGGACCAGCGCCGTTCCCCGCCCTCGTGGTGGCTGCTGGAGTCGCGGCGCATCCGTGGCCAGGCCGGCCAGGGGGTGCCCGGATCCCGTGACGGCGGCGGCTCGGGGAGGATCTCGAACTGGCGGACGCTGCGCGCACCCTGCCGCAACGAGGTGCCCAGGCAGTCCGATCCTGTGTCGCCGCCGCCGATCACCACGACGTTCCGTCCTGCGGCAAGGATGTCCTCGCCCGGCGTCAGCGCGTCGCCGTCCAGACGGAGGTTCTGCGCGCGGAGGAAGTCGAGCGCGAAGTGGATCCCCTTAAGCTCGCGGCCCGGCACCTTCAGATCGCGCGGCTCCCGCGCACCACCCGCCAGGCAGATGGCGTCGAAATGCGTCTGCAGGTAGCGGCTGGAAATGTCTTCGCCGACGCGGACGCCCATTTCAAAGATCACGCCCTCGGCGCGCATCAGATCCACGCGCCGGTCAACGATGCGCTTCTCGAGCTTGAACTCGGGTATCCCGTAGCGCAGGATCCCGCCGGGCCGCGGATCGTCGTCGTAGAGCGTCACGGGATGCCCCATGCGGTTGAGCGAGTCGGCGGCGGCGAGGCCCGCCGGGCCGGAACCGATCACGGCCACGCGTCCCGGCAGGCGGCAGGCGGGTGGACGCGGCTGCACCCAGCCGTTCAAAAAGGCCAGTTCGATGATGGCCCGCTCGTTGTTGCGGATCGTGACCGGTTCGCGGTTCAAGCCCAGGACGCAGGAGGTCTCGCAGGGTGCCGGACAGACCCGTCCCGTGAACTCGGGGAAGTTGTTCGTTTCGAGCAGCAGGTCGAGCGCCTCGCGCCAGCGCCCCTCGCGGATGCAGCGGTTCGTGTCGGGGATCAGGTTGCCCAGCGGACAGCCGTGAGCGTGGCAGAAAGGGAGTCCGCATTCCATGCAGCGGGTGGCCTGCCTCCGGGAGTCGGATTCAGAAACCAAACATTCGACTTCCCGCCAGTCCGCCAGCCGCTCCTGCACCTCACGGTACGGCGCAGCCCGTCGCGGGATGGACAGAAACGGATTGGATGAATCACGATCCATGGCGCAAGTCCCTGCATTCAGCGTTTGGCCTTCAGCCTTCGGAAATCCCCCGTCAACCATGGGTCACCTCTTCCCGCTGGGTGGCGGCATCGTCGGGCTGCATCAGGCCAAGCGCCTGGCGGTATTCGATCGGCAAGACCTTGAGGAAGCGGGGTTGCTGCCGCGTCCAGTCCGACAGCAGGCTCGTCGCACGCCGACTGCCGGTGAGACGTGCATGGCGTTCGATGAGTCCGCGCAGCTCCTGTGCATCGGCCTCCTGCGTGACGGGCTCGAGGTCGACCATCTCCAGGTTGCAGCGGGTGTCGAAGAGCCCGTCCTCGTCATACACGTAGGCGATGCCACCGCTCATGCCGGCGGCGAAGTTGACGCCGGTGCGGCCCAGCACCACGACGCGGCCGCCGGTCATGTATTCGCAGGCGTGGTCGCCGGTCCCTTCGACGACCGCCCGCGCCCCGCTGTTGCGGATGGCGAAGCGCTCGCCCACCGTTCCCGCCAGAAAGGCCTCGCCCCCCGTGGCGCCATAGAGCAGCACGTTGCCGGCAATGGCCTGTTCGGAACCGACTTCGGGAGCGGCCGGACGGATGATGATCCGGCCGCCGGAGAGTCCCTTGCCAACGGTGTCGTTGGCTGCGCCGGTCAGCTCGAGCGTCAACCCGGCCGTGGCCCAGGCGCCGAAGCTTTGGCCGGCCGTGCCGGTCAGGCGCAGCGTGATGGTGTCCTCCGGCAGTCCGGCGTGGCCATGCCGCCG
>CAZQKI010000004.1:58034-63567 GCA_964592855.1 uncultured Lentisphaerales bacterium
TCGAGCCGGTCGCAGCGTCCGATGGCCTCGTCGAGCGTGCGGAAACCCAGGGCGGCCAGATGCTCGCGCGTCTCCAGGGCGATGAAGCGCATGAAGGCGATCACGTGTTCGGGGCGGCCGGTGAAAGCGCAGCGGAGGGCGGGGTCCTGCGTGGCAACGCCGACGGGACAGGTGTTTCGGTTGCATTTGCGCATCATCACGCAGCCCAGACAGACGAGGACCGTGGTGGCGAAGCCGAACTCCTCGGCGCCAAGGAGGGCGCCGATCACCACGTCGCGCCCCGTCTTGATCTGTCCGTCCACCTGCAGGCGCACGCGGTCGCGCAGGCCATTGAGCAACAGCGTCTGCTGCGTCTCGGAAAGCCCCAGTTCCCACGGCGCGCCGGCATGGCGGATGGAACTCAGCGGCGAAGCGCCGGTGCCGCCGTCGTAGCCGCTGATCAGGACGCGGTCTGCACCGGCTTTGACGACGCCCGCCGCAATGGTCCCCACGCCAAGCTCAGAAACCAGCTTGACCGACACCTCGGCCTCCGGGTTGACGCTCCGCAAGTCGTAGATCAGCTGCTTGATGTCCTCGATCGAGTAGATGTCGTGGTGTGGTGGCGGCGAGATCAGTGTGACCCCCGGCGTGGCATGGCGCACCCGCGCGATGGCGGCATCCACCTTGTGTCCCGGCAATTGACCGCCCTCGCCCGGCTTGGCGCCCTGGGCGATCTTGATCTGCAGTTCCGCGGCATTGACGCAATACTCGGCCGTGACGCCGAAACGGCCGCTGGCCACCTGCTTGATGGCGCTGCAACGGTTGTCGCCGTTGGGGAGCGGACGGTAACGGACGGGGTCTTCGCCGCCCTCGCCGCTATTGCTCCGCGCGCCGATGCGGTTCATGGCGATGGCGATCGCCTCGTGCGCCTCGGCGCTGAGCGAGCCGAAGGACATGGCGCCCGTGACAAAGCGGCGCATGATGTTTTCGGCGGGCTCCACCTCCTCCAGCGGCACGGGCGTGGCCGGCCGGAAGGCGAACAGGCTGCGCAGCGTGAACGGGACGCGCGCGCGATTGTTGATCTGCGCCGTGTACTGGCTGAAGAGATCGTAGCGGTCCTCGCGGACCGCCTGCTGCAGCAGCGCGACGGCCTCCGCGCTCCAGAGATGACCCTCGCCGTCGCGACGGACCTCGTAGAAGCCGCCGCTGGGCAGCAGCGGTGCGGTGTCCTGACGGGGTGCGAAGGCCGCCTGCCAGCGCAAACAGGCCTCCGCCGCCAGCGTCTCCAGGCCGACGCCGCCGATGCGCGAGGCGGTGCCGTTGAAGTAGCGCTCGATCAGATCGGGAGCCAGTCCAATGGCCTCGAAGACTTGCGCCCCGCGGTAGCTGCGCAGCGTCGAGATGCCCATCTTCGACATGATCTTGCGCAAGCCCTCGTTCAGGGCGCCGATGTAGTTTTCGATTGCCTTGACCACGCCGACGCCGCCAATCTGGCCGTCCAGCGAGAGCGCCGCCACGTTTTCGAAGGCGAAGTAGGGATTGACGGCCGTGGCGCCATAGCCCAGCAGCAGCGCCAGGTGCATCACTTCGCGCGGCTCGGCCGACTCGACCAGCAGCCCGACCGAGGTGCGGAGGCCGCGAAGGGTCAGGTGGCGGTTGACGGCCGATACCGCCAGCAGCGCCGGGATCGGCGCACAGCCGTCCGGAAGGTCGCGGTCGCTCAGAATGACGAGCGTGTCGCCTGCCGTGACTGCCGCCTCCGCCTGCAGGCCCAGCTGCTCCAGCGCCGCTGCCAGGGCGGCGCCACCCCCACCGCGTGGAAAGCCGATGCCGAGCGTGCGAGCCCGGAAACCGGACTGCGTTGAGGCGCGCAGCAGTGCGAGGTCCTGGTCCGTCAGAAACGGATGGCGCAGCTTGATGAGCTTGGCCTGCGCGGGCCGCTCGTCGAGGATGTCGGAGGGGTTGCCGATGAAGGTCATGAGCGACATCACCAGCTCCTCGCGGAGCGGATCCATGGGCGGGTTCGTCACCTGCGCGAACAGCTGCTTGAAGTAGTTGTAGAGCAATTGCGGCCGCTCCGAGCAGACCGCCAGCGGTGAATCGTGGCCCATCGAGCCGACGGCCTCGTGCGACTTCTCGGCCATCGGCATCAGGACCACACGCAGATCCTCCCGGCTGTAGCCGAAAAGGCGCTGACGCCGGAGCAGCGTCTTCAGGTCGGGCTCGATGGCCAGGACGGCGCCAAAGAGGCCATGCACGTCGACCCGGTGCTCTTCGACCCAGCGCCGATAGGGCTGGCGGCGGGCGACGCGGCTCTTGATCTCGGCATTCCGCAGCAGGCGGTGGTTGGCCAGATCGGCGAGAATCATCTGGCCGGGCCGCAGCGCCCCGCGTTCGGCAATGGACTCGGGCGGCAGGTCGATCACGCCGCTCTCGGAGGCCAGCACGATGAAGCCGTCATGCGTGAGGGAGTAGCGGGCCGGGCGGAGCCCGTTGCGGTCGAGCATCGCGCCGACGACGGCGCCATCGCTGAAGGCCACGGCGGCGGGGCCGTCCCAAGGCTCCATCAGCCCGGCGTGATATTCGAAGAAGCCTCGCTGGTCGGGACCGAGCGGATAGCGTTCGCCCCAGGCCTGGGGCATCAGCATCATCATGGCGTGCGGCAGATCGCGGCCGGCCCGGTTGAGCAGTTCCAGCACGTTGTCGAGGGCGGCGGAATCGCTGCCGCCCGGCTCGATGACGGGCCGCACTTTGCCAACGTCGTCGCCCAGCAGTCCACGGCCGAGCGCGCGCTCGCGCGCGTCCATCTGGCGGATGTTGCCGCGGAGGGTGTTGATCTCGCCGTTGTGCGCGAGCTGGCGGAAGGGCTGGGCCAGTTCCCAGGAGGGAAACGTGTTAGTGCTGTAGCGCTGGTGAACCACGGCCAGCGCGGAGCGATAGTCCGGCGCGGCCAGGTCGAGGTAGAAGCCGGAGACCTGCCCCCCCATCAGCATGCCTTTGTAGACGATCGTGCGGCACGAGAGGCTGACGGCGTAGAAGCGCGCCTCGGGACGCCGGAGGGCGCGGATCTGCTGCTCCATCTGCTTGCGTGCCACGTAGAGCTTGCGGTCCAGGGCCTCGTGCTTCAGCCCGTTTCCATCGACAAATACCTGCAGGATCGCGGGACAACTCGCCCGCGCCTGCGCACCCAGCACCGTGTCGTCGACCGGCACTTCGCGCCAGGCCAGCTGACCAAGCCCCTCATCCCGCAGCACGGCGGCGACAATGGTCTGACAATCTTCCCGGACACGGGGGTCCGGGGAAAGGAAGAACATGCCGACACCGTACCCGCCCACCGGCGGCAGCGTGACATTCGTGGCCGCTAGCCGTTGCCGGAAGAGCGCGTCGGGAATCTGCGTCAGGATGCCGGCGCCGTCCCCCGTGCCGGGGTCGCCACCCGAGGCGCCACGGTGCAGCAGGTTGCGCAGCACCTCGCTGCCGCGTTCGATCAGCAGATGCGAAGCCTGTCCATCCAAATGGGCAAGAAAGCCGACGCCGCAAGCGTCATGCTCATGGGCCGGGTCATAGAGCCCTTGGGCCTCCGGCCGCGAGTAAATCACTTGATGAGGGGTTGCTTGCATGCGTGTGAATCTGGGTTTCGATCAATGAAGTCACCGTTGTCTACGCACGCATCATACCAAGCCGAAACGTACCCTCCAAACCGGGTGTTTTTCTGCCGTTTGCGTCCACGCACGCCATTTCAAGGACTCCTTCGCCCGACTGATAGGGGTTACCACTTGGTTTTAGCACCAAGTTTGTCTGCTAGAAGACAAAAATGTCGAAAATCAATCTCGCGCTTGCGTGCGGAGCCGCGACAATTTATAATAACTTTCATGCATGTTGCCGCCACTGCGTCGCCCGGCGCGATCATTCCGAATTCGTCTGCACAACCCGTTGCTGGCGCCGGTCCCGATCCCGCGTCGACGGAAATGGCCGTGCTCTACGCCGTTTCCAAGGCATTGACGCATCGTCAGGACGTGGCGGGACTGATGCAGGACGTGCTCGACATTCTGGCCCGCGAAAAGAACATGTCCAACGGCTGCCTGACGCTGCGCAAACCCGACACCGACGTCTTCGTCATCGAGGCCTCGCTGGGCCTGACCAGCGAAGAGGCGCGGCGCGGGGCCTATTCGCCAGGCGAAGGGATCACTGGTGCCGTGGCGGCCACGGGGCGGCCGGTGCTGGTGCCGGACATCAGCCGCGATCCGCGTTTTCTGAACCGGACGCGGGCGCGCACCGGCAAGTCCTCCGCCTTCATCTGCGTGCCGATCATCCACCGCGGGCAGGTCATCGGCACGATGAGTGTGGACTGCAAGCCCGCCCTGGAGAGCGAACTGCAGGCCAACCTCGCCTTCCTGACGCTCTTGGCGAACCTGCTGGCCGAGGCCGTGGCGGCGATGCGGGAGAATCTGACGGAACGCGAAGGGCTGAAGGAGGAGAACGAACGCCTCCGGCGGCAGCTGGGCGACCGCTACCAGCCCGCCAATCTCGTGGGCAAGGCGCGCGGCATGCGGATGGTCTTCGATCAGATCGCGCAGGTGGCCGACAGCATGGCCACGGTGCTGCTCCGCGGCGAATCGGGCACCGGCAAGGAACTGGTGGCCCGCGCCCTCCATTTCGGCAGCACGCGTCGCGACGCGCCCTTTATCAGCATCAACTGCGCCGCCCTCCCCGAGAACCTGATTGAAAGCGAGTTGTTCGGCCACGAGAAGGGGTCGTTCACGGGGGCGCAGCAGCAGCGCAAGGGGCGTTTTGAACTGGCGCATGGAGGCTCGCTATTTCTGGACGAAATCGGCGACATCTCCGCCGCCGTCCAGGTCCGCCTGCTCCGCGTGCTGCAGGAGCGGACCTTCGAGCGCGTTGGCGGCGACACGCCGATCAAGGTCAGTGTCCGCATCATCGCCGCGACCAACCGTAATCTCGAGGCGGCCATGCGCGAGGGCCGCTTCCGCGAGGATCTCTACTACCGCCTGAACGTCTTCCCCGTCTACCTGCCGCCGCTGCGCGAACGCCGTTCCGACATCCTCCTGCTGGCCGAGCACTTCCTGAAAAAGTACGCCGACCTCTATGGGAAGAACATCCTGCGGATCTCCACGACGGCCATCAACATGATGATGGCTTATCACTGGCCCGGAAATGTGCGGGAGCTGGAGAACTGCATTGAACGCGCCGTGCTCACCTGCACCGACGACGTCATCCACGGCTACACGCTCCCCCCCACGCTCCAGACCGGCGATGCGACCCGCACCTCCATCTTGCCCGAGGAAGGCGCCAGCTTGAAGACCCTGGTGGACAGCTACGAGCGCGAAATCGTCGTGGATGCGCTCAAGAAACACCACGGCAACGGCGCCGCCGTCTCCCGCTTCCTGCAGACGACGCCACGCATCCTGAACTACCGCATCCGCCAGCTCGGGGTCGACCCGAAGGCCTATCGCTGACCGGCAAGGTCCCGCGTCGCCGCCGGCCCGGCCTTGCCGCGCCCCCCGGCCCGGGCAAACTAGGAGTTAGGCGTTAG